>USBY01000014.1 GCA_900553015.1 uncultured Clostridium sp. | reverse complement strand
AGTTAGAAGATTACTTAAATTTATTACAAGAAGCAAAAGAAAGAGATCATAGAAAAATAGGTAGAGAATTAGACTTATTTATGACACATGAACTTGTTGGATCTGGACTTCCAATGTATTTACCAGATGGGGCAACAATAAGAAGAATTTTGGAAAGATATATTCAAGACAAAGAAATTGAACTTGGATATAAACATGTATATACACCATCACTTGCAAATGTAGAATTATATAAAACAAGTGGCCACTGGGATCACTATAAAGAAGATATGTTCCCAGTAATGAAAATGGATAATGAAGAAATGGTATTAAGACCAATGAACTGTCCACATCATATGTTAATTTATAAAAATAAATTACATTCATATAGAGATTTACCAATTAGAATTGGTGAGCTTGCACATGACTTTAGATATGAAGCAAGTGGAAGTGTTTGCGGATTAGAAAGAGTTAGAGAAATGTGCCAAAATGATGCTCATTTATTTGTAAGACCAGACCAAATAAAAGAAGAAGTTGGAAAAGTTATAAACTTAATATTTGAAGTATATCAAAAAGACTTTGGATTCCCAGCATCAGCATTTAAATTTAGATTATCTTTAAGAGATAAAGCTAATAAAGAAAAATATATTGATAACGATGAAATGTGGGAGACAGCAGAAAGTCAATTAAGAGAAATATTAACAGAATTAAATATTGATTTTTACGAAGCAGAAGGAGAAGCAGCATTCTATGGACCAAAGATTGATATTCAAATAAGAACAGCATTAAATCATGATGTTACAATTCCAACATGTCAATTAGATTTTGCATTACCAGAAAGATTTAATTTGGAATATATAGGTGAAGATGGAAAGGCTCATAGACCAGTTGTAATTCATAGAGCAATTTTAGGTTCTTCTGATAGATTTATTTCATTCTTATTAGAAGAGACAAAAGGAGCATTACCATTATGGATTGCACCAACACAAGCAAAAATTTTACCAATTTCTGATGCACAATTAGAATATGCTAGAAAGATAGAAGAAGAATATAGAAAAGCAGGAATTAGAATTGAAGTAGATGACAGAAACGAAAAAATAGGATATAAAATTCGTGAAGCACAATTACAAAAAATACCATATATGTTAGTTGTGGGAGATAAAGAAATAGAAGCAAATGCAGTTGCTGTAAGATCTAGAAAAGAAGGAGATTTAGGACAAGTAAATAAGGAAGAATTCCTAGAAAGAATGAAAGAAGAAATAAACAATAAAGTAAGATAAAATTTAAAACGAATTAAAGGTAAGGTTTGTTATAAGACCTTGCCTTTTTTTGTGTATTGGATTTAATAAAGAATAAAAATATTTTACATAAATAACCTTGACAGTATTGCATATTAAAGATAAAATTATATTGTGAGTAAAAATATATTTTTTAAGTTTTATATATATTTACACTGTACATTGAAAATTTAATAGAAAGAGGTAGAGGGGTTATGAATATAGGAATCATTATCGCTTCTATTGTAATCTCTGCTGTTATCTTCTTTTTTATAGGTGTTGCTTATAGAAAGAAAATAGCAGAATCTAAAATTCAAAGTGCTGAAGAAGAAGCAAAAAAAATATTAGAAAATGCTAATAAAGATGCAGAAAACAAGAAAAAAGAAGAAATTTTTAAAGCAAAAGAAGAAATTATGAACGCAAGAAATGAATTGGATAAGGAGATTAAAGAAAGAAGAGGCGAAATACAAAGTCAAGAAAAAAGATTATTCCAAAGAGAAGAAAATATAGACAAAAAGTCAGATAATTTGGAAAAGAAAGAAAAAGATTTAGAAGCAAAAAGACAAGATCTAGAAAATGAAAAATTAAATTTGGAAAAACTTATTTCTAAGCAAAGAGAAGAATTAGAAAGAATATCTAATTTAAGCTCAGAAGAAGCTAAAAATCAATTATTAAAAGAAATTGATGAGCAAATAACTAACGAAAAAGCTATCTTAATAAAGGAGAAAGAACAACAATTTAAAGAACAAGCAGATAAGATGGCAAAAGAAATTATTGGATATTCTATTCAAAAATGTGCTGCAGACCATTCACAAGAAACTACTGTTTCAATAGTTTCACTTCCTAATGATGATATGAAAGGTAGAATTATAGGAAGAGAAGGAAGAAATATTAAAGCTATCGAAACATTAACAGGTGTAGATTTAATTATTGATGATACTCCAGAAGCTGTAGTACTTTCAGGTTTTGACCCATTAAGAAGAGAAGTTGCAAGGATTGCTCTAGAAAAATTAATTGATGATGGAAGAATACATCCTTCAAAAATAGAAGAAATGGTAGAAAAAGCTAAAGAAGAATTAGCAGAAACTATTAAAGAAGAAGGAGAAAGAGCAACTTTAGAAACTGGAGTTATGGGCTTACATCCAGATTTGATTAAACTAATAGGAAAATTAAAATATAGAACAAGTTATGGTCAAAATGTTTTAAATCACTCTATAGAAGTTTCAAACTTAGCACGAATCATGGCAGAAGAATTAGGCTTAGATCCAAAACTTGCAAGAAGAGCTGGTTTATTGCATGATATTGGTAAAGCTTTAGACCATGATATGGAAGGTACTCATGTTGAAATAGGTGTTGAAGTATTAAAGAAATACAAAGAAAATCCTGCAGTAATAAATGCTGTAGAAGCACACCATGGAGATGTAGAACCACAAACGATAGAAGCTGTTTTAGTACAAGCAGCAGATGCAATATCTGCATCAAGACCTGGTGCAAGACGTGAAACTTTAGAAGCATATATAAAGAGACTACAGGAATTAGAATCTATTGCTGATTCATTTGATGGTGTAGATAAATCTTATGCAATCCAAGCTGGTAGGGAGATAAGAATTATTGTTAAACCAGATAAAATTTCTGATAGTCAAATGGTATTACTAGGTAGAAATATTTCTGAAAAAATAGAAAAAGAAATGGATTATCCAGGACAAATAAAAGTTAACCTAGTAAGAGAAACAAGAGTTATAGATTATGCAAAATAAAAAAGTAGCAGAGATGCTACTTTTTTTATATTTATGTAGAAATAATATTAAAACTTGAAATAACATAAAACCTACTATATAATATAACGGAATAAGAAAGAAGGTAGATTATGAATATTTTAGCAATAGGCGATATTGTAGGAGAAATTGGCGTAAAGAAAATTGTAAAAGAGTTGCCAAAACTAAAAGCAAAATATGATATAGATTTTTGCATAATAAATGGTGAGAATTCAGCAGGAGGAATGGGAATAACTAAAAAGATTTTTGATTCTTTAATAAATGCTGGAGCAGATGTAATAACAATGGGAAACCATACGTGGGGAAAGAAAGATATTTTTTCTTTTATTGATGATAAAAGAATTGTTAGACCAGCTAATTATACAAAAGGATTGCCTGGTAATGATTATAGTATAGTTAACAAAAACAATAAAAGAATAGCTGTCATAAATTTAATAGGAAGAACATCTATGGGAATTTTATCAGAAAATCCATTTATAGTTGCAAATGACATATATAATAAATTAAAAAATCAAGCAGATATATTTGTACTAGATTTTCATGCAGAAGCCACAGCAGAAAAAATTGCGATGGGATATTATATGGATGGAAAATATACTATAGTATATGGAACACATACACATGTTCAAACAGCAGATGAGCAAATACTAGAAAAAGGAACAGCATATATAACGGATATTGGAATGACTGGACCTAAAAAATCAGTTATAGGAATGGATATAGATGTTTCTTTTAAGCGATTCGTAACATCTTTACCAGAGAGATATAAATTAGCTGATAGTGAAGCAATGATAAATGGATGCGTTTTTAAAATTAATGATGAAACAAATCGAACAGAAGAAATTATTAGGATAAATAATAGATAAATGTCGAAACGTGTTAAATTACGCGATGCAAACCTCCTAAAAAATGGAAAAACATCTTTACATTATTTTCCATATATAATATAAATATATCAGTCACAAGATGAACTAAAAAATAAATTATAGGAGGCAAAAAATGGAAGTTTTAAAAATCTCATCAAAATCAAATCCAAATTCAGTTGCAGGTGCAATAGCAGGTTTGGTAAAGGAAAATAACAAAGCAGAAATGCAAGCAATAGGTGCAGGAGCATTAAATCAAGCTGTAAAAGCAGTAGCAATTGCAAGAGGATTTGTAGCACCAGCAGGGGTAGATTTAGTTTGTATACCTGCATTTGCAGAGGTTCAAGTAGAAGGAGAAGACAGAACTGGCATGAAGCTAATAATAGAATCAAGAAAATAGAATAAATTAGGGGGCTTATATAGTCCTCTTTTTGTTTTCATATATACAAAAACATCTTGAAAAAAATACAAAAGTAATATATTATAAAGAAGTAAAAATACAAAGGTAAACGGAGAGAAAAATGAAGTCAAATGTTATTAAATATATATTTTTTATAGCTGTAATTATAATTGTTGGAGTAGCAGTTTATATGATTTACGAAGACAATAAGTCTAATTCAGAAAATACAGAAAATCAAACAACAGCTCAAACAAATCAAACTATTACAGATCTAAGAATGGAAATTGTAAGTTATGATACAATAAATCCACTAATAAGCAATAATAGAAACGTGCAAGAAATAACAAAATTAGTATTTGAGCCATTATTACAATTAGATGAGAATTATAAGTTACAACCATGTTTAGCTACAGAATGGGCAAAATCAGGGGATACTTCTTATATACTAAAATTAAGAAATAATGTTAAATGGCAGGATGGAAGCAGTTTTACAGCACAAGATGTAAAATATACAATAGAAACATTAAAACAAATAAATTCAATATATAGTTATAATGTACAACATGTTACAAGTGTAGATATAATAGATAATTATAGTATAAGAATAAACCTAGATACAATAATACCATTTTTTGAATATAATTTAATCTTTCCAATAGTTTCAAGTACCTATTTTGCAGGTCAAGATATACAAAATACAGAAAAAAATAATACTCCAATTGGTACAGGTATGTATAAGATAGAGTCAAATTCCGATAACACAGTTGTATTAAAAAAGAATACTAGCTGGTGGAATATATCAGAAAAGAATGCAAAAGTAGATACAATAAATGTTAATAAATATTCATCAATGGGAGAAGCTTATAATGCTTTTAAATTAGGAAATATAGACATATTAACAACAGAGAATATTAATATAGAAGATAATATTGGAACGATAGGATATAATAAAAAAGAATTCTATGGCAGAGAACACGATTTTATTGCATTAAACACATACGATGAATTTTTAAGTAGATGGGAAGTAAGAAAAGCAATATCATATGCTATAGATAAAAGTAGTATAGTAACAAGTGTATATGGCGGAAAATATTATACAGCTGATAATCCATTAGATTATGGCAATTGGACATTTGACCAAGGCAGCAGTAGTACAGGATATAATCCAGACCAAGCGAAACAAGTTTTAATCGATGCTGGTTGGTCATATAAATATGGAAGTTGGCAAAAGGTTGAAAACTATAGAACAATAAGATTAAGCATAAATCTTACAGTAAATGCAGATAATAGCTCACAAGTTGCTGTAGCAGACATTATAAAAAGTAGTTTGGAAAACATCGGAATTA
This sequence comes from uncultured Clostridium sp., assembly GCA_900553015.1. Lineage (GTDB taxonomy): Bacteria > Bacillota > Clostridia > TANB77 > CAG-508 > Merdicola. The sequence continues at coordinate 30,384 of USBY01000014.1, read as the reverse complement.
AAGTTAATGTATCTAAATTAAATTCCACAAATTTTCAAACAGCTTTAAACAATAGGAACTATGGAATGATAATAACAGGAACAAATAGCTCATTATCACCTAGTTTAGTTACTTATTTCGGATCAGGTAATTTAGCAAACTATCAAAATGAAGAAGCCAATAATTTATTAAACGAATTATTAAGTTTAACAGACGAAAATAAAATAAAAGAAGATACAAATAGATTAATTGAAATATACAGAGATGATGTTCCATATATTAGTTTATATTTTAACAAAGTAAATGTTATCTATAGTACAAGCCTAGTAGGAGAGATTAATCCAAATCAATATAATATTTTTTATGGAATAGAAAATTGGTACAGAAGATAAAAAAAGTATTGACAAAAAAATAAATTAGTATATAATAAAACAAACATACGTTCATAGGAGGAAAAATAATGAGTGGAGAAAACTTAGAAAGAAAAAAAGCGTTAGAAATGGCAATGAGTCAAATAGAAAAGCAATTTGGAAAAGGTTCAGTAATGAAATTAGGAGAATTTAAAGCAATGGAAGTAGAAGCAATTCCAACAGGAGCTTTAAGTTTAGATATAGCATTAGGAATTGGTGGTGTACCAAGAGGAAGAATTATAGAAATATATGGTCCAGAATCTTCTGGTAAAACAACTTTAGCATTACACATAATTGCAGAAGCACAAAAAATGAATGGTGAAGCAGCTTTTATAGATGCAGAACACGCATTAGACCCAGTATATGCAAAACATTTAGGTGTAGACATAGATAATTTACTAGTATCACAACCAGACACAGGAGAACAAGCTCTAGAAATAACAGAAGCATTAGTAAGAAGTGGAGCATTAGATGTAGTTGTAGTAGACTCTGTTGCAGCATTAGTTCCAAAAGCAGAAATTGATGGAGATATGGGAGATTCTCATATGGGTCTACAAGCAAGATTAATGTCACAAGCATTAAGAAAATTAGCAGGAGCAATAAATAAATCAAAAACAGTATTAATATTCATAAACCAATTAAGAGAAAAAATAGGTGTTATGTTTGGAAATCCAGAAACAACAACTGGTGGTAGAGCTTTAAAATTCTATGCTTCAGTTAGAATGGATATTAGAAAAATAGAAAACATAAAACAAGATGGTGAAATAACAGGAAGTAGAGCAAGAGTAAAGGTTGTAAAAAATAAAGTAGCACCACCATTTAGAGAAGCAGAATTTGATATAGTATATGGTAAGGGTATTTCTAAAGAAGGAAATATTTTAGATATGGCAGTAAACTTAGACATAATCGAAAAGAGTGGTTCTTGGTTCAGTTATGACGGAAATAGAATTGGACAAGGAAGGGAAAATGTTAAGAAATATTTAGCAGAAAATCCAGATATAATGGCAGAAGTAGAAAAGAAAGTAAGAGATAATTTCGAAAAAGCTTTTGAAAAAAGCTTAGGTGATGAAGAAGAAAATAATGATGATGATGACGTAGTAGTACTAGTAGAAGACGAAGAAGCAAAGCCAAAGAAAAAATAAAATGTAAGGAATAAAAATGTATAGTATAGAAGAATTTGACAAAACAAAAACGAAGATTTTAAAATACATTATGTATAAAAAGAGAACAGAAAATGAAATAAGGACAAAATTTAATACAATAGATGAAGACCTTCTAGAAGATAGTATAGAATATCTAAAAGAAGCAGGCTATATAAATGATAAAAATTATATAGAAAGGGCAGTTGCCGAATTCAAAAATTTAAAAAATATGTCTATAAAAGAAATAATATATAAATTATATTCAAAAGGCATAAAAAGAGATGTGTTAGAAGAGTATGTAAGTGAACATATAGACGAATTAGAAGAATTCGAAAAACAATCTGCTCAGAATATAATAAATAAAAAAATACATAATACAGAAAAAGAAGATATTATAAATTATTTATTAAGAAAAGGATATAAAAGAGACAATATAAAAATAGAGGAGTAATTATGGCAAATATGTTGATGTTCGAAACAAATAAATATGCGATAAAAATAGATAATTTTGAAGGACCATTAGATTTATTATGTCATTTAATAGACAAAAATAAAATGGATATTTATGATATAAAAATAAATGAAATTGCAGACCAATACATAGAATATTTAAATCAAATGGAAGAAATGAATTTAGATATAGCAAGCGAATTTATAATAATGGCATCAACATTAATCTATTTAAAATCTAAGAGTTTACTTCCAAAGCAAGAAGAAGCAGAAGAAGAACTTACAGAAGAGGAACTTATACAAAGAATTATTGAGTATAAAAAATATAAAGAGATTATAAAAAAGCTAAAAGTAAATTATGAAGAAAACTCAAAGATTTTCTTAGGAAGCCAAGAACAAATAGAATTACCAAAAAAACGCATAGAAAAAGAATATGATAAAGACTTAATTCCGAACTTATATAAAACTCTTTTAGAGAAAAACGAAGAAAAAATAAATAAAAATGCAGAGAATATAGAGAAAATTGCGATAACAGATAATTATACAGTAGCAAGTAAAGTAAAAGAAATGTTTAAAGCATTAATTAAAAACAATAAATTTGTATTTAATAAATTATTCTCTTTAAAAGAACATAATAAACAAGAAGTAGTAACAGCATTTAGTGGTTTGCTAGAAATGTCAAAAAGAGATAAAGTAAACACAAAGCAAGAAGATCTTTTTGAAGATATAATCGTAGAGAAAAAGAAAAAAATAGTATAAATAAATAAAATTTGGAAAAAATACTAGCAGAGGTGGAAATATGCTAGTATTTTTTTTTATTATATTAATAATATTAGGTAGCTTAATAGTATTACTGGCAGCCACTACAATTCAATTACAAATAAATAATTTATATATAAAAGACAATCAAAGAAAAGACGGAGAAATAAAAATAGTACTAAAATTGCTAAAGATAATACCTTATTTAGACATAAATTTACTAGATAGTAAATTTATAAAAAAGCAGATGACTTTAGAAAATTTAGAAAAAAATATGAATAAATCAAAAATTAAAACATACAAAAATGAATTAAAGCAAATTCTTGAAATAACAAAAGTAGAAGAACTTTATGTCAAAATAAATATGCAAAGTGAAAATATATTTTTAATGACATTTGCAACAGTAATATTATCAACTATTTTATCTATTATATTTGCTAAAAATATGATTGATAAAGATGATGGAAAATATGGAATAAATATGAGATATTCCAATAATACAAATTATGAAATCTATTTAAACAGTATAATAAATATAAAAGTTATACATATTATTAGTGTAATGTGTGAAATTTTAAAAAGAAAGAGAGCTGATAAAAGTGCAAGAAAATCCTATAGAAGGGCTTATGAATACAACCATGAATAGTATTAAAGACATGGTAGATGTTAATACTATCGTAGGAAAACCAATAGAAACGAAGAATGGAATTATTATCCCATTATCAAAAGTAACTTTTGGATTTGCTTCAGGAGGTAGTGAATTTAATAGTGAAACAATTGATAACTACAACAAAAAAGAAAAAGAAGAGTCTATAGAATATAAATTACCATTTGGAGGAGGCAGTGGTGCTGCAGTAAATATAAGTCCAATAGCATTTTTAGTAGTACAAAATGAAAATGTAAAATTATTACCTATAGAACATTCTTCATCAGTTGATAAACTACTAGATTATGTTCCAGATATAATGGAAAAAGCTAATAATTTAATTAATAAATGTACAAAGAAAGAAGAAAAAGTAAATACTAAAAAAGAGAAAATAGTAAAGGTAAAAAGGCCATTTGAATACGAAACAACAATTACATCAGAAGAAATGGATGATGATTAAAAAAGCGAGCTATTATATAAGTTCGCTTTATTACGTTATTATGAAAAAGCAATCAATTTGACAAAAAAAGAAGATATGATAAAATTTTATCGGAGGAAGTACAAATGAATATAGATATAAAAAACGCAAGAATAGAATTTAAAAATTATGTAAAAAACTATAATCCAAGTGATCCAAAAATAGCATTAAAAATTTCTCATATAGAAAGAGTAAGCCAAAAAGCCAAACAATTAGCAGAAAATTTAAGGTTAAATGAAGAAGACGTAAAATTAGCAGAATTAATAGGTATTTTGCATGACATTGGAAGATTTGAACAAATAAGAATATATAATACTTTTATGGATAAAGATAGTGTTAATCATGCAGAATATGGTGTGAAAGTACTATTTGAAGATGGATTAATTAGAAAATTTATAGCAGAAGACACATATGATAATATAATAAAAAAAGCGATATTAAATCATAATAAAGGCTATTTAAATATAGATAAAGATTTAACAAAAAAAGAATTGTTACATACTAAACTAATAAGAGATGCAGATAAATTAGATATATTCTATTTTTTAAATATGGAAAATATGAATGTACTATATGGAAACAACATAGAAAAGCAAAGTATTAATAAGGAAGTATATAGAGAATTCTTTGAAGATAAATATATAAATTATAAGAACATAAATTCAGGGCTAGATTTAGCTATAGCACATTTTGCATATATTTATGATTTTAATTATAAATTCACTTTACAGAAGATAAAAGAAGATAAATTTCTTACAAAATTATATAGTAGATTTGATATAGCAAATAATAAAGCGAGGGAAAGTTTAGGCAATGTATATAATTTTGCTAAAGAGTATTTAGATAAAGAATTGAGTAAAGCTATATAAAAGAATTAGGTGAATTAATATGGAACAACAAGAATTAAAATATTTAAAATTACTATCGGAAAAATTTCCGACAATACAGGAAGTGTGTACAGAAATAATTAATTTAAAAGCAATTCAAAATTTACCCAAAAGTACAGAACACTTTTTAAGTGATTTACATGGGGAATATGAATCATTTTTACACATTTTAAAAAATGCTTCTGGAGTTATAAAAACAAAGATTGATGAGAATTTTGAATATACAATGACAAGTAGTGAAAGAAGACAATTTGCAACATTAATTTATTATCCAGAGGAAAAATTGAAATTATTAAAAGAGGAAAATAAAGATAATCTATATGAATATTATAAAATCACTTTATATAGGTTAATAAAATTATGCAAAGTAGTAGCATCAAAATATAGTAGGTCAAAAGTTAGAAAAGCAATGCCAAAAGGATACGAATATATTATTGATGAGTTATTACATGGAAGTATGGAGTCGGAAGATAAAGAAACATATTATACACAAATAATAGAATCAATAATAAAATTAGGTAGAGCAGAAGCTTTTATAATAGAAATATCAAAATTAATTCAGCAATTATCCATTGATCATCTTCATATTATAGGAGATATTTATGACAGGGGTCCAGGACCAGATATTATTATAGATAAACTTATGAAATATCATTCAATAGATATAGAATGGGGAAACCATGACATTGTTTGGATGGGAGCAGCATGTGGAAATGCAGCATGCATAATGAATGTAATAAGAATATGCGCAAGATATGGCAATTTGGCAATTTTAGAAGAAGGCTATGGAATAAATATAAGAAAGATGACAGAATTTGCAAAGGAGCAATATACAAATAAAGTTGCGCCTATATTCCATTCACATACAGAAGAATTTGAAGAAGGCTTAGATATAGAACTTATGGGTAAAATGGAAAAGGCAGCAGCAATTATGCAGTTTAAGTTAGAGGCAGAAATAATTAAAAGACATCCAGAATATGAAATGGAAGATAGGCTATTATTAGATAAAATAAATTTTAAAGATGGTACAATAGATATTAATGGCTATACGTATAAATTGCTAGATACTGATTTTCCAACAATAGATGAAGATTCACCATATGAATTATCAGCAAAAGAAAAAGAAGTTGTAGAAAAATTAGTAAAAAGTTTTAAGAATAGCGAGAAATTGCAAAAGCATATAAACTTTTTATACACAAAAGGTAGTATTTATAAAATATATAATCAAAATTTATTAATTCATGGTTGTGTTCCAATGAATGATTTAGGAAATCTAGTAGAAGTAGAATTTACAAACAAAAAGCTAAAAGGCAAAGAGTATTTGGACTATATAGATGAAATTGCGCGTAAAGCTTTTTACTTAGATGAAGGTGAAGAAAAAACGAATGCAATGGATTTTATGTGGTACCTATGGTGTGGGAAATATTCACCAATATTTTGCAAAAATGCAATGAAAACATTTGAAAGATATTTTTTAGAAGATAAGAATTTAAGAAAAGAAATAAAAAATCCATTTTATGAATTTGCACAAGATGAAAAAGTTTGTAAGAATATTTTAAAAGAATTCGGAATAAACGAAGAAGAGGGAAGAATTATAGGTGGACATATGCCAGTAAAATTAAAAGATGGAGAAAGTCCAATAAAAGCAAATGGAAAACTACTAATAATTGACGGAGGACTATCTAAACCTTATCAAAAAACTACTGGTATTGCAGGATATACTTTAATTTATAATTCATATGGTTTGTTACTTACTGCACATGAACCATTTACATCTACAGAAGATGCAATTATAAATGAAACAGATATACATTCTACAAAACAAATCGTAGAAAAGGTTGAACGTAAAAAGATTGCAGATACAGATATAGGCAAAAAATTAGAAGGACAAATTCAAGATTTGAACAAGTTATTAGAAGCATACAAAACAGGGAAAATAAAACAAGAAGAATAGGGATTTGGGGACGTTCCTCAAATCCCTTCCTTGATTTAGTTATAGCATATAGTTAACTAATCCACGAGTTAAAAACATATTGTAACATGTGTGGTAAATCTATTTTTGCTACACTGTTTTTGGCCACTATATCAATTGTTGCAATTGTTTCACCATTTAATGAATAAGAAATTTCACCTAATTTATCACCTTCATTAATTGGAGCTGTTATTTCTTCAGGTAGATTTACATTTTGTACTATATTACTTTCTTCACCTTTCTTTAAAAGTACACCTGCATCGGTAGAAAGTACTGCAGAAACAGATGATGAGACGCCTTTTGATATTGGAATTTCTTTTACAGCATCACCTTTTTGAGAAAAAGTTTTATAAGAATAATTTGCAAAACCATAATCTAATAATTTAGTTGCCTCTGCAAATCTATCTTTAGTAGTAGGAGCCTTCATTATTACAGCAATTAAAGATAAACCATCACGAGTTGCAGATGCAGACAGATTATATAATGCAAGAGATGTAGAACCTGTTTTTAGACCAGTAGCACCTCTATAATTTCTAACTAGTTTATTTGTATTAACTAATTCAGATTTTCCATCACGTAAAGAATCCATATATATCGTTGTATATTTTGTTATATCAGGATGTTTTTCTAAAAGTTCGCGAGACATAAGAGCAATATCATAACTAGAAGATACATGCCCATCTTCATCTATACCATGACAATTTTTAAAAGTAGTATCATTCATTCCAAGTTCTTTTGCTTTTGCATTCATTTGTGCTACAAAATTTTCTTCAGAACCAGCCAAATATTCTGCCATTGCAACAGTACAATCGTTTGCAGAAACAACACATATAGCTTTTAACATTTCGTCTACACTTAAAGTTTCTTTTGTATCAAGCCATATTTGTGAACCACCCATTGAACTTGCATTTTCGCTACATGGTATTTGGTCTGTATAACTTAATCTTCCAGAATCTATTGCTTCCATAATTAATAGAACAGTCATTATTTTTGTAACACTTGCAGGACGTAATTGTTCATGCACATTGTGCTCATATAATATTTTACCAGTTGATTGCTCAATTAATATAGCACTGCCACAAGTGAGATTTAGACTATTTTCTACTAATTGTGATTGATCATCAGCATTAACACTAGTTAAGATTTCTGGCGAAGACCAAACATATGAAGAATCAGTATATGCAAAACAAGAAATTGGGGTTAATATTAAACTAAAAATTATTATAGAAATTAAAAGTTTATAAACAAATTTTTTTATTTTAATCCCCTCCTTTTCCTAAAATATATGCCAAAGGAGGAAATATATGAATTAAATTTTCATTAATTTAACTACCACATATTTTTTAGAAGTTTCAACTAAAATTTTTATACTAAAATTATTTGTGTTTTTAAATTTAAAATCAACACTTCCATATGCTACCGCAGCATCATGCCCTTCTTTTACATAAGGAACAGTATTGCTATGTTCATGTCTTTCTACTACTTTAAGGGAAGAAACCTTTTGGACAGCATTATACAAAGTAGAACTTACCTGACAGTTCCCACCTCCATAACCTTTAATTTTATTTCCATTTGAATCATAAATATCTGCTTCCTCATATCCTTTAGCAACAGTGGAAGGTCCAATAGTTTTTGTAAAAGAAAATGTTTCATTAGGTTTTACAACTGTTCCATTTAATTTTTTAGACGTTATTTCTAAATTATTTTGTCTAGCAGAATCTGTAGAGTATATTCTAGTAGAAAATTGAGCTAACAATTCTTCGGATTTATTTGAAACTTTTGAGTTAGAGGAATTAGATGTATTATTAGCCTGATTGGTAGAAACAATATTATTATTAATTGTATTATTTGATATATCATTTAAATTTAAATTACTTATATCAGTAGATGTTCTATTAACTTCTATAGTATTAACTTCTGTTTTAGTATCATCTTCTTTACTACATCCAGAAAAACAAATTGTTGTAAATAAAATAAGAAAAAATAGTATTATCTTCTTTTTCATATAAATTCAATCCTCTCGAACTAAAAAATGTTTTATAATATTTTTACACGAAATGAGCAAAAAAATACCAAAACATACGATAAACATTAAAAATATTGACAAAAAAATAAAATATAGTATAATAGAACTATGAGTTCAAGAAAGAAGGAGAGGTCCAAATGCTAGCTAAATATTGGAAAAGAATTGGATTAATCATATTAATAATAGCTTGTTTGTTTAATATAACTTTTAAACTAGTAAATAAGACATCTTTAAAAGAAGAGCTAGAAACATCTGGGCAATATATTCTAGAACAAGAACAAACAACAAATGAACTAAATTAAATAAAAAAGAATTTAGGTATTGAAAAATAAATAAATATGTGTTATGATAGTATACAGCATTTTACGAAGAAAAGGAAGAGGTGAACATAAATGAAAGAAGGAATACATCCAAAATATACTGCTGCAACAATTACATGTGCTTGTGGTAATGTAATAGAAACAAACTCAACAAAAGAATCTATAAAAGTAGATGTTTGCTCAAAATGTCATCCATTCTGGACAGGTAATTTAAGAAAAGATACAACAGGTGGTAGAGCAGATAAATTTAAAAAGAAATATGGAATTCAATAAGATATATAAGAAAATTATAAATCGTTATAATTTTCTTTTTTCTTGTGTAAAAAAATAGGTGAGAATTATTTATAACTGTGGGCTTAATAACAGATTTTAGCTCGCAGTTTGTTTTTTATGGAAAGGTTTACTTATGGATAAACTTGAACGTAAAATCACTTGAAAAAACTTAGAAAATAATATAGAATATAGGGGCAATAGGAGGATTTAACGTGGAAAAAGTAAAAGAGCAAAGAAAATATATAGATGAAATTAAGAATTTAAATAAAAACAATAAAAATTTAAAATATTGCATTTTAACAATGGGATGTCAATTAAATGAAAATGATTCTGAAAAATTATGTGGAATGCTAGAAGAAATGGGATATACTAGAACAGAGAAATTTGAAGAATCAGATATAGCCTTATTTAATACATGCTGTGTAAGAGAAAATGCAGAAGATAAGCTTTTTGGAAAATTAGGTGAATTAAAAAGAATAAAAGAAGCCAATGGAACAATTATTGCTATTGGTGGTTGTATGATGCAAGAAAAACATATTACAGACAAAATAAAACAAAGTTACCCATTTGTAGATGTAGTATTTGGAACACATACATTATATAGATTTCCAGAAGATTTATTTAAGGCATTAAAAACAAGAGAAAAAGTAAAAGATGTTATAGATATAGATGGTGAGATTTTCGAAGGTTTACCAATAAAAAGAGATAGCAATATAAAAGCTTCTGTAACAATAATGAATGGATGTAATAATTTTTGCACATATTGTATTGTTCCATATGTACGTGGAAGAGAAAGAAGTAGAATGCCAAAAGACATAATTAATGAAGTAAAAGAACTTGCAAAAGAAGGATATAAAGAAATTACTTTATTAGGTCAAAATGTTAACTCATATTTAAGAGTAGAAAAAGAAAAAAATATAGAATTTGAAGCATATGAAGGTGTAAATTCTTTTGCTACATTACTAAGAGCAATAAATAAAATTGATGGGATAGAAAGAATTAGATTTGTTTCACCACATCCAAAAGATTTTACAGATGATGTAATAGAAGCAATAGCTGATTGTGATAAAGTTTGTAAATTAATACATTTACCATTACAATCTGGAAATACTAAAGTATTAAAAGAAATGAATAGAAAATATACTAAAGATCAATATCTAAATTTAGTAGAAAAGATGAAAAATAAAATACCAAATTTAACATTATCTACAGATATTATCGTTGGATTCCCAGGAGAAACTGATGAAGAATTTGAAGACACATTAGATGTTGTAAGAAAAGTAAAATTTGAACAAGTATATATGTTTATATATTCAAGAAGAGTTGGAACTCCAGGAGATAAAATGCCAAACCAAGTTCCAGAAGAAATAAAACACAAAAGATTTGATAGACTAAAAGAATTAGTAGAAAGTCAAATTGAAGAAAATAACCAAAAATATGTAGGAACAATTCAAAAAGTTTTAGTAGAAGGAACAAGTAAAAATAATCCAAATATGCTAACAGGAAGAACTGATAGCAATAAGGTTGTTATATTTGAAGGAGATAAAGATTTAATAAATAAAATAATAGACTTAAAAATTGTCTCTGAACATATGTGGTATTTGAAAGGATGTTTAATTGGAGGTCAAAATGGAAGATAATTTTGAAAAAATGTTTCTTGCAGTTCTAAATGGACAATCTGTTAGAGAATGTGAAGAAATTTATGGATTGGATAGAAATAAATTCGTTGAAAAATGTAAGAAAAGATTTCCAGAGGGAACAGAGCAAAGGGAAAAATTAGAAAAAATATTAGCCCAAAACAAGAGTGGACTTCAAAGGAAAGAAATCGATGATGAAAGATTAGGAAAAATAGTTGAGAGGCTTTTAGCCGGAGAAATAAAAACATTAAACGAAGCAAAAGAATTATATCTAAGAACTGGTGAGGATATAGATTTACAAACATTTAAAGAAAATATTGTGACTTATGTTAATGATTCAAATGATGATGAATTAAAAAAATCATATATAGAATATGAAGCAAGAAGACATCCAGACTATTCACATATAAATTTTAAGGCTCTATTTATAGAAATGATTGAAGATGAAGCAAGTCAAACAGATATGGCAACTAAATATGGAATACCTCCAAGAACGATAAGTAGAGAATTAGCTAAACTAGAAAATGATGAAGAGTATAAACCAATATATGAAATAGCAAAGGAATTGTCAAAAAGAAAAATGCAAAAAGCTAATGCTAAATATGATACATCTTTATTTGAACCATTAGAAAGAATTTTAATTCAGACTACTTTAGAAAATTATGATGAAGGTGAAGTAATAATAAGTAGTCAAAAAACAGAAGCTGAGAAAAAATATGAAAAAGCTAAAAGTTTATTAGCACAGGTAAATGAATTAGGAACTACTCAGAAAGAAGCTGCAAAGCAATTAGGTGTGTCTATTAGTACAATACGAAGAGCTAGTATAACAGTACAATCTTATGAAAAACTAACAGGAAAAGACGAACCAGATGACGAATCAAGAAAATAGTAGTAACAAAAGATAAATGAAAAGAATTAGGATTAAAATAGAAAGGTAAGGAATATACAAATGGCAGAATATTCACCAATGATGCAAAGATATCTTGAAACAAAAGAAGAATATAAAGATTGTATACTTTTTTATAGATTAGGAGATTTTTACGAAATGTTCTTTGATGATGCAATAACAGTATCAAGAGAACTAGAACTAACTTTAACCGGAAAGGATTGTGGACAAGCAGAGAGAGCACCAATGTGTGGTGTGCCACACCATGCTGCAGAAATTTATATCTCAAAACTAATTGCAAAAGGATATAAAGTTGCAATATGTGAACAATTAGAAGATCCAAAAACAGCTAAAGGAATTGTAAAAAGAGGTGTTATTCGTGTTGTTACACCTGGTACAGTAATAGAATCTAATATGTTAGAAGAAAAGAAAAACAATTATATCATGTCAATTGTTAAAAAAGGGATATATTATGGAATTGCTGTATGTGATGTAACCACAGGAGATTTTTATAGTACAGAGATAAAAGAAAACAATAACTTTCCTTTAGTATTAGACGAAATCGCAAGATATTCACCTGCGGAATTAGTTGTAAACTGCATGATGTATGATAGCACAGAAGAGATAAGCAAAATAAAAGAAAGATTCGAAATATATTTTACAAGATTTAACGATAAATTCTTTTCAGAAGATATAAACACAATAGTAGAAAATTATAATTTAGTTGATAATGATGACAATCCTATAAAAGATATAGATAAAAGACTTTTTTCTGTTGCAAGTATAAATGCATTAGTAGAGTACTTAAAACAAACACAAAAAACAAGCTTAGAACATATTAACAAAATAATTATGTACAATACCACTAGATATATGTCATTAGATATTAATGCAAGAAGAAACCTAGAACTTACAGAAAAAATGAGAGATAAAAGCAAAAAAGGTACACTTTTATGGGTGTTAGATAAAACATCAACCTCAATGGGAGGAAGACATTTAAGAAGATGGATAAATGATCCATTAATAGATGTTAACGAAATAAATAAGAGACTAAATGCTGTAAAAGAACTAAAAGAAAATGTAATGCTTAGAGGAGATATAATAGAAAGTCTAAAAAAAGTTTATGATATAGAAAGATTAGCAGGCAAAATATCATATGGTAATGCAAATGGTAGGGACATGATATCTTTAAAAAATTCATTATCAAAATTACCGGAAGTAAAAGCAGTATTGCAAAATACCACTTCAACTATGTTGCAAGAACTTTATAATAATTTAGATGAGCTAAAAGATATTTATGAGCTAATAGAAAAATCAATAGTAGAAGATCCACCAATGACAGTAAAAGAAGGTGGATTAATAAAGCTTGGATATAATGAAGAAATTGATAAATTAAAAACTGCCACAACAGAAGGAAAAAATTGGTTAGTTCAACTTGAAGCAACAGAAAAAGAGAAAACAGGAATTAAAAATTTAAAAGTTGGTTTTAATAAAGTATTTGGGTATTATATAGAGGTAACAAAATCAAATTTACCACAAGTTCCAGATAGATATATAAGAAAACAAACATTAACAAATTGTGAAAGATATATTACAGAAGAATTAAAAGAATTAGAAAATCAAATTTTAGGTGCTGAAGATAAAGTTATCAATCTAGAATATGAAGCATTTACAGAGATAAGACAAGAAATTGCTAAAAATGTAAAAAGACTTCAAAAATCTGCAATGATAATTGCAACTCTAGATGTATTAGCTTCATTTGCAACTGTTGCAGAAGATATGAATTACTGTATGCCAATAGTAGATAATGGTGGAAAAATAGAAATAAAAGAAGGAAGACATCCAGTAATCGAAAAAATGCTTCCAACAGGTAGTTTTATAGATAATGATACATATATGGATAATGATGAAAACAGGTTATCAATTATAACTGGTCCTAATATGGCTGGTAAATCTACATATATGAGACAAGTTGCACTAATCACCTTAATGGCTCAAATAGGAAGTTTTGTTCCTGCTACAGATGCACATATCGGTGTTGTAGATAAAATATTTACAAGAGTTGGCGCATCAGATGATTTAAGTATGGGACAAAGTACATTTATGGTTGAAATGATGGAAGTTGCAGATATCTTAAAAGAAGCAACTAAAAACAGTCTAGTAATATTAGACGAAATAGGAAGAGGAACATCAACATATGATGGTTTATCAATCGCATGGGCAGTTGCAGAATACATTTCTGATAAAACTAAATGTGGAGCAAAAACATTATTTGCAACACATTACCATGAGCTTATAGAATTAGAAGATAAACTAGAAGGTGTAAAAAATTATTCTATAGCAGTTAAAGAAAAAGGCGAAGATGTAATCTTTTTAAGAAAGATTGTAAGGGGCGGAACAGATGAAAGTTATGGTGTTCATGTTGCAAGGCTTGCAGGAGTTCCAAAAGAAGTATTAAAAAGAGCAAATGAAATATTAAGAAGCCTAGAGAGAAAAAGCATTTTAGGAAGCAAAAAGATGGAAAAAGAAAATAAACAAGTTCAAGCAGGTCAACTTGATTTATATAATTACAAATTAGCAGAAATATCCCAAGAACTTGATAAGATTGATTTAAATACTTTAACACCTATAGATGCACTAAATACTTTAATGAAAATAAAAGAAAAAATGAAATAGTTTATATTAAAAGATGTACGAAAGCTTAGTACATCTTTTAATAATTTGTAATAAGAGGTATAATTAGTCTAGTTTATATATTTAGGAGGAAAAATGTACGAAGGGTTTAGTAGAGAAGAAAGATTAATAGGAAAAGAAAATGTAGAAAAATTAAATAAATCAAAAGTCGCAGTATTTGGAATTGGAGGAGTAGGTTCTTTTGTAGTAGAAGGACTAGCAAGAGCAGGTATAGGAAAATTTCTATTAGTTGACAATGATACAGTAGATATTACTAATATAAATAGACAAATACATGCCAATATAAATACTGTTGGAAAAAATAAAGTAGATGTTATGAAAGAAAGAATTTTAAGTATAAATCCAGAAGTAGAAGTAGATGTATCTACAGAGTTCTTTATGCCAGGAAGCAAACTATTAGATAATTCTTTAGACTATATAGTAGATGCAATAGATACAGTAACTGGAAAAATAGAATTAGTGTGCAAAGCTAATGAACTTAATATTCCTATAATTTCTGCAATGGGAACAGGAAATAAATTAGATCCAACCAAATTTGAAGTAACAGATATTTATAAAACTTCCGTATGTCCACTTGCAAAAGTAATGAGAAAAGAATTACGTTCAAGAGGTATACCAAAATTAAAGGTAGTATATTCAAAAGAAGAGCCAATAAAACCAAATGATGGGGACTATAAAACTCCTGCAAGTATTTCTTTTGTACCTTCTGTAGCTGGTCTAATTATAGCTGGAGAAGTAATAAAAGATATTATAAATGGTTGAGGTAACTTGTAGAAAATGGTATAATAAAAAGTGAATAAATTTCAAGGAGGTTGAAAGATGAATAAGCAGTTAGAGGCTCAAATGAGCACGATGCTTGAGTATCCTGTAGCGCGCAAGCGAGGAAAAATCTGTCAAGGGCTTTTTAAGGGAAGACCAAATTTTAAGAAGCTATCTGAAGGAAATCGGTTAGTTCTACTAATCGGACTGGAAGATAGTAAAAAAATTAGAAATCTGGTGGCTCGGAAAAAAGTCTGGCTGGTGGATTATTCCGCAATTGCTGCAGAAGTCCAGGCTGATGAAGCTATCGAAGACTGGCAAGCGTTTCAACTGGAAACTAATAATCTCTTTTACAGAAGAGTGAAGAGTGCTCTTTCGAAAGGGGTTGCTGTGGTCGACAGAAACTTCAGAAACCTGGAAATTAGGTTAGGATTCCTAGAGGTTGCTTCAATTTCCGGAAGCATCGAATCGGTACTTCTTGTGGATAGGAAGCTACTGCAAAAGGATTCTTACCTGCAGCAACAAGAGGCAAAAGGCCTGCTGCAAGTTGGAGTGGACAAAGTCTACTTCATCTAGAAGCTTGGTGGCGTGTGTGCACGTCACCAAAAGCTTTTTTAATTAGAAAAATTGTATGATTAGTTTATATTGAAATCTTAAACTTTGTTTGCTAAAATATAGCTAGTAAATAAACAAAAGGAGAAAAGATGGAAAAAATAGGAATCGGAATAGGAATAATAATTAAAAATAAAGAAAATAAAATATTAATGTTACTTAGAAATGATGATGCCAAAAAAGCAGATTCGGACATGAGATTAGAAGGCACGTGGACACTTCCAAGTGGGAAAGTAAAATTTGGAGAAACAATAGAAGAGGCTGGAATTAGAAAGACAAAACAAGAATGTAATTTAGATGTAAGCAAAATAAAAGTAATTTGTGTACAAAATGATGTAAACAAATATGCACAATTTGCAACATTTGGTTTAATTGCAGAAGAATACAGTGGAAATATAAAATTGCCAAAAACAGATGAGCTTGTAAAATATGATTGGTTTGCTGTAAATGATATGCCAGAAAATACCTGTATACCAACTAGGAGAATAATAGAGAAATATTTAAGTAAAGAATTTTATAATGGATAGGGATTAGGGGACGTTCCTAGAATCCCTTTTTGGAGGTAATAAAATGAAAGTAGTAAGTAAACAAAGAAATAGTAAAATGTGTGCGATATGTGGAATGGATAATAAATATGGGTTACATGCACAATTTTATAATATGGAAGATGGAAGTGTAATGACAAAATTTAAATATAGAGAAGAACATCAAAGTTATCCAGGAAGAGTACATGGTGGATTAATTACTGCAATGCTTGATGAGATGGGATTAAGAGCATTATGGGCGTATAAAGAAGGTAATGAGGAAGAATTTGGTGTAACAATGTCATTGGATACAAAATATAGAAAACCAGTACCATATAATACCGAATTAATAGGGAAAGGTATGATTATAAAAGAGAATAGTAAATTTTTTATAGTGGACTCTAAAATCTTAGATTTAGAAGGAAATGTACTTGCAAATGGAACTATAAAATATATAAAATTAGACACAAATAAAATTAATGAAAATATAGATGCACATGAGGAAATGTGTTATTTAATTGAAGATGATGTAAAAGAAATCTAGTTATACTAGATTTTTTTTACTTTTTATGATATTTTAGGCTAAACGAAAGGAGAGATTTTATGGATATTTTGGGAGTTTTAAAAGAATTAAATATAGAATATGAGTTACAGGAACATAAAGCTGTATATACGGTAGATGATTTACAAGATGTTTTTATGGAAATGGAAGGAATTGGGTGTAAGAATCTCTTTTTAAAAGACGCAAAGAAAAATTTATTTTTATATACTTTACCAGATAACAAAAGAGCAGATTTAAAAACTTTACCAGAAAAAATTAATAGTAAAAGATTATCTTTTGCAAACGAAAACGATTTACAAGAATATTTAGGCTTAACTCCAGGTTCAGTAACACCACTTGGAATAATAAACGATAAAGAACAAAAAGTAACAGTTGTACTAGATAAAGAATTAAAAAATAATAAAGTACTAATTCATCCAAATAGAAACACTGCAACAGTATCTATAAAATATGAAGATCTAATAAAATTTATAAACCATTGTGGAAATGAGTATATAGAAATTTAGCAAGGAGAGAGGGATTTGGGGACGTTCCTAAAATCCCGATAGGAGAAGTAAGATGATTATTTTAGCGACAAATAATAAAGGAAAAGTAAAAGAGATTAAAGAGATACTTAAAAATGAAGATATAAAAACACTAAAAGAAATGAATATAAATATAGAAATAGAAGAAAATGGGGAAACATTTGAATCTAATGCCTTAATAAAAGCAAGAGAAATTTATAAGTTAACGAATACAGCATGTATTGCAGATGATAGTGGAATTTGTATTGAAGCATTAGATGGATTTCCAGGTGTAAAAACTGCAAGATTTTTAGGAGAAAATGCAACACAAGAAGAAAGAAATAATTATTTGATAAAAAGATTAGAAGGTATTCCAAAAGCTAAACGAAAAGTTGAATTCATAACATGTATAGCTTATATAGATTCACAAGGAAAAGAAAAAATATATAAAGGAACACTAAATGGATACATATCGGAAGCTCCAAGAGGTAAAAACGGATTTGGGTTTGACGAAATATTTGAATTAGAAGACGGTAGAACATTAGCAGAATTAGAAACAGAAGAAAAAAATAACATTAGTAGCAGAAAAATAGCACTAAAAAAATTAGAACAAGATATTAGATAAAATCGCTATTTATGGGGTTTACTATACTTAAAGTTACATAATACAATGTATGAAATAAACCCAAAAGGAGTGAAAATATGGATCAAGCAAAAATAGGAAAATTTATAGGAGAACTAAGAAAAGAAAAAGATTTAAAACAATCTGAACTTGCAGAAAAATTAGGAGTAACAAGTAAAACTGTATCTAGATGGGAAACAGGAAAATATATGCCAGATTTATCATTGTTTACAGATATATCACAAATATTAGGTGTTACCATTAATGAACTATTACAAGGCGAAAGGCTAATAAAAAAGAAAAACAGTTCAAGTATAGAAATAGAAATAAAATTAGAAATTGAAGAAGAACAATATAAAAAATTATTTGATTATTTTAAAAAAGAAAACAATAAACATACTAATAAAAAACAACATGACATATATTTCTCGCCAGAAAATCCCGCATTTTTTGGTGGAGATATAGATGACGAATGTATTAGAATAAGAATACAAAAAGATAAATACATATTATGCTATAAAAAAATATATATGGGAAATGATGAAGAAGATATTCATATAGTTGAATATGAGACAGAAGTATCTAATTTAGATGCTACAATTAATATATTAAAAGGTGTGCGAATAAACAAAGTATGTGATTTAATAAAAGAAAGAGACAGCTTTATATATAAGAACTTATTCGAGATATCATTAGATAATGTTAAAGATTTAGGATATTTTATAGAAATAGAAGTATATGATAAAAATATTCCTATAAATGAGGCAAATCAATTATTATTAAATTTTGTAAAAGAATTAAACTTAGATATAACAAGAAGAAACTTAAAAGGTTATTCATATTTAATGTATGATAAATTGAATAAATAAATTATGGAGGAATAATGATTAAGCAACAAAAGTATATAATTTTGGACTTTGGATTGGTATTAGGAAAACCAAAAACAGGAGAATGGTTTATAACACCAAATTTTTTTGAAATACTAGGGACAGAAAAAATAGATTTAAAAAAATTAAAATTTTTATTTAATAAATTTAATGCGATTATATCTGTAAAAATGACAACTAGAGAAGAAGAATATGAAGCATTTAAAGAATTTTATTATAATGTAATAAATGAATTAAACATAGTTGGAAATTTTAAAGAGCAAGCTGAAAAATTGGCCCAAGATTTTGTATATAACGAAGATAAATATGTTATGTATGATGATGTATATGAGTTTTTAAGTGAAGCAAGTAAAGAGCATAAATTAATATTATTATCAGACAATTGGCCATGTGTTTATAATATTTTAAAAAGGTGGAATATATATGATTTCTTTACTAAGATATATATTTCTTCCGAATATTGTGAACTAAAAAAAGACGGAAAATTTTTTGACAGACCAATAAATGAATTTTGTATAAAAGAAAATGAAGCTATATTTGTTGATGATAATCCTGATTTATTAGATGTTGCAGTTAAAAAGAAATTAAGCCCAATTTTAATGGACAGGACTAATAATTATAGGCAATTTAATAAATATAGTAGAATAACAAAGTTAAATGAGGTTATGGTATGAAAACATTAATTTTAAATGGGTCACCACATAAAAATGGTGATACATCATATATAGTAAATGAATTAAAGAAAAAACTAGATGGAGAAATAGAAGAGATATTTTTATATGATGCTAAAATTAGTCCATGTGTAGATTGTAGATATTGCTGGAAAAACAAAGGGTGTACTATTAAAGATGATATGGAAAAAATATATAATGATGATTATGACATATTAATAGTAGCATCACCTGTATATATGTATAATGTAACTCCTCCAATGTTTTCTTTGCTTACAAGACTAAATTATATTTGGAGTAATAAATACTTTTTAGATATAACACATGTATTTAAGAAAAAAAGAGGAATTTTAGTATTAACAGGTGGAGGTAGTGGAGAACCTAAACATGCATTAGATACTGCAAACTTGATATTCAAATTTTTAAATGCAGACTTTGATAGTAAAAAAGATTATATATATTCATTAAATACAAATAATGTTTCTGCAAAAGATGATATACAAATTAAAAAAATGATAGAAAATTTATAAAAATACTAACAAAATTATTAATATTAA
This sequence comes from uncultured Clostridium sp., assembly GCA_900553015.1. GTDB lineage: Bacteria > Bacillota > Clostridia > TANB77 > CAG-508 > Merdicola. Next base: position 10,128 of record USBY01000014.1, on the reverse strand, counting down.
CTGTCTAAAAGACAGGAGGAATTATGAAAAAAGAAGAGGAAATTTTTGAACTATTAAAAACGAATAGAAAATTAGGAATAGAAGAATTATATAAAAATTATTCAAAACTAGTATTTGGTGTTATATATAGCATATTAAAAAATACAGATGAAACAGAGGACGTATTGCAAAATGTATTTATTAAGATATTTAAATTAGATAACGAAAAATTACCAACTAAATCATATTTAAGTTGGTTATATTCGGTTGCAAAAAACGAAACTATTAATTACATAAAGAAACATTCAAAAGAGAAAAATTTTGAGAATTTATATGAAATATCAGATAATGATACAGAAATAGAAAGAGTTTTAGATAAAGAATATTTTAATAATTTAATAAAGAATTTACCACAAAAACAACAGGAAATATTATCTTTAAAAATAGTTAGCAACTTATCTTTTAAAGAAATAGCAAATATATTGAACATGAAAATTCCAGCAGTTCAATGGCATTATTATAAATCCTTGAACACTATAAAATTGTTATTGGGAAATGTAATAACTATTTTTGTAGGAGCATTTTTATATATTAAAACAAGAGGATTAACAGAGAGAAATGAAGCTGAACCGGAAGAAAATGATTCTGTTAAGAAAAAAGATGAAATTGCATTAGATGAAGAGAAGAGTATAGATGAAAGTTATAGTATAAACCAAAGTACAGAATTACAAGGAGAAAATAACAGATCAGACAATTATACAGGAAAAAATGACACTATAGAAATTACAGCTCAAGCTACAGGAGCAGCAGAAAGTTCAACAAATAATATAATATCATTTGGGATTATTGTAACAACGATTTTACTTGTGGTAATCTTTTCAATTTTATTAATAAAAAGACAAATAAAATTAAAAAAGAAATTGTCTAAATAATAAAAGAGAAAAGGTGATATTATGAAAAAAGTAGTTTTAGTATTAATATTAATTATTTTGTTGTTGTTAGTATGGGGTTCTATTATACAAAAAGAAGAGGCTGATGCAAACGAAATATCTAATGTGACTCGGTAATATGATAGAAGGAAATTCTATAACAATTTCAAATAATAAGGTATATAACTTGGAAAAATTAGATGAATTTATGGAAAATGTAAACAATGTTTTATATGAACATGAAATATCATTAAAAGTTAATCTATATACTGTGGAAGGTGAGATTGTTACAAAGGAATTAACATATGTACCAGTAAAAGAGAATTATGATGAAAATTACAAAAATAGAAAACTGATTGTTAAAACAGATTATAGTAATGATAGTTATTCGTCACAAGGAATTGTGAATGAAGAATATTTAATGCAACCTTATAAAATTGAAAGAAAATTTGTAAAAGAAGGAAATGTAATAAAGATTATATTAAAAAAATCTGTTAGGTCAAGCGAAGTAGAAGATGAAGTAGAATTATTTGAATACGAGTTACAAAATACTGATTATATAGAAAACAATCATATTTATTATGCACAAAGAAAAGATATGGGAGTAGATAAAATAAATTCAGAAGAAGAGTTCGATATTTATGTGGTTGGTGGAAATGTAACTATTGCAAAGAATAATGAGAAAGCAAAAGATTTTTCAGAAGCAATAAATGCAAAATATATTTCTATAGATGAAATTTTGGAACAGGCAGAGTTAGATAGTAAATATGGTGTATGTAGAAGAGGATTTTATTCAGATGGTGGAACAATAGAATATAGCTATCAAGATTATACTTTAATTAAGGCTAATACTTTAGCAGGAAATAAAGATTTTATTATTGCACCACCAAATATGATTTGGTCAGAAATTTCTAAAATTGTATATAAATAAAAAACTTAAGAAAAACAAGTAATGTTAGATAGTGATGTAGATATGTTATATCAATATGAAACGAAATATATAGACAAAGCAGTGAAAAGAAATATTGAAAGATTTTCAGAAGATTTTTGCTTTCAATTACCAGAAACTGAAACCGAAAATTTGAGGTTGCAATTTGCAACCTCAGGTTTAGAAAAAGAAAATTATGGAGGAAGAAGATGTTTAACATACATTTATACAGAACAAGGAATATCTATGCTAGCAGGACTTCTAAAAAACGAAATAGCAGTACAAGTTAGTATTAATATTATAAGAGTTTTTATAGAAATGAGAAAATTTATATCACTAAATGGAAAATTATTTGAGAGATTAATAGACGTAGAATGTAAAATATTAGAACATGATAAAAAATTTGATTGTAATTAACTATATAAAATATAAAAATGTTATTGATAAGGATATAAATATATGATATAATACGAACAAAAGTTCGAAAGAGATGATAAGATGAATCATATTAAAAGTATAAATGGCTTAATGAAATATTTAAGACAAGAGCACCAGCTACAAATAGGTGGAACAAAAGATAAAAGAAGGCTAAAAAATGTTGGATACTATCATGGATATAAAGGATATAGATATATAAAAAATCCAAATAATAAAATTAATTTTAATACTTTCAATGAATTAATGGCGATAATTGAATTTGATAATAAGGTAAAGGCTTTATTATATCCACAGGTGATGTTTATTGAAACAGCATTAAAAAGCTATGCTTTAGAAGTAATTATTCAGCAAGGAAAAACAGAAAGTTTTAGTGAAATTTATGCTAATTTGATGACTGATTATAAATCATATAAATATATTAAATATAAAAATGCTTATAAGAAAAGACTAGATACATTTAATAGAATTCAAAATACAATTGCTAACAAATATGCGACTGATAATAATATAGTTTCACATTATTTGAAAAAGGATGAAAGTGTTCCAATATGGGCAATATTTGAGATTATAACTTTGGGTGAATTTGGGAATCTTATATCTACATTGAATTTACAATTAAGAAAAGAAATTTCAAAGGATATAGGATTAAATATTGCATTTGACTCAAACGGAATTTTAGTACAAAGTATAATATTCATGATAAAAGAATTAAGAAATGCCATAGCACATAATAATGTTGTTTTCGATACAAGATTTAAAGAAAGAAACACAAATAAAGCATTACTTAAAGTTATTGAAAACGATACTAATATACAAAAAATAAATTTTAATGGCATAACGGATTATATTATACTTGTTTCATATATATTAAAGAAATTAGATAAAAATAATAATGAAATATATAGAAATATTAATGATTATTTAAAATATGTTAATAATTTAAAATCTTGTATATCTAGACAAATATACGACCAAGTTATTTTTACTAGTGATGAGCAAAAGATAAAAGATTTTATAATTTTTTTGAGAAAAAAATAAAAATATTTTTTTGGATATTGCATATAATAATACTATATATTATAATATATTTAAGGATTGCGGTGGAAGTCTTCGGACGACACCTAGGAGTAGTAGATACAATATTATCTACTACTCTTTCTTTTGGTTGAAAAATAAGGATAGTGGGAAAGTAAAGAAAACATGAGGTTCCAATTTGGAACCTCAAGCTAAAAATTATAATTCAATCTTAGGTTGGTACCTCTCCAGCCACATGTTAACTTGACATAAATACGCCATTAATTGTGGACCTGTCATCAATTGACCAAACCAAGGCCTTGTAAAAGCAGAACCATTAGTTTCCAAAATTTCTAAAATATAATCTCTATTCAATAAATTATTAATAGGAGCATTTGTATCATTCATAATTTCTGTAAGTTTATCTTTTACAGCTTTTAAATATGTTGGATTATGTGTCTTAGGATAAGGAGATTTTTTTCTGTCTACAATTTCTGCAGGTAATACATCTTTCATTATATATCTTAATAAGCCTTTTTCACGACCTTTATATGCTTTTATTTCCCAAGGAATATTCCAAACATATTCTGCTAACCTATAATCACAGAAAGGAACACGAAGCTCAAAACCACTGTACATAGCCATTCTATCAGATCTATCTAATAAAGTCTGCATAAACCAATTTAAAGTTAAATGTGAAATTTTTCTTTTTTCAGCAGTTTCTTTAGAATCAATATCTAAAATTTCTACATCAGCTAGACTTTCATTATACCTAAAATCAATATAATCTTTTAAATTAATTTTAGAAGATATATTAGTATTTAAAAGATGCTGTCTTTCAGAAAGAGCAATAGACCAAGGGAAAGTATTACTATTTAATGCATCTTCTCTAAAGAACCAAGGATATCCACCAAAAATTTCATCAGCACATTCACCACTTAAAGAAACTGTCGCATATTGTTTTACATTTTTACAAAGCAAAAGCATAGAAGAATCAACATCTGCCATTCCAGGAACATCTCTTGCAATCATAGCATCTTCCAAATATTTTGCTAAATCAGGTGTATCTAAAACAATATTTGTATGATTTGTTTTATATTTTTTTACCATTAAATTAATATAATAATTATCAGAATTAGGTTGAAAATCACTCTTGACGAAGTTTTTGTCATTATCTACATAATCAACAGAAAAAGTATTAAGAGGTGGAAGCCCATTTTTTCTACAGTAATCACTTGCATATGCAGTAATAATGCTAGAATCTAATCCGCCTGATAAAAATACACAAAGTGGAACATCAGATACTAATTGTCTTTTTATACTATCTTCTAGTAAAAATTTAACTTTGTTGCAAGTCTCACAAAAGGAATCTGTATGAGGTTTACTTCTAAATTTCCAATACTGATGAGTAAATAGTCCATATTTATTAAATATCGCAAAATTAGCTGGCTTTAATTCGCATATATCTTTAAATACAGTTGTACCTGCTGTATGTGCAGGGCCAATTCCAAAAAGTTCACAAATACCATTTTGGGCAACAACTTTTTCTACACCAGGAAATTCAAACAAAGCTTTTATTTCAGAAGCGAAAATTAAATTATCATTTTTTATAGTATAAAATAAAGGTTTTATTCCAAAATGATCTCTTGCCAAAAATAGTTCTTCTTTATTCTTATTCCAAATTGCAAAAGCAAATATACCGTTTAAATGTTTAACAACATCGTATCCATAAAAGATAAATGCTTTTAGTAGGACTTCTGTATCAGAAGTTGTGTTAAAAATAAAACCATTTTCAATAAGTACATTTCGTAATTCAGAAGTATTGTATATTTGCCCATTATAAACGATAGAATATTCGTTTTCATCATATGTAGCACGCATAGGCTGTTTTCCACCTATAGGGTCAATAACAATTAACCTTTTATGAGCTAAATAAACTGGAGAAGATATATATTTTCCTTCTTCATCAGGGCCTCTATTAGTAAGAGTATTGTTCATTTTATTAAGAATAGAAATTGGATTTTTTATATCTTTTTTATAATTTACAAATCCAACAATTCCACACATAAAAACACCTCCAAATTTACATAAATATAAAAAGTAACTTTATGTGTATAAAGAACTTTTACATTAAAATATTATCTTGTAAATTATATTAAAATCAAAATAAAAAAGTGAAAAAAATCGTTATAAAAAAACTACAAAAAAATTCAATATTTTACAAAAAAGTTATTTACAATTGTCGAAATTTTATATACAATATAAACTAGTATGCGGAGAAAAAAATTACTAAAGAAAATGTATATCGAAAGGGGCTTATGTAAATGAAAATATTAATGCTAACATGGGAATATCCACCAAGAGTAGTAGGGGGAATTTCAAGAGTAGTGCACGATTTATCTCATAGATTAATAAAAGATGGTCATGAGGTAACAGTAGTTACATATAAGGAAGGAAATGTAGAAGATTTCGAAGATGATAATGGTGTTAAAGTATATAGAGTAAATAACTATATGATTAATCCAAATAATTTTATAGATTGGATTATGCAATTAAACTTTAACTTAATATCAAAAGCAACAGAATTAATAAGTAAAGAAGGCCCATTTGATGTAATACATGCTCATGACTGGTTAGTAGCATATGCAGCAAAAACCTTAAAAGATTCATTCAAAATACCAATTATAGCAACAATACATGCAACAGAATCAGGAAGAAATTCTGGAATACATGATGAAGTACAAAGATATATAAATGATACAGAATGGATGCTAACATATGAAGCAACAGAAGTAATAGTAAATAGTAATTATATGAAAAACGAGTTACAAAGATTATTTGGTTTACCATACGAAAAGATAAATGTAGTACCAAATGGTGTTAACTTAAATTTATATAATGGTGTAGAAAGAGATTACGACTTTAGAAGACAATATGCTGCAGATAATGAAAAAATAATTCTTTATGTAGGTAGATTAGTTTACGAAAAAGGAATTCAAAATTTAATAGCAGCAATGCCAAAAGTATTAAATGGATATCATGATTCAAAATTAATAATAGCCGGAAAAGGCGGAATGATAGACGAATTAAGAGATGAAGTTAGAAGATTAGGAATAGAAAATAAGGTGTATTTTACAGGTTACTTAAATTTAAATCAAGTAACTAAAATGTATAAATGTGCAGATGTAGCAGTATTCCCAAGTACATATGAACCATTTGGTGTAGTTGCACTAGAAGGAATGCTATCAGGAACACCAGTAGTAGTTTCAGATGTTGGAGGTTTAAACGAAATAGTTCAACATAGAGAAAACGGAATGAAGAGTTATGCTGGCAATCCAAACTCAATTGCAGATTCAATATTAGAGCTATTATATAATCCAGATTTATGTGCACAAGTTTCAAGAGCAGCTAAAGCAAAGGTAAAAGCACAATATAACTGGACAAAAATAGCACAAGATACACATTTCATATATCAAAAAGCAATATGTCAAACAATGGCAGAAAAACAAAGAAGAGAATTAGAACAAGAAAAAGCAAAGAAAACAAAGAAAGCAAAGAATACACAAGGAGAAATTACAAATTTACTAAGCTTCAAGAAAAGACATGCATATGCTTAAAAATAGGAGGCTAAAAAATGAATATTTATGATACAGCAAATAGATTAGCATCAGAAATAAAACAAACAGATGAATATAAAGCATATAAAAATTCAAAACAACAAATAGAATCTAATGCAGAAGTAAAAAGCAAAATTGATGAATTTGATAAACTAAGAGTAGAAGCTCAAAAAGCAATGCTAAAAGGTGAGTCAAATGCAAATGAATTAAGTGTAAAATTACAAAATTTATATACAGAACTATATCAAAATGAAATTGCTAAAAATTATTTAGAAGCTGAAATGAGATTTAGTGTCATGGTAACAGATATAAATAAAATTATAAGCGAAGCAATAAAAGATGTTATAGGATAAAGATAAGGGGGAAGGGATATATTTTAGATATATCCCTATTTTGTTTTATGGAAAGTTTAATTATTTTTATATTAGTAGTAATTACAATAGTTATTTTAAAGATTATGTTAGAAAGTAATAAAAAAATAATAATGCAAATAGCAAATAATGAAAAATTAAATAATATAGTGCAAAAACTTCCAGATAATATAAATATATGTAAAGACATTCTAAAAAAATTAAATAATGAAAAAGTTAAAATAGAAGAACAAGAAAATACAAATTGTTTTTACTTTATAGCAACAGATAAAATTATTTTGAATAAAGACAAAAAATATTTTACAAGAGTACAAACAATTGCCCATGAATGTATTCATTCAACTCAAAATAAAAAAATATTGTGGTTCAATTATATTTTTGCGAATTTGTTAAATATATTTTGGTTAATAACAATGATATTAACAATTGCAGGAGTTATAACTCAATATGCGTTATTTAGTGCAAGTATATTAATTTGTATAATTATTTTTTATGTAATAAGAAGTTACCTAGAAATAGAAGCAATGACTAAAGCAAAATATATTGCAAAAGAATATTTAGAAGAAAATCAAGTAAAAGAAACAGATGAAATAGTAGAAGAATATGAAAAATTGAATGATGTAGGAATAAAATATACATGTTATAAATTAATATCTTCAAAATTATATTTATTAGCAATTTATACAATAATGGGATGTATATTAAATTTTATTAGATAATTATTGTAAACCTCTTTTAAAAAAACGGAAAATGGTATACAATATTGTACAAATTGTATAATATGAGGAGAAAGTGAATGATAAAAAAATGGGAATTTTATAATTCGGATGAAAAACTAGTAGATGAAATATGTGAAAAATATAATTTAAATAAAGTAATAGGAAAAATTATTGTTAATAGACATGTTGTAAATGATGAAGATGTAAGAATATTTATAACACCTACAAGAGATGATTTTCACGATCCTTTTTTGTTCAAAGGAATGGACGTTGCAGTAGAAAGAATAATAAAAGCTATTAATAATAAAGAAAAAATCCTAATATATGGCGATTATGATGTAGATGGTATAACAAGTACTACTGTTCTTAAAAAATATCTAATGGATAGGGGAATATCAGTAGATACATATATACCAAACAGATTACATGAGGGATATGGGTTAAATAAAAATGCTATAGATACAATAAAAGAAAGAAATATAGATTTAATAATTACAGTAGACTGTGGAATTTCTGCAATAGAAGAAGTTGACTATGCGGTAAGCTTAGGAATGGATGTAATTGTTACAGACCATCACGAAGTAGGAGAAAAACTTCCAAATGCACTTGCTGTAATCGATGCAAAAAGAAAAGACAATACATATCCTTTTAGATCTTTAGCAGGAGTAGGAGTTGTATTTAAATTAATACAAGCACTTTCTATAAAATTAGAAATTAAGCCAGAAGAGTATTTAAAATATTTAGATTTAGTATGTGTTGGAACAATATCAGATATAGTTCCACTAGAAGGTGAAAATAGAACTATAGCTAAACTTGGGTTAATGCTAATAAAAGTTACTAGAAATTTAGGATTACGAGAATTAATAAAAAGTTCAGGCTATAAAGAAATAGATTCAAATACGATTTCATTTGGTGTTGCACCTAGAATAAATGCTTGTGGAAGAATGGGTCATGAGGAAGAAGCGTTAAAATTATTTTTAGCAGAAGATTTAGAAAGTGCAACCAAAATTACTAAAGAATTAAACGAATATAATACACTAAGACAAAGTACCGAAAAAGCAATTTATGAAGAAGCTGTACAGGAAATTGATAGAAATCATTTAGATGAAAAAAATTCAATAGTTTTAGGCGGAAAAGGCTGGCATCATGGTGTTATTGGAATTGTATCTTCAAAAGTAACAGATAAATATTATAAGCCAAGTATATTATTAAGTTTTGAGGATGATATTGCTAAAGGGTCAGGAAGAAGTGTACCAGGATTTGATTTGTATGAAGGACTAACAAAATGTGAAGATTTACTAGAAAAATATGGTGGACATTCTATGGCAGTTGGCCTTACTCTAAAAAAGGAGAATCTTGAGAAATTTAAAGAAAGATTTGAACAAATTGCTAAAGAGAAAAATATTAAAGAATTAGTACCAATAATATATATTGATGATGAATTAAAATTAAAAGATATTAATATGGAGTTAGTAAAAAGTTTAAGTATTCTAGAACCTTTTGGAGAAGCAAATAAAGTGCCATTATTTTTAATAAGAAATCTAAAAATAGATTCTATAAGAGCACTTTCAGAAGGAAGACATTTAAAACTTACATTAAGAGATGAAAATTTTGTAATTAATGCAATAGGATTTGAACTAGGATATTTAGCAGAGGAATATAGAATTGGAGATAGAATAGATGTTGTTGGAACTTTAGAGATTAATAGTTTTAATGGATTTAGTTCTATACAAATAAATATGAAAGACATTAGAAAAAGCTATTAGATAAGGGGGAATGCTTATGTCAGAAGTACAGAATAAATCAATAGAAGATATAATTAGTTTGGTAAAACAAAAAAAGAGATGGGCAGATACAAAGCTTATAATAAAAGCATATAATTATGCAAAAGAAAAACATGGAACTCAATGTAGAAAATCTGGAGAGCCATATATAATTCACCCTGTTCAAGTAGCATATATTTTAGCAGATATTGGATTAGATGAAGCTACAATTTGTGCAGCATTATTACATGATGTTGTTGAAGATACCGATGCTACACACGAAGATTTAGTAAGAGATTTTGGTGAAGAAATAGCTAATATGGTTGCAGGTGTTACTAAACTTGGCGAATTAAGATATCAAGCAAGTACA
>USBY01000013.1 GCA_900553015.1 uncultured Clostridium sp. | reverse complement strand
AAAATGTAGAAATAGGAAATTTAGTATTTGCGACACAACCAATATCAACATTAGGATCATTAGAATTAACAGTAGAGAATAAAGAACTAAAAAGTACAACTAGCACAATAAGTTACAAAATAGATGAAGATAGAACAGACAAAAGATTAATACAAATATTAAATGAATTAACAATAAACATTGTCGAGCAACCAGAAAGCAATATAGACCAAGAAACAAAAGAAGGAATAGTAGTATATACAGATACATTAACAGGAGAAGAAATAGAAAACTTAAGACAAGCAGGAACAAAAGAAATAAAATATGAAAATTTAAAATCAAACACAACATATACAATAGAAATAACAGGAAATGTACAATTAGGAAATACACAAGAAAGTATACCAGTAACGTATAACTACAAAGAATTTACTACTTTAAAAATACCAGCAAAAGTAGAGATAAGAAATCAATTTGTAACAGGAAACTTAATAGATTTTGATGTAAGGATAGAAGATGTAGATAATTCTGTATTAAATAATAAAGTTAGAATGGAATTAAGAAATAGCAACAATGATTTAATAGATTTACAAGAAATAACAACTAATGAGGATTTTATTAGAAAAACATATGAAAAACTAGAAGAAAATCAAACATATAAATTGAGCTTTTATGCAGATCAATATAATGAAGGAAGTACTGATAGTACATATCAAGTAAATTATTTGATATATGAATTAGAAATAGTAACAGAGCCAGGAATAAGTGGAAGTATTGGACTAACAGAGCTATCTAGAAAAGCAACAGGCAAAAATTTAGTAGATATGAGTTCTGAAACAAAATGGTATGTATATCCAAACTTTAATACAAGCAATCATTATGGAAAAGAATATAATGAAGAAACAAAGATATTAACGCTAGGTGGAAATAGCGAACAAAGAAGGGCAGTATATGATTTAAGAGAATATGCTGGACAAGAAGTTACAATAAGTTTTAAAGCCAAAGCAGTAAGTGGAGCTCAAACAGCATATATACAAAATAGTAAGAATGATACTAATAGAACTCAAATACAAGGATTATCAGAGGAATGGAAAGACTTTCAATACACTTTAACAGTAGATAGTACAGGTTATTTAGGCTTTTATATAACTGGTGGAAATGGAATAGAAGTAAAAGAGCTTCAAATAGAACTTGGAAATAGAAAAACAAGTTATGAAGAATTTAAATATACACTTCAAAGTAATTACAGTGTAAATCTAGAAGATAGAAGAGATGAGATAACAACAAATGATTACTATTTAAAAATTTATGAAAATGATAATTTAGTAAAAACAGATAGATACGAAGAAATACCAGAAGAAAATGTAATAACAAATGCAATAAAAACATATGAAACACAAACTGGAAAACAATACAAAGTAGAATTAGTGATTAAAATAAAAGATAGAGAATATGTTATATCTGAATTGGAATACAATACACAAGACACAGAAGAAATAAAAGGAATATATAACAAAGATGATTTCCTAGAGATACAACCAAGAGGACATTATATAGTGTTAGGAGATATAGACTTAAGAGGAGGATCTGGAGGTCAATATAGATTTGGGTACGAGAATTCTATACCATTTGAAGGAACAATAGATTTTAATGGGAATACATTACTTAGAGATTTCTTAAATACATCATCACCAGTTTTTTATGAAATTGATGAATCTGCCAAAATAATAAATTTATGTTTGGACTTATATTTTAATAATCAAATAGAAAAATCAGCAATGAAAGGATTATTTCAGCAAAATAATGGAAAAATACAAAATATTATAATAACCATAAAGGAAAGCAACAAAAATCCAAATATTGGAACAAGATTTTTAGGATATTACAATTATGGAACTATTAATAACTTTATATTAAATTATGAGCAACCTTTTTATATGGGGCAAAATACAGCTTGTATGATCAGAGATAATTATGGAACAGTAAAAAATGGTTATGTATGTGGTGAAGGAATAATAGCACTAGAGAGCGGTAGTACAACTGGAAATATATTATATTCTAATGATGGTGAAGGAGTAGTAAAAAATATTTATTTTTTATCAAGTATAAAGATACAAGAAGGACATACAGGGAATGTTGCAAGTGCAGTATATACTAATACTAATAGGGCTAGAATAGAAAATATATATTCTGTTGATATAGATGATAGTATTTCAAATCTAACTACTGGTCCTAATATATATAATAATGCTAGTAAAAACTCTGAAAATATATATTATTTTGATGATAAAATATTTACTAGTCAATATGAATTGAAAAGTACAAAACTTGCATTATGGGATACAACTTTCCAAAATCAAATATTAAACTCTGAAAATGCATTTAATGTTGATGAGCTAATAAATCAAGGATATTATCCTCAGTTAAATATGCCAGATTGTATGCCAAATCAAGAATATTTAGAGCTGCCAGAAGTAGAAGACAAAGATCTAGCAGACATTCTTTCAACAGAAGTATTAGAACAAGGCTCTAATATAGTCAAAGTTAAATTTGTAGTAAATAATCCATCTGCGGAAACGATAACAGATATTAGTATAGAAAATTTAGATTGTACAATAGAAAGCCAAGAATATAATAATGGGCAAAGTACAGTAATAGCAACATTAAAAAATCCTGTAATATGCACATCAAATTATTCTGTTTTAAGCATTACAACCAAAGGAGCATTTACACAAGAATATACAAGAAGTTTTAATAAAAACGAGAGAATAATACCAGTAGAATTATATAGAGAAATAAGAACAATAGATGATTGGATAGCAATAAATAAATCTCTTACAGAAAATTATATGCTAATGAATGACTTAGACTTTATAAATCAAAATGATAATTTAAGAATATATAATACATTTACAGGAAAATTAGAGGGAAATAATTTTACACTAAGAAATATAAATGTTAATTCATATGTATTTCAAACTGTGCAGGGAACTATAAAAAATTTAAATATACAAAATATAACAATAACAAAAGCAACTGTAGCTAATATTGGACTAATATCATCAACAAATAATGCTCATATAATTAATGTAAATATACAAGATGAAAAACTAGCATTAGATACAGGAAATAATATGACTGTATATGCTGGTGGTTTAATAGGCTATATGACATCTTCTAATATAGAAAATACATCTATTAATGATATTCAGATTAATGCAAATGACATTAATAGTACGTTTTCAATAGGAGGACTAGTTGGTTCTGTTCAAACTAGTAATACAATACAAAACTCATTCGTTCAAAATATAGATGTTACTGAAACAGCATCATTAAATATAACAGGAATAGGTGGAATAGCAGGAAGTACAGATACTGCAACTACATATAAAAATATAACAAATTGTTATGTTATAGGAAATATTAATACAACAAAAGGAAATGTCGGAGGAATTGTAGGAAAAGCAGAAAATATTGATATTAGTAATTGTATATCAAAAGTAAATATTACTGCAGAAGATGATAATGTTGCTGGAATTATAGGAAGGACAACAAGGGTCGCTTCACCATCTGTAAACAGTATAGAAGATAACCTTGTTTTAGGAAATATATATTCAACAAACACAGCTATAGAAAGTATTAATAGAATAGTTGGAAGTGGAGAGACAACAGAGAGCAACTATGCATATGATAATCAATTAATAAATGGAGGAATAATACCTGATGAATTAGGAGCTAACTTGATTTCATATAGTCAAATCTTTACAGAAAGTACTTATACGAATATTATAAATTTCGAAAACCAATATGATTTGACTGGACTTAAAGATGAAATTCTACCAAAACTATTAAGTACAGAGGGTAAGTTGTTACCAAATCAAGTTAATAATAAATTGAAAAAAGAAAGCAATTTGGAAATAGAAAGTATAGAAGCACAAAAAACTGGAACAAATACATTAGAAGCGAGAGTGAACTTAATAAATCCAGATGAATTAAACATAAATAAAGTAATAATAGATGGAATAGATGTCGAGATTACAAGAAATGCAACGCAAAATGGAAGAACATATATTGATATAAAAGGAACAGTAACTAAGTATTTTGATAATTATAGAATAGAAAAAATAGAGTATACAGAAAGTAGCGGAGAGAACAAAACAATAGATGTAGATGGAAAGATTAAGCTACAATATTATAAAGAAATCTATAATTTTGAAGATTGGCAAAGTATAGATACAAGTAGTTATCAAAATTATAGATTAATGGCAGATATAGATTTCTCAGGAAAAACTAATATTAACAATAATATACTAGTAAATAGGTTAGAAACAGACGGAAACATGCATACATTAAAAAATATTAATTTAGAGTATAGTTCAGCATATAATGGATTAATAAAAGGCATAAAAAACTCATTAGAAAATGTAAGCTTTGAAAATATTACAATAAAAAATACAACAAGTGCTTCAAATAATATTGGAGTTATAGTAAATTCAAATGCATCTACTATAAAAAATATAAATATAAAAAACTTAACAATAAATGCGTCTGGGAATTATATTGGATTTATTTCTCGTGCAGAAGGCGAAAATATTTCAGATATAAATATAGATACAGTAAATTTAACAGGAAATTCTTATGTGGGAACTTTAACAGGTCGTATAGAAGTAAAAAATATTGATAATGTATATGGCACAAATATTCAAATTGAAGCAAAAGGAAATTATGTTGGAGGAGTTGTTGGTACAGTACAAAATGTAGCAAACGGCCATATGAAAAATGTAACAATAGAGGGAAATTCTAAAATTAATTCTAGTGGTTCCTATGTCGGAGGAGTTGTTGGTAATAAGGGTGGAAATTCAACATTTCAATTACAATATATATATGCACAAAATATAAGTGTAAAAGGAAAAGATCATGTTGCAGGAATAGGTGGAACACTTATAGATGCTCAACATTTATATGCTGAAAATGTGAATGTAGAAGGAAACTCCTATGTAGGAGGAGTACAAGGAGATAGTGGTAGTATTTGGATAGTGTCAGTAAAGGATTCTAAAATAAAAGCAACAGGTAATTATGTAGGAGGAGTATCCGGAGGCGCAAATTGGGGCTATAGGGATATTCAAGTGACAAATACCCAAATAGAATCAACAGGTAATTATGTAGGATCTCTTGCTGGTGACTTTGGTAGTAGCATAACTCCATACAATTTGTATGCCAAAGATTGTATTGTAGAAGGTAATTCATATGTAGGAGGAATTACAGGACGATTTAAAAATAATTCATTATATAAAACATATAATAATTCAGAGGTAATAGCAACAAATCACACAGCTGGAGGAATAATAGGATATTTAGATAATACGAATATGACAGCAGTATATAATACTTCTAAACTATATAATAATTATGCTGCTGGAACAACTGTAACCGCTAAATCAAATGTAGGTGGATTTATAGGAAATATTGCAGAAGATTTATATATGCCAGAAACTTACTATTATAGTAACTATGTAGAAGCATATTTAGATTGTGAAGACACAAACACAGTTTCATTAGGAATAGGTGGTAGACAAAATCAAAATTTGTACTTTAAAGATACATATTACTATAAATACTCTAGCATAAATAGTGAAAATCCAACTGTTCAAAATGAACCATTTATACCAGAAGCAAATTATTTAACAGAAGATGAATTAAAAGAGCAAACTACATATACTTCAAAATTAAAATGGACATCAGGTAACTGGAACTTTACCGTACTTCAAAATAATAAATATCCAACTATTAATAGTAGTTCTTTACCAGATCAAGAAGGAATAGATATACCAAAAGACTCAGAACATAATATAGCTGGAATAGCAAATACAATTTCAGAAGCAACATCACAAACTCCAGAACAAACCTTCGAATATGCAGGAAAACAAATAACAACATATAGCACGTATTCAATAATAGAAGATACAGAGGGAAATTCAGTAAAAAGAGATGCAAAATTATATCTAAAAGAAGGAAACTTATATGCAATATTTCCTAATATAGATATGGTAGATGGAAACTTCATAATAGATAATTACAATGGTAAAGAATATGAAACAGTATTAGGAACAGATGGAAAATTATATGATTTAAAAGAAAAATTAACATATCCAGAAAACTTTAAAAACGAAGACATTAAAAGTATTGGAAATAATTTAGACACAGAAGAAAAAGAAGTTGAAGTAACATACAATAATGGAGATAAAATAAAATTCAATTATCAAACAGGAGAGATAATTTCAGAAGAAAAATTAGACGAAAACAAAACTGGACTAATTGAATTTATACAAGACAAATTAACAACAAAAGAAGATGCAATAACAACAAATGAAGAAGGATATGAAGATACAAAAGAACTTATTCAAAAATTAGAAGAGGTGCCTGTAGAAAAAGCAGAAGAAATACAAAATAATAACGAACAACAAGAAAATCAATCAGAAAGTCAAAATACAAATTCTACAAATTATATAACAACATATAATACAACTAGTGATAGATACGAAATTTATAATGAAGAAGAATTATTAAATACAACAAAACAAACGGTAGAAACAGAAAACGAAAAAATAGAAAAGAATGATTTATCAAGTTTTTATTCAGCACAAATTTCGAAAGCACCAGAAGAATCAGGTAAAACAGCTATATATATAATTATATTAGCAGTAGTTATAGTTCTTACTATATTAATTAGATATAATATAAATAAAAACAAACAAACTAAAAAATAATATTATTGTCAAAGGCTCGTTATCTAATAGGTAACGAGCTTTTATATAAAATTTCTTAGGTTGTAGCTTAGTATTATAGCGCAATTTAATTCCTTGACATCAAAAATGTAATATAATAAAATTATTAAAATCAAGACATGCTAAAATCTTAGATTTCGTCAGTTAGCTAAAATAAAAAATGTAAAAAATTAACAAAAATAAAGAAAGGGGAGTATGATAAAAAATCATACAAAATAGAAAATGAATGTAGAAGATATTATAAAAGCAACTAATGGTAAATTATTAACAGGAAATTTAGAAGAGCAATGCGAAAATTTTTGCACAGATACAAGAAAAATTCAAAATGGCGATGTGTATGTAGGCCTTAAAGGAGAAAAATTTAATGGAAACGAGTACTATAAAGAAGCATTAGAAAAGGGCGCTAAAGTTGTTGTTATTTCAGGGATAAAAATAGCAGATGAAGAGTTAAAACAATACAAAGATAAAACAATAATAGAAGTAGAAGATTCTTTAGAAGCTTTTGGAAATATTGCTGCATATAAAAGAGAACAATATAACATTCCAGTTGTTCAAATAACAGGAAGTGTTGGTAAAACAAGTACAAGAGATATTGTAGCAAATGTAGTTCGTATGCAATATAAAACACTACAAACAGAAGGAAATCAAAATAATGCAGTAGGCCTTCCAACTACTCTTTTAAAAATAAAAGATCATGAAGCAGTAGTCGTAGAAAGTGGAATGAACCATTTAGGAGAAATAAGGTATCTAGGCAAAATAGCAAAACCAACGGTTGCAGTTATTACAAATGTTGGAACAGCTCATATTGGATTTTTAGGCTCAAGAGAAAATATATTAAAAGCTAAACTAGAAATATTGGAAAATTTACAACCAGATGGGTATATCGTAATTAATAATGATAATGATATGCTTAATAAATGGGCTAAAGAAGATACTAAATATAAAAAATATACATTTGGTATAGAGCAAGAAGCAGATGTAATGGCATATAATATTCAGATAAATGACGACAGTTCTACATATAATGTAAAAATAAATAATAAAGAATATACTGTAAAGGTACCTGTAAGTGGTAAACACTTTGTATACAATAGCTTGTGTGCTATTGCAGTAGGTAAGTTATTAAAAATAACACCAGAAAATATTATAAAAGGTATCGAAACATTTTCTTTAACCAAAAACAGAATGGAAGTAGATAAGATTAAAGATAATATAACTGTAATAAATGATGCATATAATGCAAGTTATGATTCTATGAAGGCAGCAATAGAATATTTACAAAACTTGCCTGGTAATAGGAAAATTGCAGTGCTAGGAGACATGTTTGAACTAGGTGAGTTTGCAGAAGAAATTCATAGAAAAGTAGGTATAGAGGTATTTACACATAAAATAGATGTATTAGTAACAGTTGGAGAGTTGGCTAAATATATTGCAGATGAAGTAGAATATTTAGGAATGCCAAAAGAAAAAGTAATAGCAGTAGATACGACAAAAGAAGCTGTAGAGTATCTAAATAAAAATTTAGCAAAGGATGATGTTGTATTATTAAAAGCTGCTCATGGAATGAATTTTGCCGAGATATATAATGGAATAAAGGAGTAAAATATGTTAAAAATAGGAGTTATTTTTGGAGGAAAATCAACTGAACATTCTATTTCAATTGTGTCTGGTTGTTCAGTAGCTAAAAATATAAATAAATTAAAATATGAAGTTTTACCAATATACATTGATAAAGAGGGAGATTGGTACGAGGTTTTAGATGATTTACAAACTATGCCAAATTATAAATTGGGAGAAGAACCAATTAATCTAAAACGTATAGAAAATATTATTGAATTTCTAAAAGATTTAGATTGTGTGTTCCCAGTATTGCGTGGAAAAGGTGGAGATGATGGTTCTATACAGGGATTGTTGAATTTTGTAGATATTCCATATGTTGGTTGTGGTATTTTATCTTCAAGTGTTGCTATGGATAAATTATACATGAAAACAATTTTAGCTGGTGCTGGGGTTATGCAAACGAAATATTTTTGCATTAAAAATACCGAAAATGGAATTGTAAGCATAGATAATCAGTTTAATGAAAAGGAAGTTTCAATGGATGATTTACTAGAATTAGTATATGATAAATTGAAATATCCTGTATTTGTTAAGCCTGCTAACTCTGGAGCTTCAATCGGAGTTAATAAAGCAACAAATTCATCAGAACTTAGAAAAAGTATAGAAAGTGCATTCTTTTATGATGACAAAATAATTCTAGAAAAAGAAATTAAAGGAAGAGAAATCGAAATAGCACTTTTAGGAAACGACAATGTAATTACTTCATATCCAGGAGAAGTAGATATAAAAGATGAATTTTATAATTATAATTCTAAGTATCAAAATCCAGCAACAAAAACGATGATACCTTTAAATATGTTGGGATCAAAACTAGAAGATGAATTAAGAGAAATAGCGATAAAAGTATTCAAAGCAATTGGTGCAAAAGATTTGGCAAGAGTTGATTTCTTTGTAGAAGAAAGAACAAATGTAATATATGTAAACGAAATAAATACAATGCCAGATATTACAGAGGATAGTATGTATATTAAGTTATTTGATGCTATTGGTATAGAATATTCAGATGTTTTAGACAGATTAATACGATATGCAATGGAAAAATAATTTTTGATAAAACAACCAAGGAGGTAACATATGGAATACGAAGAAATAGAAAATGATGTAAAATCAGTTTTATCAGAATATCGTTTTACACATTCTTTGGGTGTTGCGAAAAAAGCTGTAGAGCTTGCTAAAATATATGGTGTGCAAGAAGAGACCGCCAAGAAGGTAGGGATAGCACATGATATAGCTAAAGAAATGAATGATGAAGAAATGCTAGAATATGTAAAGACTAATAATATAGAGATAGATGAAATAGAAACTGTAAAACCATCGCTTTTACATGGAAAGATAGGAGCTGATATTGCAGCTAAAAAATATGGCTTTACAGAAGATATGGCAAATGCCATAAAGTGGCATACAACAGGCAGAAAAAATATGAGTATGCTAGAAAAAATTATATATGTAGCAGACAAAACCGAGGAAAATAGAAAAGGTACAAGGTTCAATTTAGAAAAGAGTAGGGAATTATCTTTACAAAATATTGATGAAGCTCTTATCTTTTTAATGAATGAATTTATTACATATAATGTGAAAAATGAAGGCTTAATTCACACAGAAACAATAAATGCTAGAAATGATTTATTGTTAAATGAAGGTAAAATACACAAAAATTGAAAAAAACCTATTTTAAAATACATTTTTATGTGATATAATGTTGGCACCATGAATGTGGAGGATGTTAAATGATTTTCAAAGACTATTACAAAATACTTAATTTAGAATCTAGTAAGATAACTCCTCAAGAACTAAAAATAGCATATAGGGAAGCTGCAAAGAAATATCATCCAGATATTAATATTAATGATCAATTTGCAGAAGAACGATTTAAAGATATAAATGAAGCATATAGGGTGTTATCAAATTCTACTTCTAAACGAAAGTATGACAGAATATGGAATAATAACGTGGGAAAAAAGAAGAAGTATGAAGAGAGCCAAAGAAAGAATGGCTCAAAATTTTCCGAATTTTTCACAATGTTTTTTGGAAATATCGTTGGTGAGGAGGAAAAATCCGACGATAAAGTAAAGAAAAAAATTCCTATAAGAGGAGAGAATGTAGAAACAGAAATTAATATGTCAATAGAGGAAACATATTACGGTTCAGAAAAGAAAATTTCTCTTAGGACTCTGAAAGGGAAGATGAAGACTTTTGTAGTAAAAGTCCCAGCAGGTATTAGGAATCAAGAAAAGATTAGATTGATTGGCCAAGGAAAAGCTGGAATAAATGGTGGTAAAAACGGAGATTTATTTATAAAAGTAAATATTCAAAATAGCAAAAGGTTTAGGTTAGAAGGAATAGATTTATACACAGATTTACGATTAACCCCATGGGAAGCTGCCTTAGGCACAAGAGCTACTATAGATACAATAGACGACACTGCTTCTGTCTACGTACCAAAGGGAATTGAAAGTGGCGAAAAAGTCAGAATTCAAGGAAAAGGTTACAAAGATGGAAAAGGTGGAAGAGGAGACCTAATAGCTGAAGTAAAAATAATAGTACCAAAAGAATTAACAGCAGAGGAAGAAAAGTTATATAAGGAATTAGAACAAATATCAAACTTTAATCCAAGAAAAAGAGCAAATTAACATAATAACTTAAAATTGGTTGACAAAAACTTACAAATTAGGTATAATAAAACATAGTAGTGTTACAAAAGACAAACTATGTATATAGAAAATCGTAGAAGTGTGGGGTGTATAAATATGTACGTTTGGGAAGGAAAACATTTTAGTATAATGGATCCAAATAACGTAAATACAGTAGTATATCAAATAAATGAAACATTAAAAGAAGATTTAGCGAAAGCACCAAAATATACAGTAACAAGATTGGATTATACAGAAGAAATGTATGGTGACAAGAAAAAGAAAACATTTTATATAGATGATCCTTCTGACAACAAAGACGAACTTGTTATATTATCTTTTGGTAAAGATAGAGTAGTAATAAATATGGCAATACTACAAGGCGACAAGATAACTATATCTAAAAAGCCAATGCCTTTAAAATTTAATACTCTTTATTCTGATACAGATAAAGAATATAAAGAATTTAAATATACACCAAATTTTAAGAGACAAATTTCAATTATAGATCCAGAAACAACAGAAGAAGTTAAGCCTATGGTATATTTTGATGAAGAGGCTAACGAAGTTAGAGGAAAATGCAAACTAAAAGCAAATAAACCTTATTTTGCTTTCGAAATAAAAGAGAAAAAAGATTAAAGGAGAGGGGAGTTCTAATGAACAAAACAGATAACGTATCTGAAAAAGAAAAACAAGCAGAATGTCGTGGAATTACTTTTATTGAAGGTGCAAAAGAAATATCTTTTGGAGTTTTTTCTACAGAAAATGTTAAGGATTTGCCTCAGATATTTCCAGATACTAAGAGAAATAAAACTTTAGCACCAGAAAATAGTGCTGAAGCAAAAATGCTTGCAAAGATGGCAAAAGAACTAGAAAAACAAGGACATAAGGTAACAACTAAAGAAGTTGCAGAAACAAGAATTGCAAGAGGAAGAAGTGTAACTAAACAAAAACTTGAAGCTAAAGCTAAAGAGGCAAAAGAAGACGATTCTTCAAGATAATATCACAAAAGATAGGGATGAAATAAATGAATTATAAGTTACAGGGTATGTTAGAAAATGGCAAAAAGAAAATAATAATATTTGCAATATTATGGTTAGTAATTATAATCCTAGGAGTTGCTCCATTTTCTGCTTCTATTACAGAGGCGGTACAATCAGGAGCATTTGATTTCGAGATTTTTTTCGAACAACTAGGAAAATATATCACTAGCCCTTTTTCAAGTTTTGGAGTTGTATTTTCGAGTGCATATATAGGAACATTTGGTAAAAGTATTTTATATTTTACAATATTCTATTTAGCGGCTGTAATAGTTGGTTTGCTAAAAGCAGCACCTAAAAATGAATATACAGATATAGAACATGGTTCTAGTGGATGGGCAGAACACGGAGAACAATATAAAGTTTTAAGTAAAAAGAGCGGAATTATTCTAGCAGAAGACAATTATTTACCATTAAATAAAATGGGAAATATAAATGTGCTAGTTGTTGGACGGATCAGGTTCTGGTAAATCTGCATCATATTCTATACCAAATGCATACCAATGTTTAGGTTCATACATATTTACAGATCCAAAAGGTGAATTATACGATAGAACAGCAGGATATTTAAAATCTAAAGGTTATAAAGTAAGAGTATTAAACTTAGTTAATCCAGAGTGTAGTGATGGGTACAACCCATTAGCACATATAAGAAATGAAATAGATGTTGATATTATCGCAAATACCATTGTTAAAGGACAAAGTGGTGAGAAAGCATCAGACCCATTCTGGGATGATATGGCAGAAATCCTATTAAAAGCTTTAATTTGGTATTTAATATCAACAAGACCACCAGAAGAGCAAAACTTAGCAAGCTGTGCAGAGCTTGTAAGGGCTGCAAATGATAGTGGTGGAACAAGTTTGTTAGGTGATTTGATTAATCAATTAGATTATACACACCCAGCAAGAAAGAACTATAAATCAATCGAAATAGCACCAGAAAAAACAAGAGGTTCTATTTTAAGTACATTACAATCTAGATTAGGTAAATTTGATAGTAAAGATATAGCAGATCTAACATCATCAGATACAATAAATTTTGAAGAAATTGGACAAGAAAAAACAGCTGTATATGTAGTTTCTTCAGATACACATACAACATATAATTTCTTACTTACAATTTTCTTCTCACAGATGATTCAACAATTATATGATTATGCAGATAAAGCTGGTGGTAAATTACCAGAAAAAACATTCTTCATACTAGATGAGTTTGCAAACATTGGTCAAATACCGGACTTTGATAAAAAGATATCTACATCAAGAAGTAGAGGAATTTCATTTAGTGTTATCTTACAAAACTTAGACCAATTAGAGGCTGTTTATGAAAAGTCATATGAAACTATAATTGGTAACTGTGATACACACGTATTCTTAGGAAGTAACTCTACAAAAACATTGGAATATTTCTCTAAAGCGTTAGGAGAAAAAACAATTTCAAGGGATAGCCATTCAACAAACCGTGATAAAGGCGGTTGGAAATCTGGTTCAAGTGATTCTGACCAAATAATGGGTAGAGCATTACTTACACCAGATGAGTTAAGAAGATTTGACAATGATATGTGTATCATATTTGTTAAAGGTGTAAGGCCAATCAAAGCGAATAAATTCTACTACTTCAGAAAACCAATGGGTAGGGAAATGGCTAGATTAGAAATAAGCCATAATGATGCAGAAGTAGGCGAAAGAGGAGAATGGAGAATATTTAACCCAGCAAATCCGTATTCAGCAAGTTCAGAAACAAAAGCTCAGGATTTAAAAGTAGAATCTTTAGACGACTTGTTTGCTGATGATGAACCAAGCACTCCTAATAAGGAAACTGCTAATGTGTCAACAGGTAGTACAAATGGTGGAGGAGCTCAAAATACAAATACTTCAGATTTTACAAAACCAAAGTCTAAGCCAATGGAAATCCCATTAGAGGATAATGACGAAGAAGTAAATAATATAGATTTGGAAAAAGCGTTGGAAGCAAAATTTGACGAGTTATTTGGAACAGATGATGACTAAAAAAATTAAGGGGGGTAGTAAAAACTACTCCTTTTTTGTACTTTAAAAAGTACAAATTATAATTGTATATATAGTCGAAATATAGTATAATATATGTGCATTTTATATATTATCAAAGGAGAAAAAATTGGAAACAACAGATTTAAAAATAGTAGAAAATAAAGAAAATTTAAAAGTAGGAACAGTTTTAGGAATAGTTTTTATAAGTTTCATAGTAATCTTTTTTATTTTATTTTTAGGGATAACACTATATATATCTTCAAGTGATAAAATTATAACAGGTATTTATATAAAAGGTGTTGAAGTAGCTGGCTTAACAAAGGAGCAAGCAATAGAAAAAGTAACTAACGAGTTTAATAATGTATTGCCAAACAATTTAACAGTAGTTCATGGTGAATACGAAACTCAATTAAACTTAGACGATTTAGGGGCAAACCTAAATATTAAAGAAGCAGTAAATAGAGCATATAACATTGGAAGAGATAGCAATATTTTTAAGAATATGGGTACAATAATAAAAAATTTGGTTGCTGTTAGTGATTTAGAACTTAACGTTACAGTAAATACAGAACAATGTACTTCTATTCTTAATGATATATCAACAAAATTGCCAGATACTGTTGTACAAAGTAGTTATTATGTAGAAGGAAATAAATTAATTATTACTAGAGGAAAATCTGGTAATATAGTAGATGTAACACCATCTATAGAAAATATAAAAAACAAAATTCAGGATTTAACATATGCAAGTAGCAAAATAGAACTTGTAACAGTTGCGAAAGACCCTGATGCAATAGATATAGATAAAATTCATAATGAGATATACAAAGAACCTGTTAATGCTTATTATACAACAAATCCATATGTGGTATATCCACATGAAAATGGTGTAGATTTTAATATATCTGTTGACGAAGCAAAAGATATGTTAAATGAAGTTAAAGATGAATATGAAATTCCATTAAAATATACTGCACCAAGTGTTACAACAAATATGATTGGAACAGAAGCTTTTCCAGATTTACTTGCAAAATTTTCTACGAATTATAATGCAAGAGATACAGACAGAACAACAAACTTAAGACTAGCAGCAGAAAAAATAAATGGAACAGTATTAATGCCAGGTGAAACATTTTCATATAATACTGTTGTTGGAGAGAGAACTATAGCTGCAGGATATAAAGAAGCAGCTATGTATCAGAATGGTGAGGTCGTTGATGGTCTTGGTGGAGGAATCTGCCAAATATCTACAACATTATACAACGCTGTGTTATATTCAAACTTAGAAATAGTAGAAAGAAGAAACCATCAATTTGTACCATCATATGCAAAAGCAGGTAGAGATGCTACAGTTGTATATGGTTCAATAGATTTTAAGTTTAAAAACACAAGAAACTATCCAGTAAAAATTTTATGTACTGTAAGTGGTGGAGTAGCAAAATGTGAGATTTATGGATTAAAAGAAAATCCAGATTACGATGTAGAGATTACATCAAGAGTTACCGAAACTACAGCTACAAGTATAAAATCAGAAACATATAAAACAGTAAGACAAAATGGACAAGTAATAAGTTCAGAAAGAATCAATAAAGATACATATAAAAGACATTAATAAAATAGTCGGGATTTGGGGACGTTCCTTTTTTCCCTCTATTTTATATTTATGCAATAGTTATTAAAAACAGGGATTTTAGCACCGTCCCTAAAACACTATAGGAGGATAAAATGTATTTAATTGTAGGATTGGGAAATCCAGAAGGGGAATATTCAAACACAAGGCATAATATGGGGTTTGATACAATAAACCATTTAAGCCAAAAACTTAATATAAATGTTACTAAAGAGAAATTTAAAGCTTTATATGGTGATGGAATGATAAATAATGAAAAAGTAATTTTATTAAAACCTCAAACATATATGAACTTAAGTGGAGAGGCTATTATAAAATACAAAGATTTTTATAAAATTCCATCAGAAAATATAATAGTTATATATGATGATATAGATGTAGATATTGGCAAAATTAAAATTAGAAAAAAGGGTGGACCAGGTACACACAATGGAATGAAATCTGTTGTAGAAGAGCTACAAACAGAAGAATTTCCACGAATTAGAGTTGGAATTGGAAAACCAATGTTTAAGGAAATGATGATAGGGTATGTACTTCAAAAACTACAAGGTGAAGAGCGTGACATATTAAATGAATCAACTAAAAAAGCAGCAGATGCAGTATGTGATATTATAACTTATGGAATAGATAAAACAATGAATATGTATAATTAAATTTGCCTAAACTATTATTATTAAGAAAGGGAAAAAATGCAAGAAATAAGAATAAAAGTTGATACCAATGAAAAAGTTGCGACTTTAATAGAAGATTACAATATAGTAGAAAGATATATTATTAAGAATCAAGACAACATAGAAGGAAATATATATATTGGTATTATAAAAAATATAGTTCCAGGAATAAAAGCAGCCTTTGTTGATATTGGTGAAGAAAAAAATGCCTTTATACATTTTGAAGATTTGTACAAAATCAATGAAGAAATTAAATTAAATAAAAAAATATTAGTACAAGTTCAAAAAAATCCAATAAAACAAAAAGGAGCTAAATTAACAGCTAATATAAAATTAACAGGAAGACAAATTGTTTTAATGCCAAAAACTAATTTTATAACTATTTCTAGAAAAATAGAAGGTGAAGCACAAAAACAAAGGCTAAAAGAATTAGTAGAAAAATATATTCCTACTGGTTTTGGAGCGATTATAAGAACAAGTTGTATTTCTGCAACAGAAGAAGAAATCAGCCAAGACATACAAAGGTTAGTAAATAGGTGGAACAATATACAAAAAGATATGTTAGAAAACGAAAGTGATTTGCCATGTTTAATAGAAGAAAATAATGATATTATTAAGTCTTTAATTCTAGGAACAGCAGATGGTAAGATGAATAGAATTATAACTAATAATGAAGCATTTAATAAAGAAATAGAGATTTTTCTAAAAGTATATAATTTAGAGAATGATGTAAAAGTCGATTTTGAAGAGAATGTATTCGAAAAATATACTATGCAGAAAGAATTACAAGATTTAGAAAATAACAAAGTATGGTTAAGATGCGGAGGATATATAGTAATAGATAAGACAGAGGCATTAACAGCTATAGATGTTAATTCTGGAAAATGTGTAGGTAAAGATAATTTGGAAGATACAGTATTAAAAGTGAATACAGAAGCTGCAAAAGAAATTGCAAAGCAACTAAGATTACGTGATATTGGTGGAATAATTATAATAGATTTTATAGATATGCAAGAAGATATAAGCAAGAATAAGTTATTAAATTGTTTTGTAGAAGAAACTAGAAAAGACAGAGCTAAAGTGCAAGTAGAGGGATTTTCAAAATTAAATTTATTAGAACTTACACGAAAGCAAATGTATGGTAAAGAGTAGAAATTAATAGTAAACATAATTTTTGAACTTTAAGCTCCGTCCCTAAAGTTCAAAAGTTAACAGAAGGGAGAAATGATGAAAGTAGGTTTTGTATCATTAGGTTGTTCTAAGAATTTGATAGATACTGAAATTGCAATAGGAATATTAAAAGAACACGGAATGGAGATTGTAAATAATCCAGAAGATGCAGAAATGATAATTGTAAATACTTGTGGATTTATAGATCCTGCGAAAGAAGAAGCTATAAATACAATTCTAGAGATGGCAGAATATAAAAAGAAAAAATGTAAATATCTAATTGCTATGGGTTGTTTAGTTCAAAGATATACTGATGATTTAAAAAAAGCTTTGCCAGAGGTTGATTTGTGGATTAGATTAGATAAATATGATAAGTTTTACACTGCTATTGAGGAATTAATAAATAATAAAGTAGAAGATAATAAAAAATATGGAGAAATTAAAAGTTATCCGAAAGAGCCACTTCCATTAGCTAGTAAAGAAGAATTTTTGGGAAGAGAAGTTTCAACAGGTGATAATTTTGCATATATAAAAATTGGTGAGGGATGCAGTAATAGATGTACTTATTGTGCAATTCCTTTTATTAGAGGTCCTTTTGTAAGTAGGCCAGAAGAAGATATTATAGAAGAAGCAAAGCTATTAGCTAAAAAGGGTATAAAAGAATTAATTGTTATAGCGCAAGATACTACTAAGTACGGTTTGGATTTATATAACGAACCAAGGCTTGCTAAACTTTTAAGAAAACTTTGTAAAATTGATGGAATAGAATGGATTAGATTTTTATATTCGTATCCAGAAGGAATTGATGATGAATTAATAAAAGCTGTAAAAGAGGAAAGTAAAATTTGTAAATATTTTGATATTCCAATACAACATATTTCAAATCCTGTTTTAAAAAGAATGAATAGAAAGACAAGTAAGCAAAATATAGAAGATGTTATAACAAAAATAAGAACTAATATACCAAACGTGCAAATTAGAACAACAGTTATGGTTGGTTTCCCAGGCGAAACACAGGCTGATTTCGAAGAGCTTTATGAGTTTGTAAAGAAAACAAAATTTGATAATTTAGGAGCATTTACATACTCAAAAGAAGAGGGAACACCAGCCGCTAAGTTAAAAGAGCAAGTTCATCCAATGACTAAAAAAGCTAGATATAATAAGATAATGAAATTACAACAACAGGTTTCTAAAGACAATTTATTAAATTTAGTAGGAAAAGAAGAGAAAGTACTAATAGAAGGTATAACATTTGACGAAAAATATTATGTTGGAAGAACTAGCTACCAAGTTCCAGATATAGATGGAATTACATACATAAAAAATGAAAAAGACTTAACTATAGGTGATTTTGTAAATTGTACTATAGTTAAGTCTAAAGAATATGATTTAATAGCAAAAGTTTAAAATTGTAAAAAGGAACGAGTTGATATAACCCGTTCCTTTAGCTTTATGTATTAGTAATTTTCTGCATTCACTTCGAAGAATGATTGAGGATGATTGCAAACTGGACAAACTTTTGGAGCTTCTGTTCCAACAACTATATGTCCACAGTTTCTACATTTCCAAACAACGATGCTTCCTTTTTTGAATACTTCGCCGTCTTTTACATTTTCTAATAATTTTCTATATCTTTCTTCGTGATGTTTTTCTACTTCACCAATAGCTCTGAATTTTGCAGCTATTTCTTTAAATCCTTCTTCTTCTGCTTCTTCTGCGAATCTTTTATACATATCTGTCCATTCATAGTTTTCACCTGCAGCAGCATCTGCTAAGTTTTGCATTGTATCACCAATACCATTTAAGTATTTAAAGTGAATTTTTGCATGTTCTTTTTCATTTTCTGCAGTTTCTAAAAATAGTGCTGCTATTTGTTCATATCCTTCTTTTTTTGCTACGCTTGCAAAATATGTATATTTATTTCTTGCTTCTGATTCTCCTGCAAAAGCAGCTTTTAAATTTGCTTCTGTTTTTGATCCTTTTAATTCCATAATATACCTCCCGTTATTTAACTTGTTACTATATAATATATCAAAAAATTAGACAAGTCAAGGAAAGAAATAGCATATAAAATGTCGAAAAAACTGCGCTATAAGATATATCAATAAAAATTTAAGATAAATATTGTTAATTTTTTCGGGATTTGGGGACGTTCCTTTTTTCCCTTTTCGGGATTATAGGACCGTCCCTAGATCCCGAAATCATTAAATTAGTAAATTAATTAGATTATATGTTTGTGTGGTTATAAAACATACTATAATTCCACACAAGGTAGGAAGAAGGAAAGAAACAATAGTCCATTTTATACTTTTTGTTTCTTTTTTTATTGTAAGTAAAGTAGTACCACAAGGAAAATGCAATAATGTAAATATCATTACATTAATAGCAGTAAGTAAAGTCCATCCATTTGCTGTTAAAATATTTCCAATTACAGCAACATTTTCGATATCTATTAATTCTTTGTTTTTTAAATATCCCATTAAAATTATAGGAAGTACAATCTCGTTTGCAGGAATTCCTAAGATAAATCCTGTTAAAATATAGCCATCTAAACCGATTATTTTTGCAAATGGATTTAAAGTAGTTGCAATGAAATCTAATATGGATACTTCACCAATATTGATATTAGAAAATAACCATATTACAATTCCGGCAGGTGCTGCTATTGAAATAGCTTTACCTAATACAAATAGAGTTCTATCAAATAAGGAACGAATCAATATTTTGCCAATTTGTGGAGTCCTATATGGTGGTAGCTCTAAAGTGAAAGATGATGGAAGCCCTTTTAATATAGTTTTAGAGAGTATTTTTGAGACTAATAATGTTAACAAAATTCCTAATAAAACTACTAGCATAACTACTACTGCTGCAACTAATCCGGAAAATATACCTGCTATAGAACCTGAAATAAATATTGTAGCAACAGTAATTAAAAATGGAAATCTTCCGTTACAAGGTACAAAACAATTTGTTAGTATTGCAATTAATTTTTCTCTTGGAGAATTTATTATTCTTGTTCCAACAACTGCTGCAGCGTTACAACCAAATCCCATGCACATGGGAGTGACAGTAAGGTAAAATATAATATTAATGCAAAAAGAAATTAATTTATAAATTAATATTTATAAGAATATTTGACTTTTTTATGGTCTTTAAGTATAATATTTATAGAAGATGAGCGACCACAAAATGTGGCGTGCCATTAATAAGATATATTTTTTATAAAAAACGCATCTCTAATGACCAGCAGAGATGTGTTTTCTGTTATATGTTCTTCTTATAGTAATAAACAATATTACTAATAAGGCAACAGTGATAACAGTTACTATTACAAGTTCAAAAAAAAGTATGTATATAAATAGTAAATAAACTTGTTCTAATAACATAAGCGTCGCCCCCTTTCTTTTGTGGGTATGCGACACGTCACATTCTGCTTTGCTCATCTTATTGGTTATTATACTGAATTTATTAGTTAAAATCAAGCAAAAGATTAATATTTGCTAATAAATATTAATAATAGTTTTAGACATATTCATAAATTAATATTATTTTAAATTTATAGTAATAGTACAACTCTTTTTTTAATACATATTTTAAGAGGAAGATTTATGAATGAGAAATATGTGAATATTGAAATAGAACAGACTGTAAATAAATTATTATACAAGAAAAAAATAATTGATAAAAGTATGTATGAAAAGGCAGCAAGTAAACTTAATAAATTACTATATAAAAAAGACAATTAGTTTTTTCATTAAAAAACGGAAAGGAGTGTAATTCATTTGACTATATTCGAAATGAAACAAGCCTTTTCACAGGGAAAAACAATTTTTGATTTACCATTAAACGTTTCATTTTATGCAAGAGTATCAACAGAAAAAGAAGAGCAAATTAATTCATTAGAAAATCAAATAACATTTTTTGAAGAGTATATTAAGCAAAACAAAAACTGGAATTTTATAAAAGGATATATAGATGAAGGAATAAGTGGAACAACATCAGTAAAAAGAGAAAATTTTATGAAAATGATAGAAGAGGGGAAGCAGAAAAGGTTTGATTTATTAATAACTAAAGAAGTATCTAGATTTTCACGTGATACTATTGATAGTTTAGTATATACCAGAAAATTATTAGAATATGATGTGTGCGTGTATTTTTTATCTGATAATATTATAACAGCTTCTAGTGATGGAGAATTAAGGCTTACAATTATGTCTAGTATGGCACAAGATGAAGTTCGCAAAATATCTGAAAGGACAAAGTTTGGATTTAAAAGAGCAGTAGAAAAGGGAACTGTTTTAGGAACTAACAATATTTGGGGATATAAAAAAGAAAAAGGGAAACTTGTAGTAGATGAAGAGGAAGCTACTTTGATTAAAAAGATTTTTAATATATATGCAAATGATAATAAGATAGGACTTAAAAAATTATCTGAAAACTTAGCAAGTCAAGGATTTTATAATCACAATGATAAACCATTCCATCAAAATACATTAAAGAAAATTATTCAAAATCCCAAATATAAAGGCTATTATACAGGGAGGTTATCAACTGTAATAGATTATCGCACAAAGAAACGCAATTTTTATGATAAAAAAGAGTGGATAACATACAAAGATTTTTCTAAAGTTCCACCTATTGTGTCGGAAGAATTATGGGATAAGGCTAATTACAAATTATTAAAAAGGGGAAAAGTAACAAAAGTAAATGCACAAACTAAATATCCTCTATCTGGTAAAGTTTATTGTAATAAGCATAAATGTAGTTTTGTAAGAAAAATTAGACATTACAAAAACAAGCCAGATGTTATATATTGGTATTGTAGCAAATTCCATAAAACAGGCAAGAAAGAGTGCTCACCAGCATATATTAGAGAAGCAGATGTATATGACAAACTAGCAGAACAACTTAACCAATACAAAATTAATAAGCAAGAAATTTGCAAAGATTTATTAAATTTGTATAAAGAAGCTTTTACACGAGAAGAGAAAATAGTGCAAAGGAAAAGTTTAGAAAAAGAGCAATATAAACTTATAAAAAAGAAAGAGAGATTATTAGATTTAGCATTAGATAAAGTTTTTACGAAAGAAGAGGTAGAACAAAAGAATATAGAACTAACAAGAAATATAAAACAAATACAAGAAGAATTAAAACGCCAACTAACAGAACAGGATAAAATACAAGAGTATCTAAAAGAAATAGAGAAAAACATTTTAACAGAATTAGAAATATCTAAAGCTAATGTGGAAGAATACATAGATGTGCTAATAGATAAAATTATAGTGGAAGAAAATAGCAATAACGAATATAAGTTAAATCTAATATTTAAAAATTAGTACTAGAAATAGTCCAAAAAAAAAAACGGGATTTGGAGGAACGTCCCCCCAATCCCGATTTACTTACGTTTTATTATAA
Source organism: uncultured Clostridium sp. (assembly GCA_900553015.1). Lineage (GTDB taxonomy): Bacteria > Bacillota > Clostridia > TANB77 > CAG-508 > Merdicola. The sequence goes on along the minus strand of USBY01000013.1, from coordinate 17,302 downwards.
ATGTAATAATCCCTATAATGCCAATGATTAGTACAACTAAAAGTATAACTTTTTGATAATTTGTATTTATATTTTCTGTTTGATCTGAGTCTTTGTGCTCAGCTTGTTCTGATATTTCCGATTCACTTTCAGGTTCTGCTTCTGGAACAACTACTTCATCAATATTAGTATTTACTATATCTTCTTCATCAGTTAATACCGGTGCAGTAGCAACTATTAGTTCTTCTTTCATATCATCTACTAAAGAAACTTGTGCATTATTTTCAATAGGTGGTTTTATAATTTCATCACTTGTATTAGTATTGTGAGAAGGTTTATCATTACCACTAGTAGGAAAATCTACATCAGTATCGGTGTTAGGTGGTAAAATTACATCAGAATTATCATTTTCTGGTAAATCCTCATCAGTAGGTGGTAATAAATCACTGTCATCATCTTCCGTTTCTTCGTTTTCTGGAGGAATAGTATCATTTCCCTCATCATCTTCTTCGACATCAGGAGGTATATCTGTATTAGTATCGTCATCTTCAGGTGGTAAAGCAGGCTTACTATCTTCATCATCCGGAGGCTGAATCTCGCCATTCTCTTCATCGTCAGTAGGTGGTATAACTGGATCTGTATTATCACCATTTTCTGGTGGAGTAACTGGAGGTGTAATAGGCGGTGGTGAATTATCAACTATTTTTATTTTTAATGTAAAACTACTAATATTATTATCAGAATCTTTTACTTTGTAGGTTACATCATAGGTATCTGGTACTTTGTTATTAAAATCTGTTATTAGAGTAGTGTTATTTTTGCTAATTGTAATAGGTCCATCTTCATTATCTGTTGCTTTAATTAATGAATATAGATTTACACTTGTACCAACTTCAAATTCTAAACCTGTAGCATTAAGTGAAATTTTTGGACTACCACCACGCTTAATTGCATTAATTAGTTCGGTATATGGTACTTTATCAGCATCTCTTAATTGTTCATAAGCATTAATAATAGTTGCTTTGCCAGAAATATTAATATTCTTATTAGTAAGTTCTTTTTCTGTTACAGTTGCAGCATAATCATCAATAATTTTTGTTAAATAACCTTTTAAACTAATATATGCTAATTCATCAGCATCTTCATTATTCATATCTTCACGAATCAATCCATTATCAATTACTGTATATGTTGTTGTGGCACCAATTGCTCCATATTCTGGTACAATTTGATTTAATAAAGTGTTGTAAGCTCTAACTTTTGTAGCATATTTATCTGGATATGTAATTTCTATTTTGTATCCTGGTTGTAAATCGATTTCATGAGTTCCTTCATCAAAATCAAAATACCCACCAGCGGTAGTAGCTTTTGAAACTACACTTCCTTCTGAATTATATATTGTTACTGCTTCATTGCCACTCATTTTAGATTGATTAGGATATGAAATTTCTACTTTGTTGTAATTATCTTTAAAAGCTAATTGATATGCGATTGTATCAAAATTGTATCCTAATACTTGTATTTTTAAATAATTATCATATGTTGTTTCTTTAAGATTTTCATAAGTATAAGTGTAAGTATTTAAACCATCCTGCTTTATTTGGATATAAGTATGTTCTTGGGAATAGCCATTAAGTATAGGCATTTGCAAATAATATGCTCCAAGTGGAATATCTGTTAATTCTAAAGTAAAGTCAGTAATGTTATATGAGTTAATGATGTTTTCTCCATCTTTTAATAAAACTATTTTTCCATTTAATACAGAGATATCATCAATATCAATAGTTAATGAAGCAGTTGAAGTAATACCATATTTTTGGAAAACATCATTACTTAGCAGTGAATATTTTTTGTTAATTCCTTCACCAACCATAATTGTATTTAAACCATCTTGATTTGTCATATCTGCTAAGATATTTATTAAAGGGTAGTTTGACTCATAGACTTTAGCCTTTACTTCATTAGATATATCTAGTCCCCATGCATCCATGTAAGGAAGAATATTTACATTATAGATATCTGCAATGGCTTCTACATAAGCATCTTGATTTGTCATTGTTCTACCAAGATTTAGTTGTTCACGATACCAGGAGAACATTTTGGCATATGTTGTTCCACCTTCAAAAGAATCAAGTAAATTAATAATTACGTACAATCTACTTGGCTCATCAATTTCTAAAAATGTTTTACCAGCAAGTCTTTCGGCATTTCTGCTTTCTTCAATTACAGGTAATTCGCCAAGCCAATTCCCTGGATGAAAATAAATACTTTTATCTATTTGAATATAATATCCTAAAATATTATTAGCAACTTCACCTAATTGCATTTCACCTTTTCCAAGTGTTCCTTGGTAACCATGCGCAAGTTCGTGTAATCCACCCCAGTTCATTTCGAAAAATGATCCCATACTTGCATTATTAACTCCTACATGGTCACCTGCATAATAAGCTGCTCCAATACCATGAACATTAGCTTTTATAACATATTTTGTCCTAACATTTTGGTCAGTTATTTTTATAGGATTAAAATCTAAACCTATATATTCATCCATTTTTTCTACAACTTTTTGGTAATATTCTAAAAACTTATCTATAGAGCTAAAACCATTAGCATAGTAGTTTGACATATATTTCATATCTGTGAAAGGTACAACTAATAACAAAGTTTCACTTTCAACTACAGCATAGCTATTTTGACTTGCTGTCCATTCATGTCTAAAAGTATCTTCATTATCTAGATAATGATAATAGTCTAGAGGAGCAATTGTTTCATCATATTCTAATTCTACTTTGTAAGTTTTATTAATTAATGTATTAGCTTTGGATAAAACTGGAGTTCTTACTAAAGGAACAGCGTCATATCCAATATTATCTTTAATGTTTTGAAGTGTAATCCATTCTCCTGTTGTAGGAAGAGTTGTTGAGCTTTCTGTATGTGAGTCATTGTTCATAAAATCGATTCTTAAACTTGTTTCTGCTGATAAAATACGTGCATTTATACTTTGATTTTCAGCAAGGAATACTCCAAAAATTTGCCTATCACCATAATTACATCTTGAAAATTCTGCTAAATCCATATTCCATACAGAAGGTGTGGTATATAAAGTCCTTTCTACTGTGATTTTTGCATTTTCATCATCTGTTACAATTACAGGAACCACTAGAGACGTTGTATTATTATGAGAATCAGTTACTGTATAAGTAATTTCATAATTATTTACTTCGTTTACATTAACTTGTCCAGAATGTTTTATTTTAGGAGTTAAATCTCCATCTTCAAAGTCTTTTGCAAATATTCTAAATCTGGAATCTAATACATTAAATTCATCAATAATACCTTGTTTTATCGTTATTTTTGTAGTTCCATAAAATACAGGAGCATTTGTTTTACTCCAATAACTTTCTGAATTTCTTTTTTCGTCTGTTGTTTTATTTGTTGATGTAGCATAAGCTATGTTATTAAATGCATTTAATACTAATTGCAAAATCAGAGTTATAATAATTAAAAGTGAAATTTTCTTTTTCATTTTTTTATCAAACTCCTTTACAAAAAATTGTTAGGGTAAAATCAAAAATTTTAATCACAGTTTAATTGTAACATGCTAGTATCAAGGCTTTCAACAAGAATATATTGGTAAAAATAGCAAAAATAGGAATCATAATTTGGGATTTTTGACCTTTCTCGGGGGCTGGCTTTCGTGATGCTCCGGGATTTGGGGACGTTCCTAAAATCCCGAACGTTTCTAAATCCCGATTTCGATAATTTCTTTCCCTGTCATTTCACAAGGAATATTAATTCTTTTAATAAAGCTTTTATCTAAATCTTTAAAATTATTAATTCCAATATCATAAACTTGGTAATCAATACCATTATTTTTTAAAGCTTTTACAGTTTCTTTAGTATATGCACCATAAGGATATGCAAATACCTTTAGAGGCTGTTTTCCAAGATGCTTTTCTATTTCTTCATATGATTCTTTTACATCATCACGAACTCTTCTTGCAGGAAATTTATCATAAAAAATATGATTTGTACTATGACTAAATATTTCTACAAGACCGCTATTTTGCATTTCTAGGCAATTATCCCAACTTAAATATTTAATACCATCAAGTTCTTTTTCTATTTTGCTAGTTACGATAAAAATAGAAGCTTTTACATTATATTTTTTCAAAATTGGATAGATATGCTCATAATTACTGTAATATCCATCATCAAAAGTAATAATTATTGGTTTATTAGGAAGGGTGCTTTTCCCAGAATAGGCATCATTTAAATCTTTAAAAGAAATTATGCTATATCCATTATCTAAAAGTGTTTTAATATTTTCTTCAAAACTTTCAGGTGTATTTATATAATTAAAATTATCTGGATCAGAATCGGGAACTGTAGTTACAAAATTATGATAAAGCAATACTGGAATAGCAACATCGTTTCTTTTTTTACTGCTGTGTTGATTAACAGCATATATTACTATACCTATAATCAATACAGCACATAGTAGTAATATAATTATTTTTTTTGTTTTCAATATAATCACCTCAATTTATTGTATTATTTTTGGACAGCTTTTGACACAATTCACCATATTTGGACAATTCTCATATGATAATATGAGGTGATAAGAATGTTTTTAACATCATTTATATGTGCATTTTTATATCTTATTTGTTCAATATGTATAAATATTAATTGGATTAATGATATAGCATGTTATTTTGGATATTTCTTAGCAATTTATTTAGTAGTATTTGTAGCAATAATTCCTGGATTTAATTATGTTTTTAATTTTGTAAGTTTGTTATTTAAGAAGAAAGAAAAGAAATTATGGTGCAAAGATGAAGATGTTACTATTTTAATTCCGGTTTATAACGCAGAAAGAACAATAAAAGATACGTTAGTTTCTATAAAAGAACAAAAATATTCTGGAAAAATATATGTAAAAATTATTGATGATGGTTCAACAGATAACACTTTAAAACTATTAAAAGCTATGGATTTACCAGATAATATTTCTATTATAGAGGCAGAACACAAAGGAAAAGCAGAAGCTCTTAATAAGGGCTTAGAAGAAGTATGTACTAAATATACAATAACTGTAGACAGTGATACAGTTTTACACCCATTAGCTATAAGAAACATTATGAATAAATTAATAAATTCTAATAAAAATACAGTAGCTACAGCAGGTTGCTTATTTGTTAAAAATAGCAAGAAAAGTTTTATTACTAAACTGCAGGAATGGGACTATACTTTAGGAATATTTGGAGTAAAATTTATTCAAGGTAACTATAATTCAACACTAGTTGCACAAGGTGCATTTAGTGCATATAAAACTAAAATGTTAAAAGAAATAGGCGGATGGCAGAACAGTGTTGGGGAAGATATTGTATTAACTTGGCAAGCATTAAGTGAAGGATATGAAACAAATTTTGCTAAAAATGCAATTGCATTTACAGAAGTCCCAGAAAAATTCAAAGAGTTAGGAAAACAAAGAAAAAGATGGGCTAGAGGTATGATTGAAGCATTTAAGAAAGTTAAAGTCTTTAGATCAAAGAAACTTAAGTTAAAACCTAAATTCTTAATGTCATTAAATTTATTTTTCCCATTTACAGATTTGGCTCTTCTTATCTTTGTAATATTAGGTTTAATATTATTACTGTTAGGAAATCCTCTATTAATTGGATGGATATCATTACTGGTAATTCCATTTGGACTACTACTTTGCCTATTAATAGAAATTAGAAGAAAAAATATGTTAAAAGAAATTGATTGTAAATTAGAAAAAAGAAGTGTATTAGCTTTTATAGTTTATGTTTTATTATATGCAGTTATTTTGGCTCCTTATTGTTTAATAGGATATATTTCAGAATTATTTAATTGTAAAAAGAAATGGTAAATTTACCAAACTGTCACTCCCATGCACATGGTAAGTGCCTGCTTACCAGAAGTACATGCACATTTAAAACACCTATCCAAATTAAAAGCAATTCTAGGTAAAAATCCTAAATCTTCCAGAATAGTAAATAGAGGGAAGAATATTGCCATAGGTGGAAGCATAACAGAGATAACCCATGTAACAGTTTGATATACTCCGTTTACAAGTAAACTGGTAAGCCAGCTAGGAGAATGTAGGTACTCAAAGAAAACTAAGATTTTATCTTTTAAACTAGTAAAAAAATCTGATAAAAGTTGGGAAGGATAATTTGCACCAACTATTGTAATCCAAAATAATAAACACAGAAAAAGCAGCATTATTGGAATTCCGAATTTCTTGGAAGTTAATATTTTATCTATTTTTATTGTTCGTTTTGTATAATTAACTTCTTTATATGTACAAACAGCATTAGTAATATTTTCGCATTGTTTTAGAATACTAGTTAATAAAGAATTTTCTATATTAGAAGCAGTTATATCATTTCGTGCAAGTAAACAGCCAATCTCATCCAATTTTGCATTTATATTAGTTGTATTTAAATTAACTTGAAAATTATTAGAAATTGAGGCAAGCAATCTTTCATTATTACATATTAATTTTAACGAAATCCATCTAGAAAGAGGAAATTGAACATCTATCTCAGAAGAAAGTAAAGCTATGCTATCTTCTATGATTGGAATATATTTTATAATCTTAGGTGTAGGAGAAATTTTGCCAGAGCAAACATTAGTAATCTCGTTTTTTAGATTAACTAATGTTTTTTTCTTTTTTCCAATTGTACCTACTACTGGTACACCTAATAGAATAGCTAATTTTTTTAAATCTATATTTATTCCTTTTTTCTTTGCCTCATCTAATAAGTTTACACAAACTATTATGTTAGAACTAATTTCCATTATTTGAAACACTAAGTTCAGATTTCGTTCTAAAGAGGTTGCATCAATAACAATTACTATAGCATCAAGCTTTTCGAAACAAATAAAATTTCTAGCGATTTCTTCTTCCTCAGAATTAGACATTAAAGAATAGGTTCCGGGAATATCAACAATAGTAAAATTATCACTATTAAATTTATAATGCCCTTCGCAATTGCCAACTGTTTTTCCGGTCCAATTACCAGTATGTTGTTTCATTCCAGTTAAACTATTAAAAATTGTGGATTTGCCAACATTGGGATTCCCAACAAGAGCAACTTTATAAGAAGACATAAAATCACCTCTGTATTTAATAATATGAAGAGTTTATATAGAGGGTTACTATATTTATATAGAGACAATGATTTTTCGTGTATCTTCGCTTCTGAGTGCAATTATAGTTCCCCTTATTAAGTACGCGGTAGGATCTTTAAAAGGACTTCTAAATACAGGTGTAATATTTGAATTTTCTATAATTCCTAAATCAAACAATCTTCTTTTTATAGCCTGATTACAATTTATATCTATAATTTTAGAGGTTTTGCCTATTTTTACGGTATCTAATGAGCAAAAATTCATAGTAATTCACCACCAGTAAACATAATTTATTACTTTATAATATGCAAGAAATTAGAGTATTGACAAATAAAAATATTAATATAAAATATGAAAAGTAAAGGAATAATAAAGGAGAGATTAATATGGCAAAAAGATTAAGAGGATTTGAAATAGCAAAAGGATGGGAAGATAAAGATATACATATTCCAGTAAGAAAGACTAAACATGCAGCAGCATATGATGTAGAAGCAGCAGAAGATGTTGTTATACCAGCATATAAACCAGGAATAAAACCAACTTTAATTCCAACAGGATTAAAAGCATATTGCCAAGATGATGAATGGTATATGTTAGCCAACAGAAGTAGCGGACCTAAAAAAGGATTTGTAATGGCAAATAGTATAGGTATAATAGATGCAGATTATTATGGAAATGAATCTAATGATGGACATTTTTATTTCCAATATTTTAATTTCCAAGACCATGATATCGAGGTAAAAAAAGGAGATGTAATTGGGCAAGTTATATTCCAAAAATTCTTAACAACAGATGATGATGCAGCAGAAGGAACAAGAGTAGGAGGATTTGGTTCTACAGATAAGAAATAGGAATTCGAATATGCAGTAGATAATCCAAAAAGACAATAAAAAATATATAAGCCTTAAAATGCAGAATTACTAACGGGTTCAGCAATTTTAAAGCTAAAAAACCATTACCAAAAGTTTTGACTTTTGGTAATTTTTGTAGTATAATAAGAGTGTTGATAATTGAATAGACATTGAAAGGAGTGACTTGCATGTTTAATGTAGGCGATAAAATTGTTTACCCTATGCACGGGGCAGGAGTAATAGATGCAATAGAAGAAAAGGATATCTTAGGGGAGAAGCAAGCGTACTATATACTAAAGATGCCAGGTGAAGTTAAAGTAATGGTGCCAACAGCTAAAGCTGAAGAAATAGGGGTAAGAAGCATTATAGATAAAAGCAGTGCCGAAAAAGTCTTCAGAGTTTTAGAGTCAGACGAAACAGAAATGTCTATGAACTGGAACAAGCGTTATAGAGATAATATGGATAAAATGAAAAGTGGAGACATATATAAAGTTGCAGACGTTGTTAGAAACTTAAGTTTTAAACAAAAAGAAAAAGGTTTATCTACAGGCGAAAAGAAAATGCTAAATAACGCAAAACAAATTTTAGTAAGTGAACTTGTTTTAACAGAACATGCTACACAAGACGAAATAGAGCAAATGGTTGATAGTAAAATTTCAACATCATATGAAGAATATAAAGTAGACTCAAATATTTCTGCATCAGATATAAGCAGCGACATTGTAAGCAAATTCATACCATTTAATTCAGATGATATAAATAAAAAAGCATCTAATGATTAATACTTAGGAGAAAGAAATTTTAATTTCTTTCTTTTATTGTCTGTATAGCAACAATGAAAAATGTAATTGGTGTATTTAGATGATAAATGTAAACACACCAATTATATTTTAATCAAAAGATAACTCTTGTAAAAATTAGGCGAAGCCAATTTAAATTTGACAGGAGTTAATTTTTTGCAAAAATTTCCTTCTAAAAATATAGTTTTGTATACATAAAAGAAGGATTTATTGTTAAGTTGTCGAATATTAATTTATAGGGGAATTTTGCGCCATAATGCCAAAAAACGAAAAAAACATTTACAAAATAAGGAAAAAGTAGATAGCAAAGTTCTTTGTAAAAGAAAGGTAGGAAAATGATACGATATAGTGATGAACTTATAGATGAAATAAAAAACAATAATGATATTGTAGACGTTGTATCACAATATGTACATTTAAAAAGAAGTGGAAGAAATTATTTTGGATTATGTCCATTTCACAACGAGAAATCACCTTCTTTTGCAGTTTCTCCAGATAAGCAAATATTTCATTGTTTTGGTTGTGGTGTCGGAGGCAATGTAATTCACTTTATAAGTAAAATAGAAGGAATTAATTTTAGAGAAAGTATAGAATTACTTGCAGAGCGAGCAAATATAACATTACCAAAATTAGAAAGTATTGGCGATAATAAAACTCAAGAATTAAAAGACAAAATATATCAAATAAATAAAAACGCGGCCTATTTTTATCATGAAAATTTGTACAAGCCAACAGCTAAAGCTGCTCAAGAATATGTTAAAAAAAGAAAATTAAATAATGCAACATTAAAAGAATTTTTAATTGGTTATTCAGGCAATTTTAATGAATTATATAATTTTTTAAAGAGCAAAGGATTTTCTGATGAAGCAATCTTAGCTTCAGATTTGGTAAACAGGAATGACCGAGGCCAATTTATAGACAGATTTAGGCACAGATTAATGTTTCCTATACAAGATGTAAGGGGAAGAATTATAGCTTTTGGTGGTAGAGTTTTAGATGATTCTAAACCTAAGTATATAAATTCACCAGAAAATTTAGTGTATAGTAAAGGTAGACATTTATTTGGTCTATATAATGCAAAAAAACATGATACAAAAAAAATCTTAATAGTAGAAGGATATATGGATGTTATATCATTACATCAAAGAGGTATAACAAATGTAGTAGCTTCTTTAGGTACAGCTATGACAGAGGCACAAGGAAGGCTCTTAAGACGAAGTTCGGAGCAAATTATATTAGGTTATGATGCTGATGGTGCTGGGCAAGAAGCTATAGTAAGAGGACTAGATATATTAAGAAATTTAGGTTGTGATGTTCGAGTTTTACAAATTTCTGGAGCAAAAGACCCAGATGAATATGTTACAAAATATGGGCCAGAAAGACTAAAAAAATGTATTGATGATGCAATATCTTTAGTAGAGTTTAAAGTTAGAGTTTTAAAAAGAACATTAAATCTTGACAATACTGCAGACAAAATAAAATTCTTAAATGAAGTTGCAAAAATATTAGCAAGAGTCGAAAACAGTATGGAACAAGAAATATATATAGAAAAAATTTCAAAAGATTATGATATTTCAAAAGAAGCATTATATTCGGAAATTAAAAAAATATTATATCCTAAAAATGCTAGTTCTAAAATTCTAGAAAAAAGAAATACTCAGTATAACATAGTAAAAAAAGAAGATACTAAAATTAGTGAGGCAAGATTAAAAAGAGAAAATACAATAATTGCAATGTTGCTTATGTCTAATGCAAATGTATATTCTAAAATAAAAAATAAGATAAAGCCTGAAGATTTTAAGTATGAAAAAAATAAAAAAATTTTAGAAAGAGTTTATGCAGAATATGAAAAGGGTATAACAGAGATATATGATGTTTTAAGTTTATTTGAAGATGAAGATATTATAAATCACATAACAGAGATTATGGCAAAAGATTATGGTATTACAGATATAGACAAAGGAATTGATGATATTTTAAATACATATGAAAGAGAAAATTTAAAAGAAAAACGAGATGAAATATTAAAATCTTTAGAGGATTCTGAACTTGATAATGAAAGTAAGTTAGCACTTGAGAGAGAATTAAATGACATAATTATTAAACTTGCGAAATAACTAGGAGGTTATAATGAAAAAGATAGAAGGACAAGAAGAAATAACAGAAAAAAATGATGCTCAAGAAATTGAAAGAGCAGAAACAGAAAAAAAAGTAAAAAGAATATTAGATTTTGCAAAGAAGAATAAAAAAATAACTTATGGGGATTTAGCTGCTGAGTTAGACGATTTATCAACAGAACAAATGGAAAGAGTATTTGATGCTTTGGAAAAAATGGGTGTTGATATTGGTAAAGATGACGATTTAGATGAAGAAGGTCCTGATGAAGAGGATTTACAAGAAGTAGAAGATTTAAAATTAGATGAAATTGATGTTGCAGGTTACGAGAGTAGTAATATTGATGACCCTGTTAGAATGTATTTAAGAGAAATAGGTAAGATACCACTTCTTACATATGAAGAAGAATTAGATTTAGCAAAAAAAGTTTTAGAGGGAGACGAAGAGGCTAAACAAAAATTAGCAGAATCAAACTTAAGATTAGTTGTAAGTATTGCTAAAAAATATGTTGGAAGAGGAATGCTATTTTTAGATTTAATACAGGAAGGTAACATGGGACTTATAAAGGCTGTTGAGAAGTTTGATTATACTAAAGGATTTAAATTTAGTACTTATGCAACATGGTGGATAAGACAAGCTATTACAAGAGCAATAGCAGATCAAGCTAGAACTATAAGAATTCCAGTACACATGGTAGAAACAATTAATAAATTAATTCGTACCTCTAGACATTTATTACAACAATTAGGTAGAGAACCAACGCAAGAAGAAATTGCAGAAGAAATGGAAATGCCAGTTGAAAAGGTTATGGAAATTCAAAAGATTGCTCAAGACCCAGTTTCTTTAGAAACACCAATTGGTGAAGAAGATGATAGCCACTTAGGTGATTTTATAAAAGACGAAGATTCTCCAGAACCACAAGATTCTGCAGCATATACATTACTAAAAGAGCAATTAGAAGAAGTTATGAGTACATTAACACCTAGAGAAGCTAAAGTATTAAAACTAAGATTTGGTTTGGAAGATGGAAAAGCTCGTACTTTGGAAGAAGTCGGAAAAGAATTTAAGGTAACTCGTGAAAGAATTAGACAAATAGAGGCAAAAGCCTTAAGAAAACTAAGACATCCAAGTAGAAGTAAAAAATTAAAAGATTATATGAGCTAAAACATATAAAAGGGAAAAATATAGCAATAGAAAATTATGTAAACGCCTTTAAAAGATTGACTTTAGGGCGTTTTTTTGCTATAATATATATATCTATGGAGATAAAATAAAAAGAGAGGTGAAAATCTTAGTATAGCTAAGATAATTAATTATGAAAAGTAAAGTTATTAGTAATAAAAGAAATATATTTGGAATTATAAAAGAAACTGTTTTTGGTAGTATGGCAGATTTCTTCAGAACATTAGGAAGCACAGACGAAGACGAAATACAAGAAGAAGTTGTAACACCAGATGAAAAAGCTGGAGTAGCTGAAGTAGAAGCAACTACTTTAAAAGAGAAGACAGATTATTTTTATGTTACAGCAGGAAAAACCAAAAAATTTGATGGATTAGCTTCATATAAAAGAAAAGTAGATACAATAGAAGCAGTAAAAGCACATAAAGAAAAAGTAAAGAATAGTCAAGAAAAAGTAGAAGATAAAGAGCAAGACAAAGGTTCTGCTAGAACAAGAGGAGCAAGATAAATTAAATATAACTAAAAAACACATTAGAAATATTTCTAATGTGTTTTTTTGTTGCTAATTGTTTTAGTATATACGTAAAAGATCGTCGGTTTTTACGTAAATAACAAGGTTAAGTTACATATGTCCGTGCGATTGCAAAGCAATCTGTACATGTGTCGAAGCCACTTTTCTTATATAATAAAAAAATCCAGATTTTATCTGGATTTTTGGTAGCGAAGATGTGATTCGAACACATGACCCTTCGGGTATGAACCGAATGCTCTAGCCAACTGAGCTACTTCGCCATTTGCTGTAACAGATATTATTATAATAGCATATCCTTTTTTTGTCAATAGAAAAGCGAAAAAAAGATTTTTGATTGTATTCTAGCAAGGGACTACAAATAAAAATGACTAACAAAAGTTAGCCGAAATAATTAATATAATTTTAAAGTGTCCTCGATAACATATGAAACAGGTAGTACATCGTCATTATCAATATTAATTTTAAAATTAACATCGTTTTTCTCATCTTTAAAAACAGAAATAGTGACAGTACCTATGTACATTTAAATCATCTCCTTTTCTTTGGTGTAAAAGAGATGATATCAGATAAGAAATGCAATGTCTGTCGAAAGATGTCGAACGATAAAAATATTTATAATTTTTTTATATTAGTTTAATTTTCTGGGTCATTAAGAACAGAAATGCTAGCTAAAGTATCACCTAATTGTGTAAAAAAAGCAGCTAATATTTCGAGTTCTTTTTGGGTTTTATCTTTGGCAATTGTACAAGCTAATATAGAAATAAAAAGAACAAATTCACAAGAAGAATCCATAAAAATAAACCTCCCATTATATAATATGTATATATGAGAAAGTTTATAATAATTTAGTCCTGGCAACTTGAAAAAACTAATTGTTAAATTAAGAAAAATGTGATAACATAACAAGAAGAATTAAGATGAACTTTGGGTGAACTTTGGGGACGGGTTAAAAGTTCATTTGTTTAACATAAAATTTGAACTTTAAGCTCCGTCCCTCGAGTTCAAAAGGAGAGGAAAATGCCTGATTTTGTACACTTACACATACATAGTGAGTTTAGTTTATTAGATGGAGCGAATAGAATAAAGGATTTGCCTGTGAGGGCGAAAGAACTTGGCATGAAAGCAATGGCAATAACAGATCATGGTGTTATGTATGGTGTTATTGACTTTTATAAAGCATGTAAAAAAGAAGGTATCAAACCAATAATTGGTTGTGAAGTATATGTAGCTTCAAGAACGAGATTTGATAAAGAACCACAAGATAAAAAATATTATCATTTAATATTGCTTGCTAAAAATAATAAGGGATATCAAAATTTAAGTAAATTGGTTTCTTTAGGTTTTACAGAAGGGTATTACTATAAACCACGTATAGACCTAGAAATATTAGAAAAATATCATGAAGGTATAATTTGCTTAAGTGGTTGTTTAGCAGGTGCAGTAAGTCAAGCTATATTAAATGGAAATATAGAAGAGGCAGAGAATGTTGCTAAATGGCATCATGATGTGTTTGGAGAAGACTATTATTTAGAAATCCAGAATAATGGTGTAAAAGAACAAGTAATGGTTAATCAAAAAATAATTCAAATTGCAAGAAGATTGAATATTCCGATTGTAGCAACAAATGATGCACATTACCTAAAAAAGGAAGATGCATATAATCACGAAGTGTTGCTTTGTATACAAACAGGAAAGCGTATGACAGATGAAGACAGAATGAGATTCGAAACAGATGAATTATATGTAAAATCACCAGAGGAAATGTCAGAGTATTTTAAGAATTTTCCTGACGCAATAGAAAACACAGTAAAAATAGCAGAAAAGTGTAATGTAGAGTTTGAATTTGGACATACAATTCTTCCTAATTACGATGTGCCACCAGAATATGCTACACATTACGACTATTTTAAAAAATTATGTGATGATGGTATAAAGAAAAGATATGGTGAAAATCCATCTCAAGAAATTCTAGATAGAGCGGCATATGAACTTAAGATAATATCACAAATGGGATATGTAGACTATTATCTAATAGTTTGGGATTATATAAATTATGCTAAATCTGTAGGTATACCAGTAGGACCAGGACGTGGTTCTGGTGCAGGTTCTATTTTGGCATATGCAATAGGTATAACAGATATTGACCCTATGAAATATAATCTACTTTTTGAGAGATTCTTAAATCCAGAAAGAATAAGTATGCCCGATTTTGACGTAGACTTTTGCTATGAAAGAAGAGGAGAAGTAATAGATTATGTAGAAAGAAAATATGGTAAAGACCATGTTTCACAGATTATTACTTTTGGAACAATGTCTGCTAGAATGGTAATTCGTGATGTTGGAAGGGCACTAGATATGCCATATGCTGAATGTGATAAATTAGCAAAAATGATACCAAACGAATTACATATAACTATAAAAAAGGCAATGGAACAAAATAAAGAGTTACGAGATTTATATGAATCAGATGACGAAATTCATAAGATGTTAGACATTGCTATGGCATTAGAAGGAATGCCAAGACAGGCTTCTACACATGCATGTGGTATAGTTATAACAAAAGAGCCTGTAGATACATATGTGCCTTTATATGTAAGAGATGGGCAGATATCAACACAATTTATAATGACAACATTGGAAGAATTAGGCCTTCTAAAAATGGACTTTTTAGGACTAAGAACACTTACAGTTATACAAGACGCCATAGATTTAGTAAAAGAAAATAGGGGAATTGATGTTGAATTTGATAAAGATATGAATGATCCTAATGTATATAAATTATGGCAAAACGGAGAATCAGTAGGAATATTCCAATTTGAAAGTCAAGGTATGACAAACTTTATGAAAGAATTAAAACCAGACTGTTTGGAAGATATTATAGCTGGAGTTTCATTATACAGACCTGGACCAATGGACCAAATACCAAGATATATTAAGAATAAAAAAGATCCAGAACATGCAGAATATACACATCCATCATTAATACCAATTCTCAAAGTTACATATGGTTGTATGGTTTACCAAGAACAAGTTATGCAAATAGTTCGTGACTTAGCAGGTTATTCATTAGGTAGAGCTGACTTAGTTAGACGTGCTATGGGTAAGAAAAAGCTAGATGTAATGGCAAAAGAAAGGGAGTATTTTATTCATGGTCAAACAGATGAGAATGGAAATGTAGTAATTAAAGGTTGTATAAGAAATGGTATAGATGAGGCGTCTGCTAATAAAATATTTGACGAAATGGCAGAGTTTGCCAAATATGCATTTAACAAGAGTCATGCTGCTGCATATGCGGTAGTATCATATAGAACAGCATATTTAAAGGCATATTATCCAGAAGAATTTATGGCAGCTACACTTAATAGTTTTTTAGGAAATCTGGATAAAATTCCTATGTATATTGATGAATGTAAGAGATTAAAAATAGATATTTTAAAACCAGATATTAATAAAAGTTTTACTAAATTTACAGTTGATAATGGAAAAATAAGGTTTGGTTTAGGTAGTGTTAAAAATGTTGGAATCGCAGCAGTAAATGCAATAGTAAAAGAGAGAGAAGAAAATGGTGATTATGAAAGCTTTACAGATTTTTGTGAGAGAATGAAAAATGAAGCAGTAAACAAAAAATGTATAGAAAGTTTAATTAGAGCAGGAGCCTTTGATCAATTTGAACAAACAAGAGCAACTTTACTTGCATCATTCGAAAGTATATTAGATACAATTCAAGACACAAATAGAAAAAGCTTTGCAGGTCAAGTTACAATGTTTGATTTAGCTGCACCAGAAGATAATGTAAATGAACTTAAATATACATTTAACGAGCAGAAAGAATTTTCAGAGAAGGATTTGCTTTCTATGGAAAAAGAAATGCTTGGAATATATATTTCTGGTCATCCATTAGAAAAACTAAGAACTCAAATAGAAAATGAAACAAATGTAAATTCAATGAAACTTAAAGAATTTGCAAATTTACAATCTACAGTTTTAGATGAAGGAGAATTCATAGCAAGAAAAAATGAATTTAAAGATGGTCAATTTGTAAAATATGCTGGAATTATTACAAGTGTAAAGAAGAAATATACAAAGAATAATACTATAATGGCATTTGTAACAGTTGAAGATTTATATGGTACAGTAGAGATTATAGTATTTGAAAATTGTTATCAAGAGGCTTCAAAATATTTAGTAGAAGAAAGTATTGTTATGGTAGAAGGTAGATTAAGTATTAGGGAAGATGATGAACCTAAGATTGTTGCAAGAACTATAAAACCTTTTGGAGACAATACGCAAAAGATCCTTACAATAGATATAAACGGAATGGACGAACCACAAAAAGATAAACTAAGAGGTCTTATAAGATTCTTCCATGGAGAGAGAAACAATATGCCAGTTCAAATAATGGAAGATGGAGACTTAAAACCTTGTGGAGGAATATATTTAACAGATGAAATATTAAAAGAATTTGAGGAAACCGTAGGCAAAGAAAGAATAGAGATATAGGAAAATAGGGATGATGTTAAAATTCCTATTAATATATTAAAAATATTACAATGGATAAATTTATACAAAACATTAAATGTTATCAAAAAATAATATAAAATGTCTAAAAATAGTATCCGTAAAATGATAGAGCATTGCTCCAAGAAATGGAAGCAATGCTCTATTTACTTATATTTATA
>USBY01000012.1 GCA_900553015.1 uncultured Clostridium sp. | reverse complement strand
TCCCTAGCAGCATAATACTTAATCAAAAAGTATCCAACTTTTTGGGTTCAGTACAAATTGTATCTGTTTATTTTTTGCTTTCTAAATCCTTAAATTTGTAGGTCATGCTTCTCATCTTCTAATTAAGTAAATAATTATATACTTATAGCAATTATTCCCAAAATAAATCCTAAAATATTGCCTATAGCATTCATTCTTCCTTTATACATATTATTAGCTTCTGGTGTTAATTCGCCAGAAACTATATATAGCATTGCTCCTGCTGCAAAGCTTAATGATGCCGCTATTATACTTTCTGATATTCCACCAACTAAATGACCTACTAAAGCTCCTATTCCTGTACTTATTCCTGACATAATTACATAGAATATTACTTTTCCCTTGCTCATTCCTCCCTTTTTCATTGGTACTGCCATACTAATTCCTTCTGGCACATCATGTATTGCAATTACTATAGCTAATGATAATCCTAAATTTATAGAAGCCTGAAAGCCTGTTCCTATCGCTAGTCCTTCTGGTATATTGTGAAGTGCTAATCCAATACTTATTATTATTCCTGTTCTTAATAAACTGTTCATTTCTTTTTTATTACTAAATTTTTCTTTTACAAGGGTATCACAAATTATCATTGTAAGTATTCCTAATAATATGCCTAATAAAATTACTGCCAAACTTGCTATTTCCATTGCTTCTGGTAGTAAGTCAAAACAAATAATTGCCATCATTAAGCCTGATGCAAAAGACAATATAAATCCTAAAAATTTATTTGAATTGCTTTTTAAATTAACTCCAATTAGCCCTCCAATTGTCGTTCCAAATGTTCCAAAAAATATTCCTATCAAAAACGTTTTTATTAGCTCAGTAATATGTATCACTCCCATACATTTTTTGTTTTATATATATTCGAAATTTGATATTATATTACAGAAAAAAATAAACATCACAGCCATCATTCTGGTTGTGATGTTTACAATCCTACTTCTTCTTTTAATTATTCTTCTTCATTTCCTTTAAGTTTTTCTGCCATATGTGCAGCTGTTAAACTATCTATCATATTATCTAAGTTTCCATTTAAGAAATCTTCCATTTGGAATATGCTTAATCCTATTCTATGATCTGTTATTCTTCCTTGAGGGTAGTTATATGTCCTTATTTTTTCGCTTCTATCTCCACTTCCAATTTGTGATTTTCTCTCATTTGCAAGTGCATTATCTTGTTTTGTTTTTTCTATTTCATAAAGTCTAGAACGTAATAATTTCATTGCATATTCCCTGTTTTGTAATTGTGATCTTTCTGTTTGGCATTCTGCCACAATTCCTGTTGGTACGTGGATAAGTCTTACTGCTGAAGATGTTTTATTAACATGTTGTCCACCTGCTCCTGAAGCTCTAAATACTTCCATCTTTATGTCTGCAGGATTTATCTCTATTTCTACATCTTCTACTACTGGAAGTACTGCAACTGTTGCTGTTGATGTATGAATTCTTCCACTACTTTCTGTATCTGGAACTCTTTGTACTCTGTGTACTCCACTTTCGTATTTTAATCTACTATATGCTCCTTTTCCAGTAATCATAAAAGATATTTCTTTGTATCCACCAAGTTCTGTTGCATTTTCGTTTAATATTTCTAATTTCCAATGTTTTCTTTCTGCATACATATTATACATTCTAAATAATGTACCAGCAAATAAAGCTGCTTCTTCTCCACCTGCACCTGCTCTTATTTCGCATATAATGTTTTTATCGTCATCTTTATCTTTTGGAATTAATAACATTTTTAATTCCTCTTCTAATTTTGGTAATTGCTCTTTTGCTGAATAATAATCTGCCTCTGCTAATTCTTTTAATTCTTTATCTGCCATCATTTCTTTGGCATCTTCCATCTGTTTTTCTACTTTTTTGTATTCTCTATATTTTTCTACAACATCTGTAATTTCGGCATGTTCTTTTACGTATTTTTGCCATTCGTTATGATTGCTAATTACTTCTGGATCACTTATTAATTTTGTTAATTCTTCATATCTCTTTTCTACTGCATCTAATTTTTGAAACATAATTCTCTCCTCTTTTTTTATAAACTCTGTATACTATTATACACAATTTTTCCAGTTTTTGCAACAAGGACGGTTCGGGATTTGGGGACGTTCTTTTTTTCCCTTTCTAACTTTCCTTTTTGGATCGCTATAGTCATATTTTGCCAAAAACTCTATCCCTTTTTACTCATAAAAAAGAGCGTTCTATAAAATCCCGGTTAAACTGGGATTTTAGGAACGTCTCTTAATCTCTATGCATTCCAAAATGCTTTATATGCTTGGTATGCAGAATATACATCATATTTGCTTGCTACTTCATATGGTGAATGCATACATAAAATTGGTATACCACAGTCTATAACATCTATTCCTTTGTTAGCTAGAATATATGCTATAGTTCCGCCACCACCTACATCTACTTTTCCTAATTCTGTTATTTGATATTTGATATTATTGTCATCAAATATTTTTCTTACTTCTGCTAGGTATTCTGCATTTGCATCAGATGCTTCGTATTTTCCACCAGAACCTGTGTATTTATTTATTCCTACACCATATCCCATATATGCAGCATTAAGTCTATCTGAAACATTTGCATAAATAGGATCTAAGCAGGCATCTACGTCTGCTGAAAGCATTTTTGAATTGCAGAATACTTTTTCTAATAAATTAACTCTATTTTCTCCAGTTTTATTTAATAGGTATGTTATGAATGTATCAAATGCATGTGATTCCATTCCTGTATTTCCAACACTTCCTATTTCTTCTTTGTCTGCTATAATACATACTGCTGTTCTTTTAATATTATTTAATTCCATCATTGCTGTTAATGATGTATATACACTTACTTTATCATCTTGTCCATAAGCTGCTACCATGCTTTCGTCAAAGCCTTGTGTTCTTGCTTTATATGCAGGTACTAATTCTAATTCTGCACTTGATAAATCCTCTTCTACTATTCCATATTTTTTGTTTAATATAGCTAAAATGTTTAGTTTTACTCTTTCTGGAATTTCTTCGTCAAAAGGCATACTTCCAATTAAAAGATTTAAATCTTCTCCTTTTATTGCCTCTTTTAATTTTAAGTTTTCTTGTTCTTTTGCTAAATGTGGCAATAAATCTGTTACTGTAAAGATTGGATCTTTATCATCTTCACCAATTCTTACTTCTATTTTTTCACCATTTCCTTTTACTATTACACCATGAATACTAAGTGGAATAGTTGTCCATTGGTATTTCTTTATTCCGCCATAATAGTGAGTTTTAAAATATACTAGCTCTTGATCTTCATATAATGGATTTGGTTTTAAGTCTAATCTTGGAGAATCTGCATGTGAACCAATTATATTTAGTCCATTCTCTAGTTTGTCCTCTCCAATTACTGCAAGATACATACTTTTCTCTTTATTAATGTAGTATACTTTATCTCCTACAGATAAATTCTCTACTTCGTTTATATCTTTAAATCCATTTGCTTTTGCTATTTCTACAGAACTTTTAACTATTTCTCTTTCTGTTTTTGAGTTGTTTAAAAATTCCATATATCTTTCGTTATATTCGAAGATTTCTTTTTTTAATTCATCAGAAATTTTAAACCAACCATTTACTCTCTTTTTGAATAGTTTGTCCTTTAGTTCTTCACCATATGTCATATATATCTACTCCCTTTCTTTTTTTGTATATTCTATCATTAAATATTATAAATGTCCAAATTTTCCGTACGACATTTTTCGAGTTCGGGATTTGGGGACGTTTCTCGGAATTTGGGACTGCTCATCGGGATTTGGGGACGTTCCTTTTTTCCCTGTATAAAACAAAAGAACGCTCTAAAAAAACTCTTGGTAACATCGGGATTTTAAAGAACGTCCCTTATTCCTCCCTCTACAAATCAACAAAATATTTGAACTTTTAACCCCGTCCATAAAGTTCAAAAAAATAGGGATTTGAGGAACGTCCCCAAATCCCTTTTAGGTTGTTAATCTATTTTGTTAGAACTTTTCTCTTTATTAAGAAAATTCCTACTCCTAATACTCCGATAATTGCTATTCCTATTAGTATATATTTTACTGCGTCTGCTGCACCAAATGGTGGAACTATAGCAATTCTTTCTGATTGTGCTGTGTCTGGTTCTCCTAAATTATAGTTACCAGGTATTGAAACTACATCTGCGTTATATGTTCTTCTACCATTTGTTGTGATAGATTCGATAACCTCTGCTGTATTTTCATATTCTGTGTCATCAGTTGTACTTCCATCTGAAGCAACTACTTTAGTTAAGTACACTGTTGCTGTTGGAGTTTCAGATTGTTTTCCTGCTTTATCCTTAGCCTTTTCAGGTACTAATGGATCAGCTTGTATTATAGGGTTATCAGATGTTGAAACAATTACTTTTTGTAATCCATTAAATGCATTTTCATCTACTGCTTTAATATATGGATCATCTCCAGATGTTAATACAGTTTTATCTGTTATTTCTTGCCATCCAGAATTTTTGCTCATATCAAATGATAAGTTATTAGATACATAGTCAACTACAACTGCTGGATCTAATGTTACTATTTTGTTTGCATCTGTTATAACACCTGTGTTGTAATATGTTTCATCGTCGTAATCTGTCTCACCTGTGTTTATTACTTTTATACTAAATGTTAATTCTAATGTTGCACCATGTAGTAAGTTTTCATCAACAGTAGCTTGAACTAGTCCTCTGTTCTCTCTTGTATTAGCTTTCCATGTTAAGTTTGGTACAGATTGATTAGCATCAAATATTGTTTGACCATCACCTGCTGTTGATAATTTTAAGTTTGAAACTGTTTTTTCTACATATATATCTGAACGAGGTCTTTCTATAATACCAAAGTCTATATTTCTTACTGAGTATTCTGTATTTTCTTGACCTACATATTCAATTTCCATACTCATTTGAGCTGTATTGGCATTCATATTTGTATTATCTGCTAAAGTTCTTAATGTTGCTTCATCTGTTTGGGCTGTAGAATTTAATACTGTTGCATTTGTATACTTTAAGTCTTCACTGTATTTATTAACTTCTTCCCTTCTTGTTTGGTCATCCTTAGCATCATTTATTTTTGCATCTACATTGTTGTTATACCAATATGCGTCTGAATAATTAGATTCTTGATATATTGTAGATTTATAATCTTGACCTGTGTACATTTCGTTATTTGGTTGTACTGCTACTAAAGATTCATAATCACCATATGTAAATTTAATAGTATAATCACCAGGAATATAATCTGTAAATTCGTATGCACCTTGGTCATTTGTTCTTGTTTCTTTTACTTCTACATCTCCGTTTGTACAAATTAATTGTACTTTAACTTGATTTACTAAATTGTCACCATCTTCGTATGCACCATCACCAATTCTTTCATTGTCTTCTTCTAGTTTTTCTGCTAATGCTGCATCTTCAAATACTGTACCTGATAATCTTCTCTTGTTCGTGTCATCAACTATTAGTTTTAATCCAGGTGCTGCATCTGCATCATCTTCGAAGATTGCCATACTTCTACTTGTCTTTTCTTCTCCACCTAAAGCTTGGTATTCATCTGTCTTAGAGTATGCTACAAATTCTTGTACTGCTGAATCTGTTGGGTTTAAGTTCGCTGGTGTAGAATCTATATCAATTAATCCTGCATTTTCACCTGCATTTGTTATTAATTGACCATTTAAGTCTTTTCTGTCTTCTCTATATGTATTTCTATATCCTGATATTTGTGCAAAGTTTTCTTTAGTAGATTGTTTTTCTTCTAATAATGCTCTTAAAGCATCATTTGTTACTCTATATTCTACAAATATCCATTTCTTATCATCAATTCCTTGGTTAGCTAAAGCAGTTGTATGCATTGTATGATATGTCTTTCCTGATCCTGATATATCTGATTGTTGTTTCCAAGTAATTTCTTGTTCATTCTCATCATATGATCTTATATATTCATAAGAAGTATCATAGTAATCACTTAAGTCTGTTACATATCCTGTAATCTTACCAACTGATTGATTTCTTAATTGAATTTTATAAGTTACAATTACTTGTAATTTATCTGAATCTTGATCATATTGTGCTGCTGCTTTATATTGTAAATCTGAACTTCTAATTGCTCTATTATAGTCTGGTATATCTGTACCTCTTATATCAACCTCTAGGTCTTGTTCTCCTCCTGGGTATTCATATGTATGTGACTTACCATTAATATTTAAATCAACTTTTACTAAATCTTTTCTTAAGTTCATATCAAATTGTTCTCTATCTTTAATACCAAAGTTGATATTTAATAATTCTTCCTGAGAGTTTGATACCCCATAATATTTTAGTTCTTCCATTCCATTAGGTCCTGTATATGCATAAATATCAAATGCTGCATTTGTAGTATCATCTCTGTCTGGTACTGTATGTGTGCTGTCTACTGGTGTAAATTTATTATTAAAGTTTTGTCTGTTTTGTTTACCATCTGTTGCATATGATCTTTCTGCTATTGTTGTTGGTCCTAATGTTCCTGCATCATCAATTATTTTACTTACTCTTTGATATGTTGTTGGTTCATATAATTGTCCATTATATTTAAATCTTACATAATATTGTTTAGATGCTGGTTGATCTTTAAATTCGTAGTAACCATCCTTATCTGTTGTTGTCTTAGCAATTTCTGTTCCTGTACTATCAAATAATGTTACTTCGATTCCTTCTAGCATTTCGTCTCCAGTACTTATAATACCATCTTCAGTACCATCTTTATTTGCTAAATTATCTTTAAATACTTTACCAGCTAAATCAATTGTTAATTCTATTTCTGGACTATCATCATCATTTGTTTGAGGTCCACCTGTATAGTTTATTGTTACTAAACGTTGTACTGTACGACCATTCATTGTTTGATGTGATTTGTCTGGTTTGTAATATGTATATGTACCACTTGCTTCTTCATATTTATAGTCTGCTACTAATTTAACTTTAGAAGCTTGACCTGCATCTGCTTGTGATAGTAATACATAGAATTCTTCACCAGAATCTATATCTGATACACTACCTGTATATCCTCCAAAGTTTACTCTGCTAACTTCTATTTCTGTTCCAATATCTGTTTGTAGATATAGTCTTGAGATTCCAGAATAAGAGCTTTTATAGAAAGATAATTTGAATGGTCCTAATTTAAATACTCCATCTTCTGAGCTTTGTAGTGTTGGATTTGTTTCTTCAAATGTTACATTTTTTCCTGATGCTTGTAATTTGCTATAGTATTCATTAAATCCTGCTATTTTATTATATTGTATTAACGCATCATCATAATCTGGTTTCCAACTTGGAGTTACTATGTTGTCTGATATTTCTGACATCCAAATTAAGTTTTGTCTAGAATTGATTGAACAACATTGTCTTAATGCATATGCTAAACCTGCTGACATTGAATGTGTATCTTGGCTATAGAATGTTAATCTCCAAGAGCTCCATAGTGATCCCCCTGATTGTGAACAGTATACTTCAGTTGCTCTACCATCTATGTTTGTAACAAAAGGAGGTGCTCCATTTGTTACATTATATTGGTAAACAAATGAACTAGCTTGTGAAATTGGTGAAAGATACGCTAATACTGCTATCATTGGTATAAGTATTGCTGTTATTATTAAGGCTAATAATTTAAATCTTTTCATATTTCCCATCCTCCTTTCTTACACTTTTAACACTTTTTTATTTATTATATAAGCTCCACATGCTGCTATTGCTAATATTGTTAATGTTAATACTATATATGTTACTGGTCCACCAGTTTTAATACCTATAATTACGTTTGCTGAAGAATTTGTATCGTCTTCTGTTGATTTTTCATCTAATAAACCTTGATCGTTATATGTTTCTGTAATTTCTGCTTTGTTTGTTACTGTTCCTGTTCCGTTTTCGTCCATCTTTTTAGTTAATACTAATTTAACTTCTTTAGATTCACCTGGGTTTATTATTTCATTTTCTAATGCTGTACAAACTACTGTATCTCCAGAAGCATACCAATCTTCATTTAAGTTAGAACTAAATTCTAATTCGCTTGGTAAGTAGTCAACTATCTTTTTAGCATATCCAGCTACATTACCATTGTTTGTAATTGTCATTGTGTATTCTATTACTAGGTTTGTACTATTTATACGTTTTCCGTCAACTTCAATTTTTCCTAATTTCTTGTTGTCAAATTCTACAGATTTTGTTGTTTTTCCATCTGCCATTTGAATTTGTGTTAATGTTTTATTTAATGATAAATCGAATATTCCTTTTGTTGTTAAACCTAAGTCTATATTGCTCATACTTGTATCTGTAATTGTTAAACTATCTGTAATTGCTACACCATTATTTTCTGTTGTATTAATTGCATCTGAGTTTATTGTTTCATCTATTCCTTGTTTTCTATATTCTGTAATTGCATATTGTGAATTGTCATAATTAAATTTAACAATATATTGACCTTGGATTAAATCGCTTAATATATATTCACCCTTATCATCTGTTGTAGCACTTATTTCGTTACCGTTTGAATTTTTTACTGCTTTACCTGTTTCTGCATCTACAATTGTTACTGGTATTCCAGAAAGTAATTGTTCTCCAGAATCTCTTGTACCATTTCTGTTTTCATCAAACCATACTACACCAGATATTCTATAAGTATTAGAATTTTGTACATTGTCATTCTCTATTGTATTTTTAATCTCGTCTTTATAATCCTCAGTTCCATCTCCTGATACTTCTATATCTACATTTGCATCCTCTTCTTCTTTTGATGTATCTATCATTTTATTTACTGCTGCTCTTACTACAAATGTAAATGTTTGTCCTGCATCTAGGTCTAATGTAGCTTCTGAAACTTTATTTTCTAATAAATATCCATTAAACATTTCTTTATCATCTAGATAATATGTTGTATTTAAGTATTTTAAATTGTCTGGAATTGTTGCAGCAATTCTTACATTCTTAATAACTCCTGAGCTTACATTTTTAGCTTTTATTGTATATGTTACAACATCTCCAATTTGTAAATATTCTTCTGTTATATCTGTTCCTTTTGTTATTTCTAGTTTATTGTCTCCTGTTGAATGGATTATAATTGAACTTCTTTGTTCGCTTGTATCTTTACCTTTTACTACAACTTGCATATTTACGTCTTCTTGTTTTGTTGTTTTTACTCTTAATATGAAGTTATATTCTGCTGCTGCATTTGCTTCTATATCACCAACATTAAATGTAACTTTTCTATTCTTTTCGTCATATTTTACATCTTCTGTTGATTGATTATCTCCACCATATTCTTGTCTGAAAGCTTCTACATATTCAACATTATCTGGTAAGTTAATTGTTGCTACTACATCATCTATCTTCTTGTCTGTTACATTTGATATGTTAACATAGTATTCAATTTGACTTCCTAGACCAACATTATCTTGAGTTGGTGTTGTAAATTCAATATAGAAACTTGCTTGTGATACTTGTACTTCTGCTGTTGATACTTGTTCTGATTTTTCTAAGTTGTCTGCAGAAAGTATAAAGTCTAATTTAAATGTTCCTTCTTTATTTGCCATTATTGTAAATGAAACTTCTTTACTTTCTCCTACTCCAAGATTTCCTACTGAAAGTTCTAATGTTCTTTGGTCAGGTCTTGCTTCATATCTATTACCCATAGGTTCTTCTATATATTCTGCATAATCTACCATGTCTGGTAAGTTTACAGTTACTTTTGCATTTTCTGCTGCTACCTCACCATCATTTCTTACTGTTATTTTATATTCCATAACATCTTCTGTTGATGCTGTACTATCTACATTTGTATATATTTCAGCTTTTAATTCTGGTCCTTTTCCTGTAGATACACCAACTGTTGGAGCTATTGTTTCTTTTGCTATTGTTTGTGAATTTTCATCTTCTTCATAATAAACTGTATATGTACCAAATGCATTTTCATTATGTGATAAGTTTTCTGGTACTTGTACATTGTATGCCATATCAAAAGATGTTGCTTGTGGCATTACATAATCATTAAATACTACTAAATATGATTTTATTTTTGATGCATCAGTTACATTTTGTGTCCAACCATTTGCTGCATTATTTAAATCTGCTGTTGCATCACCATTTTCACTATAATATACAGTATATGGATTATTAGCTACTCCTGAAACTGTAAGTCCTGATGTTAATATAGTATCTACTGTTGATCCTAATTCTGTTCCATCAGTCTTTTTGTTTCCTTGGAATGGTAATCTTCCTAATATTTTTGGATTTTTAATATCTTTACCATAATTGTTTACTACTGTTGCTTTCATTGTTATATTTTTTGCGTTTGATTTAATATCTATTTTTCCAGCTTGTTCTTTATTTGGTAAAGAAACTATTTCTTCATTGTCATTACTAAAGTTAGCTACACTACTTAGTAATACCACACCTTGTGGTGCATATATATTCATTGGAACTGTAGCAATTCCATCATTTTCATATTGGATTGCTTTATCATTTGTTACTTTTAAAGTAGCATTTTGGGTTGTACTTGCTGCTGTTTTTCTTAATGTAATGTCTGTGTTTATTACAACATTAATACCTTTACTTATATCTGTAACAAATTCTGTTTGTTCTCCTTGCATATATATTCTAATTACTTTATTTCCATTATTATCTGTTACTACATCATATGAAGATATTTGAATATTTTCATTGTATAGTAAATTAATTGTTTTTATTTCTAATGTTTCTATTTCACTTGGTAAAGTAATTAAAACTGTTGGATTACTATATAAATCACATGTATAATCATTTGATTTTAATATTGCTTTGATTTCTACATTTTCATTTTTTGCTGTTGTTGTTAAATTTGTATTATTTATATATAATTCTGCTTTTGTTGCTGTTTCTTTTAAGTTTGTTGTTTCTGTTTTTGTAGCCATTTCTGTTACCATATCTGAACTTACGATATTTCCAGAAACTGCTGTATCAATTCTTTGGATACTTGTTATTGTAGCTCTAGATAAGTTTGTTGTGGCTTTTACTGCTTTATTAATATTAAATGTTATAATTCCTTCTGTTTCTGGTTTTGTTGTTTCTATTCTTAAAGCTATAACATCTTGATTATTTATTGTAATTACCATATTGCCATTTGCATCTACTGCTGTGTTTTTATCTATTCCAGCTACTCTGTTTTCATTTTGGTCATAAATTTGTATATTACCATTTTGTCCTAAAATTTTATCAAATACAGCTTTGTTAATACCTATAGATTTATAGTACATGTTGTTTCCTGCTTGCATTGTAGCCCCATTTGCTGTAACAAATGTTGCATTGTTTTCATTTATAACTAATTTATCTACAGCATCTATATATGCTATATTAGCTGATATTGTTGATGCATATTCTGTTTCGTATTTGTTATTTGCATACATGTATCCTTTATAAATTTCTGATGTTGCAGATACTTCTGTATCCACTACTGTACTAATATTACCTTTTAATTCCACATTCTTTTGAACATTTGCTGTAACATCTTGAGCTGTTACATATGTTTTAATATTTGAATTTGCATTCAAGGTAACTACAGTTGCCTCAGCTGTTACATCTGCATAAATATAAGTTATGTAGAATCTATCTTCTCCTTGTTTCCAATTAACTTGATTATTATTTTCTTTATTTTCTAAATTAATTTCTAAAATTCCGGTGTCTTTATTATAAGACCACATATCTTTTGTAAATTCTGCACCATTTGTTGCTGGTGTATTTGCAAATATTCTTACTTCTGTTGGTTTTTTATTTGCAATTTTTGGTGCTGTAACTTCTATCTTTGTCATTTCTACTGGAAGCGAATTACCTTCTAATGTACTTGTTAGTACTGTTTGCATATACACATTGCTATTATAAGCACCATATTTTATAACATCTTCGTTTAATGTTGCTTTTGGTGTTGCAGTCCAATTTAACCTGATATTAATATCAGATTTTATGTTTCTTTCTTTTTCATTCTCATCATAGTATGTTCCTGTTAAGTTTAATTTTGTTTCTCTAGAAAAATATGTTAAATCCATATTATCATTTCTTACAAAGTTAACAGGTATTTCTATTTCAACTTCTTTTCCGCTTTCTATTTGGTTTAATGTTATTTGATTATTGTCGTAATCAACTGATTTTACATTTTCTGATTGAGCGAAAGCTTTTGAAATCGAAAAGTTTGGATTTTCGAATGAAATTGTTGCATTCTCTAGGTAACCTGCATTTTTTACATTTACCTTTACATATAATTTTTGTTCTGCAGATATCTCTGCATCCATACTGTGTTTATTTGTTCCATCTGGTTTAAAGTATGCATCAAATTCTATATTTTTGTTATTTGATACAATACCTTGTTTTTCTAACTCTTCATAGGCAGCATAAACTGAATTTGTTAACGTAGACACATAAGTCATAAGTAAACAAACTACTGCGATTGCTGCTATTAACTTATTAACAACCTCTCTTTTCATATTCTCCTCCTAAAAAAATAATAATCCCATATAATAATATTATATACTTTTTTTCCTTATTTTTCAATGGTTTTCTCACATTTGTAATATTTTTATGTAAATTTCTTCATTTTTTATCTTTTACTTTAACGGAAGCTTATCTTTCAAAAAATAATTTTTTTTAAAAGTCACGATTTTTTCTTGTTTTTAATATAATAATATAACAAAATTCATATATATATTTAGAGGTGATTTGTATGGGTAATTTAGATATGGCAAAACTGATGAATATGTTATCTAAAGTAGATAAAAAGGATTTAGAAAAAAGTATGGAAATTGCAAATAAAATTATGAAATCCGAAAATAAAGATGAAATCATAAAAAATTTAAAAAACAATTTAAATTAAGCCTGCCCCAACTCTTTGGTGTCTATAGGTTATATACGAAGCTAAGTATAGGAGGTTATTATGAGTGATGATTTATCAGATTTAATTAAGAATTTTTCTAATAGCAATATAGATATGAATAAAGTTAATGATCTTTTAAGCAGTCTAAAGTCTACTGACAAGTCATCACCTTCTAATGACTCGTCTTCTTCTGAAAGCACTTCAGCCAACAATATAGATATAAATACTATGTTAAAGATTAAAGAAATGATGGATAAAATAAATTCTTCTCATAATGATAAGCGTTCTAATTTGTTATTAGCATTAAAGCCTTATCTTAGGGAAAGTAGACAAACTAAATTAGACCAATATATGAAATTGTTAAATATGGCTCCATTATTAGAAATGTTTAAAAATGATGGTGATAAAAATGTATAATTTTCCTCCTCCATATTCCAATTATTATAAAAATTCTATTCGTAAACCTAAAAATATAAGTTCTAATAAAGCAGTGTACAAAAAAGATTCCGACAATTCTACAGAGTCTTCTAACGATACAGATTTATCTGCTTGTATTAACATTTTAGGTATAAAATTATATGTGGATGATTTAATAATATTATTTATTATATTCATTTTATATAAAGAACAAATTAAAGATAATGAGTTAATAATCTGTTTGTTATTGTTACTTTTAAATTGATTTATCCACAATTTATCAAAAAAAGAATGTACTATATAATTTCTTATTTTAGTACATTCTTTCCTATATTTATTCTAAAACTATTTCTCTTCCATTTTCATGAACATAAGCATATGTGTATGCAACATTGTACGCATCATCGTCTTTTACTAGTTCCTTTATAATATTTGCAATTCTAAGTTGATGTGTATCTATTCTATGTGCTGCAACTATAGCTTGTTTATTTCCTTTGGCACCAGCATGAGCTAATCCTCTTAAGTTACCTACAACTACAACATTATCTCCAGCAATTACTTCTGCTCCGTCATTTACATCGCCTAATACTATTAAAGTTCCTTCATATTCTAAACGTTGTCCAGATCTTAATGACCCTCTATGAATTTTAGACTCTGAAATTTCTACATCTCTATTATATGTTCTTCGTATTTCGTTTAGCCCTAGGGCTTTAGGTGTATCGAATTCAACTTCTACATTAATACTCTTTTTAATTAAGTCTTGAATTTCTTTTAATTCTTTGTTTTTTAGAATTCTTCCTGTTACAAATATTGGAGTTTTTTCTTGTTGATATAATTTTTTAAGTTCTGGTAATTTCTTTTTTAAACTTTTAATAGTATCTGCTTGAGTAGCCTTTTCACTTAATTTCATGACGATTACATCTTTTTTTAAATTTATTGTTATATACTGTGCCATATTAAACTTCCTTTCCTTATTATCTATATGTTTCTACATAAGGTGCTTGTGTCATATCTTCTTGAACTTGTGTAGTATTCATTCCAAAATATTGTTCCATTATTTCTCTAACAGTTTCTCCTGTATACCAACCATGTCCACCATTTTCTACAAATACTACTACTGCAATTTCTGGATCATCATATGGTGCAAATCCAGCAAACCAAGCATTAGTTTTTCCATTATTAGCTCCACTTTCAGTTTCTGCAGAACCTGTTTTTCCTCCAACTTCTATTGGGAAATTCTTAAATACACTATAAGCTGTACCTGATTCGTCTGAAGTAACTGAACGCATTCCTTCTTTAACAACATCTATACTTGTTTGAGAAATTGTTAAATCTTCTGTCCCATCATCTGTTATTCCTAATTTTTCTTTTATAGTCTGTTCTACTTCTTCTTTTGGTACTTCTGTTCCATCGGCTCTTATAACAGATTCAACTATTGTTGGTGTTATTTTGTTTCCTCCATTTGCTACCATACTTATATATTTCGCCATTTGTAATGGTGTAAACGCATTGTAACTTTGTCCAATAACAGCAGACATCATATCACCTGGGTACCAACCTCTTTTTCCTGCTGCTTCCCTAGAAGCTACTGTTCCAGATACTTCACTTGGCAATTCTACACCTGTTTTTACCCCTAATCCAAAATATCTAGCATATTTTGCTAATGTATCTATATCCATTCTTGTTCCAATCGTGTAGAAGAAGTAGTTACACGATTTTTCTATTGCACCTGTAATGTTAAGCCATCCATGTCCACCTCTTTGCCAGCAATGCCAACTACTATTATATTGATAAAATGTTCCAGTATCATTTACTCTTTCTGTAGTAGTAACTACGCCTGACTCTAACCCAGCAATTGCTGTTACCATTTTAAATATTGAACCTGGTGCATATGCTGATTGAATAGTTTTATTCATTAGTGGTAAATCTGGATTATTATTATATTCATTCCACTTTTCTGTAGATATTGTACCAACAAAATCTTGTGGGTTATATGTTGGATAACTTGCCATTGCCAATATTTTTCCTGTTTTAACTTCCATTACTACTGCTGCTCCAGAATTTGTATCATATTGTTGAGAATATCCACCACTATTTATTTTGTTTATAGTATTTGCCAATGCTTGTTCTGTTACTTTTTGTAAATTTAAATCTATAGTTAACACAACATCTGACCCTTTAACAGCTTCTTTCGTTGTATATTCTTCTTGTACTGTTCCATCAACGCTCATATCCAATTGTTTTATACCATCTTCACCTTTTAAGTATTCTTCAAAAGCAGATTCTATTCCGTTTTTTCCGATGATATCATCTTGGTCATAAGTATCTTTTCTAGTTTCTAGCTCTTTAGATGTAATTTTACCTGTATATCCCACTATATGTGAAGCAGTTGTTCCTTGTTCATAATTTCTTACTGGCTCTACTACAACGTTTATTCCAGGGAATTCTGAAGATTTCTCGTTAAATATTAATGCTGATTCTCTTTTTATATTACTTGATATTTGTAAAGGCTTTGTACTACTATATCCTTCTTCTTGTATTGCATATCTTATTGCCATTATTTTTCTTGCTTCTGATACATCTGTATTTTCAATTTCGTATTCTTCTTTCATAGCATTAAAACATTCTTCTGCTGAAGCATTTTCATCTATATCATGATCTTTTTTAAATTTAGCTACTTTTTCATCAGAAACATTAAATGCATATGGATTTATATCTATTATAAAATCATCCACATATGAATCACCATTTTGTTCTAATACATTTATTACATTTAAAATTGTTTGATTTAATGTCTTATCATCTATTTTAGTTTTATATAAATCTACACTAAATCCCATTGTATTACCTACGATAGTATTTCCAGATCTATCTAATATTGACCCCCTATCTGCTTCTATTGTACTTTCACGAGTTAATCTTGTATTAGATTGCTCTCTATATTCACTACCATGAACTATTTGTAGATTGAAAAGTTGTAACAATAAAATAATTCCTACTACATATATAATAGTTGTTATAAAATTAAATCTAAGTTTTATATTTGGTTTTTTACTCAATTAATCACTTCCAATCTTACATTTTTTTTAAAAGTATCTTGTTAGTATTTTTGTTTCTTTAAAGTTTTCTTCCAACGCATATCCACATTTTTGAATAAGTGGATATATTATTATAGTTATTAATATATTAAATAATGTTTCTATCACTAATTTTATAAAAAAGTCCACAAGTTCCAATGAATATGAAAATATTATTGCATTTATAGCATAATTTAATATCTCATAAAGTACAGTTAAAATTGTAACCATCAAAACAAGTGTTATTCTACTATCTTTAGAAAAATTTTTGTCTAACAACGCTCCTATAAATCCTACTAGCCCTAAAGTTATTGCAGTTACACCTATTTTTTTGCTTATAAATATATCTAAAAACAATCCTGCAACAACTCCTGTAGATATTCCTGCATATTTACCTGCAAATAGGCCTATTACCAAAATTAATACTACAAATAAATTTGGCATTACTCCTGCAATGTTAAACCATGTAAAAAAATTGACTTGTAAAAAATATATTATAAGGAAAGCTATGAACATTAATAAAATTGATACTGCTTTTTTCATAATTGCTCTCCTTTCATTAATTTAATATAACAAGTACTGTGTCCAATTTTGAGAAATCTACTGCTGTTTCTATCGTAGCATATTTATCTGTTGGATTTTTAGTATTAACAACTTCTTTTATCGTACCAACATGTATTCCCTTAGGATATATTCCTCCTAATCCAGAGGTTTCTACACTTGTATCTTGAACTAATACAGCATCTGTTGGTATATATGTTGCTCTTATTTCTCTACCACTATTATTTATGCTTCCTTTTGTTATAAAAGCATCTTTAGATGTACTAATAATGCAACTTACAGAACTTGCTGGATCCACAATAGTTTGTACTTTTGCAGTATTTGATGTAACAGATACTACATTTCCAACTAAACCCTTATCTGCAATAACTGTCATATTAGGCTGTACTCCATCATCCGAACCAACATTTATAACTACCATACCGGTATAATTGCTAATATCTCTATTTATTACATATCCAGATACAGTGTTATATTCCCCATATTTCTCTTTAAGGTTCATTTGTTCTTTTAGGGTAGTATTTTCTGCCTTAATTATTTCTAGTTCTCTTAAGGATTGCTCTAGCTCACTATTCTTTTGTTTTAGTTCCTCATTTTCATTTTTTAAATTATCTAAATCAGTAAAAAATGTATCATTGCCAGAAATCTTATTTTTTAGCATTGTAAACCCATTTTGAAATGGCATAACTATTGTACTAAAAACATTTTCTACAACTGTTAAATTTTCTATTTTTATATTTGAAAGTATTACCAATAATATTAAAATAATTACTGTAACAACTATTCCAATAACTCCACTCTTTTTCTTTTTATACATTCTTACTTCCTTCCTATATACTTAAAGTTATACTCTTTTTCTTGCGTTAATTAATACTGTTCTTAGCTTTTCTATATTTTCTAGTGTTTTACCAGTTCCTTTTACCACACAGTCTAATGGATCTTCTGCAACATATACTGGCATTCCAGTTCTTTCGCTTAATAGTTTGTCTAGATTCTTTATTAAAGCTCCACCACCTGCAAGTACAATTCCTTTTTCCATAATATCTGAAGCTAGTTCTGGTGGTGTTTTTTCTAAAGTAGCTTTAACTGTTTCTACGATTTCATTAATAGAAACTTCGATTGCTTCTTGAATATTACTAGAAGTTACAACTATGTTTCTTGGAAGACCTGTATTTAAGTCTCTTCCTGTAACATCCATTGTCATTTCTGTCATTAGTGGAAGTGCACAACCAATTTGTTTCTTTATTTCTTCTGCAGTTGTGTCTCCAATTGCTAAATTGTATTCTCTCTTTATATAGTTTGTTATATCTTCATCTAGCTCGTCCCCTGCAATTCTTAAAGAATGGCTTATAACGATACCACCTAAAGAAACTACTGCAACTTCTGTTGTTCCACCGCCAATATCTACGATTATATTTCCGCTAGGTTCTGAAACATCTAAATTTGCTCCAATTGCTGCGGCCATTGGTTCTTCTATTAAATATACTTCTTTAGCACCAGCTTGCATAACAGCTTCTTCTACTGCTCTTTCCTCTACCTCTGTTATTCCAGATGGAACTCCAACTAAAATTCTTGGTTTTCCTACATTGTTTTGTCTGCAAACTTTTTTAATTATATTTTTTAGCATTAATTCTGTAGCTGTAAAATCTGCAATAACACCATCTCTTAAAGGTCTTACTGCTTTTATAGTTTCTGGGGTTCTTCCTAACATCTCTTTTGCTTCGTAACCTGTTGCTAAAATCTCCCCTGTGTTTTTATCTATTGCTACTACAGAAGGTTCATTAAGTACAATTCCTTTTCCTTTTAATGTGACTAATAAATTTGCTGTTCCTAAGTCTATACCAATATCTTTTGAATTAAGTCCTAAAAATTTAAACATATTAAAACAATCCTTTCTTTCTCATTATTGCAAAAACACTTTCGTAATTGTTATTTCCTATTATTACATGGTCCAAAAAGGAAATACCTAATAACATTGATGCTTCTCTTACTCTATTTGTAAGTAATATATCTTCCTTACTTGGTTTCGGGTCACCACTTGGATGATTATGTACAAGTATTATTCTTTGTGCTTGCATTTTTATTGCTTCTGTAAAAATGTCCTTTGGATCAATCATTACAAAGTTTTGACCACCAAATGATATATCTTTAATTTTTATAACTATATTTTTATTATTTAATATTATTAATTTTGCTATTTCTCTTTTTGAGTTTTTAAGTTCTTTCATAAATAGGGCTGCAACATCTTCTGACCCTTTTATTATAATTTTATCTGAATAAATAGGTTTTCCTATTCGCTTTGCGAGTTCGCATACTGCCTTCATTTGTATCGCTTTTACTCGACCTATTCCTTTAATTTTTGTTAATTCTTGAATTGTAAGTTCATCTAAAAAAGTAATATCTTTAGAATTACATTTATTTCCCATATCTAAAACTCTTTGCGCTAATGTTAATGCGGATTCTTCTTTTGTTCCACTTTTTATTACAATCGCTAATAGTTCTGAATTAGATAAACTTTCTTCGCCATATATTTCTAATTTTTCGTATGGCCTTTCATAATTTGGGAGCCTTTTCATTATCATATAAAATCCTTTCTGCCCCCAATTTTAATTACACTTTTCTATATATAAGTATAGCTAATAAAACTCCTATTATACTTGCTATATTTACTTTTATTACTAATGCAAATGTAATTTTTATAATACTTAAATCTAGTACTAGTGGTTCTGATAACCCAAAGCTATTTCCATAGCCAAGCCACCATAAAAAGTCAACTCTAGAAGCTAATTCTCCTAATAGTCCACCTACTACTACTCCTGCTAAAATAAATATTAGTAAAACCCATATGTTTTTGTCTTTAGTTGCCATTATTGCTCCTCCTTTTCCTTACGGAAATTAACAATTAAATTCCATAATATTATATATATATTACACAGATTTTTCAAGTCATATTTACAATTTTTGGGCAATAAAAATTCTTTATTTTTTTCCATTTTTTTCTTTTAATTTATTTTCTTTTATGCTATATTAAAGGTACCTATTTTTTTACTATAGAATATATTATATTACCAAATATTACTCATTTAAATTATGCTTTATATATAGTATAATTAATATATATTTCGGGAGGGATATTCTAATGAGATTTGAAAAATTAAGTAATGATAAAATTCGAATTATTCTTGACCTTCAAGATTTAGAAGATAACGATATAGATTATCAATCTTTTATGTCTAATTCTTCCGATTCGCAAAAGCTTTTTATGGAAATATTAGATGAAGCAGAAGAACAAATTGGTTTTATAACTAAAGATTATAAACTTATGATAGAGGCCTTAGCTACTATAGATGGCGATTTTATTATAACTGTAACTAGATCTTTACCCGATTTTGATATAGCTTCTGCGTATAAAAAAAGAACAATTAAAGCAAAACGAAAATCTAACAAATTAACTACAGATACTATAATTTACGAGTTTAATAATTTTGATGATATTTTTGATTTTGTTTTACTTTTAAAAAATCTTAATATTTCTGGTTTAAACGCTTTTACAAAAGATTTTGCTTTATATACATATAAAAACAATTATTATTTAGTTATGGATAATATTGATAAAAATTTCGAAGATATTAAAACATTTTTATGTGCCTTAACAGAATTCGGTAAGAGTATAAATAACTCTAATTTATTTAAGAGCAGATTAAATGAATATGGTACTTTACTAGTGAAAAATAATTTTTATAAAGCTTTATCAAAGAATTTAAAATAATATTTACGCAAAAAAGAAGACTAATATTAGTCTTCTTTTTTTATATTTTTTAATAAACATATTTTTGTGGGTTATAACTTTGTCCATTTACTCTTACTTCTAAATGTAGATGGTTACCTGTAGAGTTACCAGTGCTTCCAACTTTCGCAATAACTTGTCCTTGTGATACAGTTTGTCCAACAGAAGCTACTAAACTACTACAATGCGCATAATATGTTTGTACCCCATTACCATGTGAAACAACTATCATTTTACCATACGAACCTTTTCTTCCAGCAAATACTACTGTTCCTGAAGCAGCTGCTTTAATAGGAGTTCCTGCTGGTGCTGCAATATCTAGTCCAGTATGCGCACTAGAACGAACACTACTTTTTTCACCATATCTTGCAGTAATTATTCCACTTATTGGTTCTATTAATGTAATTCCTAAATTTGCTTTTGCACTTGAAACACTAGTAGATGTGCTTACTCTGTTACTTGTTTTTCTGTTAGTCGCTGTGCTTGCTACCATAACTTTGCTTTCTACTTGTTTTTCTTCGTATAGTTGGTTAACAGCATCTTCTTTAGCAACTAGGGTTGCAAGTTCTGTATTATATTTTTCTTCAATAGTTATATTATCTTTATTGGCACTATCTTTATCTTTTAATTCTTGTAAGACAGCTTCTGCTTCTTCAAGATTTTTTACATATAGCTTTTCCTCGCCATTTACTACCATTGCGTAATATGTATAATAATTTTTACCTTTTTCTATTACCTTTTGAAAAATTTCATCATCATCTGTTGTTATTCCCTTTTTTAAAAGGCACATTTTATATTCTGGTAAATCATTAATTTCCACAAATGCAACATTTTCTCCTGAGCCATTATCCATATACTCATTTATTCTGTTTTGCATTTCTGCTTTATCTTCACAGTATCCTAAAAATTCCCCATTTAATGTAACACTATATATTGGTTTATATATAAAAATTATTGCCGCCCAAATTAGTGCTCCCGCTATGGCTAGTAATGCTAATAATTTTATTAAAGTTCTAAAATTCATTAATACTTTTCTTACCTTAATAATTTTTAACACTCCTTTGTATACACGTTGGCTATATCATATAATAAAAAATTTCTTTCTTCAAATTTTAAAATCAAGCAAATTTTCAGTTTTTTGTGTCAAAATGTCTTTATTTTTCTTTTTTTCTTCGTTTATCTATACAACTTAATCTTTCTGTAACATTTTATATTAATTTATGTATACAAAAACACAAGCTTATATTTTTATTTATATAAGCTTGTGTTTACAATAATATTTTATTGTAAATTACTTTTTACTTCATCTATCTCAGTTACACTAGCTTTAGCTGCTGGTTTGTAATATCCTTTAGCTTGTGCAACTTTAAATAATTCATACTGAAAACTCTCATCATTGTTTCTTATTTGTTGTAGAGTTTGTCTAAGCTCCATATTTTCAGTTTCTGAAATTGCATTTTGATATGTTGTTAAATTAGATTTAACCCCTGATAAAATATCATTTACCATTATTTTCTCGTTCATTACAACCTCCTAATTATTTAAAAAACTCATTAATTTTTGTTTTGTATTTAAAGCATCTTGTGCAGATTTCGCAAAGATTTGCTTAATTTGTGGGTCGACAGCTTCTGAAGAATACGCATTTAACTTTTGATAAGATGTTTCATGTGCTCCTATAAGATGTCTTAAATTTTGTAACTCAACTTGACTTAAATTTGGCATATTATCACTCCTTTTTTGTTTTTTAATATTATTATCAAATTTTTATTTTTTATACATTTACTTTTTCAGGGATTTAGGGACGTTCCTTAAATCCCGATTAGAATTTTTTCTAATTTTGTTAGGGTGGATTTTAAAAAAAGCCCAAAATCAAACGACTTCAAGCTTTCATTTTCACATTTTATTAAAACATCATCTACTATTTTTATTTTATAACAATATTTTTTCTATTTCTTTCCAACTATTTACTCTAGTTAGTTTCTTTTCTGTCAATTCATCATCTGCAATGTTCTTATTGTGATATGCTGTAAATAGTAATTTCATTTCAGCTTTTCCTTTTAATTTATCAACACTATCATCAATCCTTATATCTGCATCTACTAATTCTTTATCAGATAAAAATATAAACTTTTTAGGATCAATAAAAGGCAAATTTTTAGTTAAATAATCGAATTTATTTTTTAACTGACTTCCAGAAATTTCAGGTTTATCTCTAAAAATATATGCTGTAATTATGTATATATCATAAACTTCATTAAGTTTTTCTATAACTTCTGGTGCATCTTTAACAATATTTACGTAATCATATACATTTTTTTCTTCGAAAAATTTTACCCATTCTTCAAATTTATCTTTAGGTATTAAATCATTTACATAATATGAATTTGCGTCTTCTGATTTATAATTTGTTCCTAAAAATTCATTTATCATACGAATAAAACCATTTTCACAAATTACATCATCCATATCTATTAATAACCTTTTCATTTAAAACCTCCCTTTGGCAATCCTGAAATAATTAAGCGGGATTTAAGGAACGTCCCCAAATCCCCCTATGCGACATACCCAAATCCCATTTACCAGTTTAGTCTATAATTTCTAGGTTTGCAAATTTTGCCATTAAACGTTTATGTCCTACCTTATCAAATTGAATGTCTAGTTTTAAGTCGTCTCCTTCTGGTTCTATTTTACTTATATTTCCTTCACCAAAACGTTTATGATATATTCTTTGTCCTTCTTTATATTTTGATAAATCTGTATCATTTCCTTGTGCTTTGCTATTTAATTTTGCTAAAAAGCTTTCTGCAGATTTAAATGCAAAGCTTGGCTCTGGCTTAGAACTTGATATATCTACTTTATAGCTTACGACTTTTCCATTATTTCCAGATTTTCCATAGCTCCATTCGTAGTTACTATCTTTAAATTTGTTTTCTGGTTCGCTTTCTATTTTGTTTGCTCCTTCTAGCATATTTTCTGGTATTTCTTTTACGAATCTTGATACAGGATTACAGCTGGTTGAACCAAACATTGTTCTTTGTCTACTACATGTTAAATATAAATTATTTTTTGCCCTAGTTATACCTACGTAACATAAACGTCTTTCTTCTTCTAATTCTTTTGGCTCGCCTATAGATTTATATCCTGGGAAAATTCCTTCCTCCATACCTACTAAAAATACTACTGGGAATTCCAATCCTTTAGCTGAGTGCAATGTCATTAATGTAACAGATTCTTCTTCATCATCCATTCCGTCTATATCACTAGAAAGAGTTATCCCCTCTAAAAATGTACTTAAATCATTATCTGCCTCTTCTTCTTCGAATTGCACTGCAACAGTTAGAAATTCCTCCAAGTTCTCTATTCTATTTTCTGCTTCTATACTGTTTTCGTCTTCTAGAGCTTTTGTATATCCTGTTTCTTTTAATGTATGTTTTA
Source organism: uncultured Clostridium sp. (assembly GCA_900553015.1). Taxonomy (GTDB): domain Bacteria; phylum Bacillota; class Clostridia; order TANB77; family CAG-508; genus Merdicola. The sequence continues at coordinate 17,246 of USBY01000012.1, read as the reverse complement.
TTAATTCTGTTATTATATACTCATCTTTTTTACTAATTAAATCTTCAATTACTTCTATAAATCCTTGGGCATTTGAATATACTCTGCTAAGACCATATTGGTCTGCTTCTTTTATTATTTGGTACATCGGTATTCCAGTTTGTTCTGATATAGCTTGTATCTTATCTAAACTTGTTTTACCAATTCCTCTTTTAGGTTCATTTATAATTCTTTTTAAGGCTAAATTATCTGATGGATTATTAATTAATCTTAAATATGCGATTATATCTTTTATTTCTTTTCTTTCGTAGAATTTTAAGCCTCCAACAATTTTATATGGAATATCTTCTCTTCTTAAGATTTCCTCTATTGCTCTTGATTGTGAGTTCATTCTATAAAGTATTGCAAAATCTGAATATTTATAATATTCTTCTCTTCTTAAATGATTTATCTCTTCTACAATATATCTTCCTTCATCATATTCATCATCTGAAACGTGAAATGTTGGTAATGCTCCTTCTTCATTTTCTGTCCATAATTTTTTCTTGTATTTTACTTCATTATTTTTTATAACAGAATTTGCTGCATTTAATATGTTTTGTGTACATCTATAATTTTGCTCTAATTTTATTATTTTTGTTCCTTTAAAATCTTTTTCAAAATTTAAAATATTAGAAATATCTGCACCTCTAAAACTGTAAATTCCTTGGTCATTATCCCCAACTACAGTTATATTTCCGTGAGCTTTTGCAAGTAATCTTATTAATGTAAATTGTGATTTGTTTGTATCTTGATATTCATCTACTAATATGTAATTAAATTTATTTGTATAGTAATCTAATACATCATCATTTTCTTTAAATATTTTTATCGTATAATTTATAATATCATCAAAATCTATAGCATTATTTTCTTTTAATCTTCTTTGATACAAATTATATACAGAAGCTATTTTTTCTCTTCTATAATCACCTTTTACCATAGCTTCATATTCTTCTGGCTCTTTCATATCATTTTTTGCATTGCTTATTTCGAATTGAACGATTCTGTCTGTAAACATTTTATCGTCTATTTTTAAATCTTTTAAGCATTCTTTAATTAATGTTCTTTGGTCTGATGTATCAAAAATTACAAAAGAATGATCAAACCCAATTCTATCTATAAATCTTCTTAAAATCTTAACACAAATAGAATGGAATGTTCCAATCCACATATCTTTTGCCTCATCACCTACTAATGCTTCTACTCTTTCTTTCATTTCATTTGCGGCTTTATTAGTAAATGTTATTGCTAATATATTCCATGGTTTTATATCTTTTTCTTGCATTAAATATGCTATTTTATGTGTTAATACTTTTGTTTTTCCACTTCCCGCACCAGCTATTACTAAACATGGCCCGTCAGTATTTATAACGGCTTCATATTGTTTGTCATTTAAACCTTCTAATAAATTTTGCATCTTTATTCTCCTTTAGCGATATTTTGTTCTCCTGCAAATTATATCATAATTCTGTATTTTAACAATCTTTTTTTAATTATTTATTTTCTTTCTAATAATTTAATTTAAAAAATACAGTACAGCTTATTTTTAGCCATACTGTATTTTATTTATACTCTTTTAAATTTAATAGCTACTTTAAACAAATCTCCATCTAAATATATATTAAAAGTTCCATCTTGCAATTCTGTTAAACTTTTAGCAATAGAAAGTCCTAATCCACTTCCTTCTGTATTTCTAGATTTATCTCCTCTTACAAATCTTTGCATTAATTCGTCTGCAGAAATATTTAATTCATCTTTAGAAATATTTTTTACATATATTGCAACAGTATTTTCCTCTTCTAATATACAATCTATATAAACTCTAGTATTCTCTTCTGCGTATTTTGCAACATTACTATATGTGTTTTCTAATACTCTATATAAATACCTACTATCAGCTTTGATATACACAGTTTCTTCTGGTAATTTACTTATTATATTTAAGCCACGACTATTAAATTTGTCTTCAAATTCTCCTGTTACTTGATTTATTAATTCTTTAACATTTAGCACTTCTTTATTTATTTTTATATTTCCTGAAGATGCTTTTGATGCTTCTACTAAGTCTTCTATTAATTTCTTTAATCTTTGTGATTTATTGTCTAAAACTTCTATATATTCTTTTGCTTTTTCATTTTGTATATTTTCTTGTTTTAGTAAATCCACATAATTAATAATTGATGTTAATGGAGTTTTTATATCATGTGAAACATTTGTTATAAGTTCTGTTTTTAATCTTTCACTTTTTAAACTTTCTTTTATTGCATTAGAAAATCCTCCAGCTATGTCATTAATATATATTGCAAGTTCTTTTAAAACTCCTGTGTATAAAGATTCATCTAATTTAATATTTGTATCTCCTTTATATATCTTTTCTGTCGCATCATGTATTTGTTTAAATTTATCTACTTCTTTCATAATTTTATAATAGCACCAAATCCAGAAAACTATATCTAATAAAATTCCAAATTCTTTAAATATTAAACCTATTAGTATGGCTATGGTCACTATTCCAATAAAATATAAGGCTATTTTTCCACCTAAATTTTTATTTGATGCAATAGTATTTTTTACATTTTTATATTTTTGTACTAACCATTTTAGAATTCTATATGTAATTGAATTCTTGAAAAACGTATGGGCTTTTATTCGCTTTAACAATGTTCCTGCACCATATAATGCACTTAGTACTGAAAAATATCCAACTAGCATAATAAGCATTACACATAAATTAACATCCACAGAAATTACACTTAAACAAATTACTGATAGAGCTGCCTCTACAAAGAATAATAAAAAGTATCCAAAAAATAATATTTCTAATGGAATTTTATCTAACCAAGACAAGTAAATTTCTTCTTTGTTTTTTACATATCCTAGGCTATAAATTAAATATATAAGTTCTATTGAACCTATTATTATACTAATAATTAATGTTGAATATGAATATTTATATAAACTCTTTGTTTGATTATATAGTGCTCTATTAAGTGTTATATCACTTGTAGAATCTAAGTTCTGTACTGTTTCATCAAATGCTGTATAATATTGTTTATTCATAGAAAATTCGCTTATTTTCTGCAAATCTTCATTTCGTACTATATTTTCTTCTGATAATCTTTCTATATTTGTTTGAATTTGGTTATTTGAAATAGACCAATATTTATTGTTAGATATTATCTCTTGTTTTAATTTTTCTATAGTATTCGTTTTAGATGTTTGTTGAATATTTGTATATGCAATTTTGGTTTCTTCATTTACTAATAAATATATAAATTTTTTCTTTGTATGATTTGTTTGATAATATATTTTATATTCTCCATCTTGTACATAAATTGGCATTCTATCAGAATCTTCTATAGGATCTATCCAATAACCATATTCATCTATAAAATATCCTTCTTCGACTTCATCTTTTAAGCTTGAACCTTTTCGTTCTACTTCTCCCATATATGAATCTATAAACATATCTGTATCATAAAAATCTTTGTTTTCTTTTATTTCTGGGCATGCAACAGAGTAATAAATTATTATGCAATCAACTATTATTATCATTGCAAATATCGGTAATGTTAAAAAAGCAATAGTTTTTAAAACTTGATTTTTTAAAATACTTCTTTCTTCCATCTCTCCACATCCTTTAAATATTTTCTATTTTATATCCAATTCCCCAAATTACTTTTAGATATTTTGGCTCACGTGGATTTATTTCTATTTTTTCTCTTATGTGTCTTATATGTACTGCAATTATATTTTCTGCTCCATAAGATTCTTCTTCCCAAACATTTTCATATATTTGTGAGATAGAAAATACCTTTCCTTTATTTTTAGTTAAGAATTTTAAAATATTGTATTCCGTAGGAGTTAGCTTTATATTTTTTCCATCAACAGTAACTTCTTTTTTACTATCATCTATTACTAATTCTCCAGATTTATAAATATCTTCGTTTTCTTCTTTTTTGTTAATACTTCCTAATTTAGTATATCTTCTTATTTGTGAATTTACTCTTGCTACTAATTCCATTGGATTAAAAGGTTTTGTTATATAGTCATCTGCTCCTACGTTTAATCCCTTTATTTTATCATAATCTTCAGATTTTGCAGAAAGCATAATAATTGGAATAGCTTTATCTTTTCTTACTTTTTCTGCTACACTTATTCCATCTAATTCTGGCATCATTATATCTAATATAACTAAATGTAACTCTGTATTATCAATTATTTTTAAAGCTTCTTTTCCATTATATGCTTTATATATTTTGTAACCTTCTTTTTCCAAATATATTTCTATTGCATTTACAATTTCTTTATCATCATCACAAACTAAAATATTATACATAAAAATCTTTCCCCTTTGCTTAAATCTATAGGTATTATACCATTTTATTTATTAAGAAAAAAGAATATAAACTATTAATATTTTATTAATAATTTATATTCTCATATGGGGATGGGATTTGGAGACGCTCCTTCGGGATTTGGGGACGTTCCTTAAAATCCCGATTTGGTCTCTAATCTATAATTTACAAAATCTGTTACTAGTAATTTAATTACTGCAGCAACCGGTGCACCTAAAAACATTCCTAATATACCAAAATATGCTCCACCTACTGCAACTGCAAATATAACAAGTAATGGGCTTAGTTTTAAAGAGCCTCCTACTATTTTTGGATTTATGATATTTGCATCTATTTGTTGTAAAATAATTACTATTACAAGCATCCAAATTGCTTGTGCTAATCCACCTGTAACTAAGGTGATAATTGCAGAAATTGCTACAGCAAATATTGCACCAAAATATGGTATAAGGTTAAGTAATCCTATAAAGAATCCTAATAATACTGCATATTTTACTTCTAATAAAGACATAGCTATTGATGTTAATATTCCTACAACTATTCCATCTAGTACTTGACTTGATAAGAATTTAAAGAAATATTCATTTGAATTATTAAAATATTTAATTATTAACTCTGCTGTTTTAGGTTTAAATACTGCTATAATAAATTTCTTTAATGCCTTTACTAATTTTCCTCTTGCTGCTAATACATATACAGAAACAACAATTGCAACAAATATATTTAATAAACTCGTAGCAAAACTAAAAATTCCAGAAATATAATTTAGAATTTGCATAATATCTATTTCTTTTAATTTTGCTATTGCTTGCTCTAAGAAATCTTTCTTTAGGAAAGAATCCTCTGGAAGAGCAGAAAATTTATTCATAATATCAGTTATATATCCTTGTGAATTATTTATTAATTCTATTATACTATCATATACTTTTGGGATAAGAAATTTCATTGCAACTATTAAAATAACTAAAATAAACAAGTAAATTATTATTACACTAATTGGTCTTGCTTTGTTTTTAATAAATTTAACTTTACTTTTCCCAAGTGTTTTTTCTATTCTTCTACTAGGTAAATATAATATATATGCAATTAAAATACCTGCTAAAAAAGGACTAAGTATTTGAAAAAAGTTACCTACTATTTGCTTTAAATTATCAAAATTATTGAATATATTAAATACAATTATAATTGCCACTCCAAAACTAAACCAATATAGCCATTTTTTCCAACTATTTTCTTTCATTTTGTTCTTCCCTTCGTTTAATTAAATATTTAAATCCAATTCTACTGGACAATGGTCGCTTCCATAAATATCATCTAAAATTTTAGCATCTTCTATTTTATCTTTTAAATTTTCTGAAATTATAAAATAGTCTATTCTCCAGCCTGCATTTTTTTCTCTGGCATGAAACATATATGACCACCAACTATATTTTCCTTCTACTTCTGGATATTTATATCTAAATGTATCTACAAAACCTGCATTTAAAAGTTCCGTCATTTTTGCTCTTTCTTCATCTGTAAATCCAGCATTCTTTCTATTTGTTTTTGGATTTTTTAAGTCTATTTCATTATGGGCAACATTTAGATCCCCGCACATTACAACAGGTTTATTAGCATTTAAATCTAGCAAATATTCTCTTATTTCATCTTCCCATATTTGTCTATAATCTAATCTTTCTAATTCTCTTTTTGAATTTGGAGTATAGATATTTACCATATAAAATTTCTCGAATTCTAATGTTATTACTCTTCCTTCTTTATCATGCTCTTCTTTTCCAATTCCATAAGTTACATTTAAAGGTTTTTGTTTAGTAAAAATTGCTGTACCAGAATATCCCTTTTTCTCTGCACTATTCCAATAAGCATTATAGCCTTCAAATATTTGTAGAATATTTTCATCTAATTGTGCCTCTTGCATTTTAGTTTCTTGAATAGAGAATATATCTGCATCTATTTCTTTAAAGAAATCTTTAAACCCTTTATTTATAACTGCTCTTAATCCATTTACGTTCCATGATATTAATTTCATACTATTTCCCTTTCTACATAAAAACTTTTAATAATAAATGTGACTCTTACACATATACACAATTGATTTGCAATTATAACATTGTTATATGCAAAATAATTTATTTTCCTATAAAAAATACCAATGAATTAGTTATTACACATTGTAATTACCAATCCATTGGCTTAATTTTAGTACCAACCTGTAGATTTTGAGTGACTCCAAGCTGCTGATGGTGAACCATATCTTGAGCTTATATAACTTAATCCCCAATTTATTTGAGTCTTATAATTTGTTCTATAATCAGTTCCTGCTGTAGCCATTTTACTTGCTGGTAATGCTTGTGGTATTCCATATGCACCTGAACTTGCGTTGTATGCATTAGGATTCCATTTACTCTCTTTATTCCAAAGAGCAACTAAACAATTAAAATCTGCAGTTGACCAACCATATGCACTACATCTTGCTCTTGCATAAGCTTGATATTCTGCTACGCTTCCAGATATATAAGTTCTACTACTTGAACTTCTTGATGTTGTTTGGTTTGCTCTTACTTGAACTATTTTATTTACTGGTTCTTCAAGTACTACAGAACTTATTTCTGTTCTTTCTATTTCTACATCATTTTGATATTTTACTCTATATGTTACTTCTTTTTTACCTTCTTTACCTTCTTGTAAAACTTGGTCTTTAGTTTCACTAGCACCATTTGCTACATTTTTTGTTACTGTTTCGAATGGTATAGATTGAACTTCCACAATTGTTTTTTCTGTAATTGGATTGTATGCTTGTGAAATCATTTCCATACTTAATTCGTTTGTATTTTCTTCTTCTGTAGTTGTATCTTCTGTTTCGTTTGATACTAGCTCTGCAACTTCTTCTTGAGCTGTTTTTTCTGTTATTACTATTTCACCATTTGCTCCAATTGTTGTATTTTCATCTGGAGTTACTTTTTCTTCTGGTAATAATATAATATGTTTTTCATCTAATATATCAGCAACTTTTGTTTTTGATGTTACTACATTCATTTCGCAACCATTAGATAATGTAATCTTTACATTTTTTACTTGTTTGTTTGCTGCAAATACACAAATTCCTGATATAAATAAGAATATTAAACAAATTCCAAGTATTCTTTTTAACGATATTGATGCTTTTTCATCATCATTAACTTTTAACATAAATTCCTCCTTCGTGCTATTGCACGATTATAAAGTCACTAATTAAGCTTATTTCCCATAAGCAGATTTTATTATACTATATATTTTTTCATATGTCAAATTTTCCAAAATTGCTAATATTTACTATATTATATTCATTGCGGTCAAGTTTTATGCATATATTTTATTTGTGTTACATTTATATAAGATGTTGTATATTCTCATATAATATGCTAAAATAACTGAAAGGAGGAATGTATAAATGGTTATTCCAATAATAGTTATTGTTATTGTTGTAATTTGTATCGTAGTCGTAGCAATGTACAATAATCTAGTAAGTTTAAGACAAAGAGTTCAAAATGCTTGGAGTCAAATAGATGTACAATTAAAAAGAAGATTCGATTTAATTCCTAATTTACAAGAAACTGTAAAAGGTTATATGGCTCACGAAAGTGAAACATTTTCTAAAATAGCTGAACTTAGAACTGCTTGGGCTTCTTCTACTACAGTTGCAGAAAAAGCTGATATTGCTAATCAGTTAACAGAAGCTTTAAAAACAATAATGGCTGTTTCAGAAAACTATCCAGATTTAAAAGCTAGCGAATCATTTGCACAACTACAAGAAGAATTAAGAAATACAGAAAATAAAATTGCATATTCAAGACAATTCTATAATGATACAGTTACTATGTATAATACAAAATTAGAAATGTTTCCTTCAAATCTTATCGCTAAAGCATTTAACTTTAAACCTAGCGAATTATTTGAAGTAGAAGATGAAAAAGAAAAACAAAATGTAAAAATTGATTTTTCAAAATAATTTAATTTTTTATAATGTCCAAAGATTTCTTTTAGTATAAAGAAATCTTTTTAAATATATACTATTAATGCGAGGTTTTATTATGTATCAAGATATAAAAAGAAATAAAATAAAAACAGGTTTTATAATATCTGTTTATATAGTTGTAATAACATTAATTATTTATTATATATGTTATGCTCTAAATTTTGGAATATTTTCTATAATAGTAGCACTTATTGTATCTATTGCATCTGCATGGGGTTCATATTATTATAGTGACAAAATTGTTTTATCTATAAATAAGGCTCGACCTGCTACCGAAGAAGAAAACAAAAAATTATTAAATATATTGGACGCTTTAATGGTTTCTTCTGGATTACAATACAAACCCAAATTATATGTGATGGATTCTAATCAACCAAATGCATTTGCAACAGGTAGAGATCCCGAACATTCTGTAATTTGCGTAACAACTGCTTTACTAGATAAATTAGATTATTACGAATTAGAGGGTGTAGTTGCACACGAAATGGGACATATAAAAAATTATGATATTAGATTATCTGCTGTTTTAACAGTTATGGTTGGATTAGTTATTATATTATCTGATTTCTTTTCTAGAGCATTTTTATGGGGTAGATTTGATGATGATAATAGAAATTCAAGTGGAATTATGGTGCTTGTTAGCTTAGTTTTACTTGTATTAGCAGGATTTTTCGGAAAACTAATGAAACTTGCTATTTCTAGAAAACGTGAATTTATGGCTGATGCAACTGCTGTAGAATTTACTAGAAATCCTGATGCTCTAATTTCTGCTTTAACAAAATTAGATTCTGATACTTCTAAATTAGAGCAAGCAAATAATTCTACAGAAAATATGTATATAGTAACACCTTTTAAAGGTAAACAAAAGAAAGCTAATAATTGGTTTTCTACTCACCCATCTATAGAAGATAGAATAGAAGCAATTAAAAATTTAAAATAGCTTAGTTTATAAAAACTAAGCTATTTTTTGTTGGTATGCTGTTGTCATTACATATACGGAATTAAAGCTTCCGAAGCATTTAATTAATTCTAAATATTCTTTTTGCATTTTCATATGCCATATTTTGAACTTCTTCAAAAGTCTTCCCTTTTTCTTCTGCAATCTTTTTAATAATAAATTGCACATTCCTTGGGTCATTTCTTGTTCCTCTATGTGGTTCTGGAGCTAGATATGGACTATCTGTTTCTACTAAAAATTTATCATCAGGTACCATATTTATAATTTCTGGTGCATTTTTTGAATTTTTAAATGTAGTTGGACCTGCAAAAGATATATAAAATCCTAATTTAAGACCTTCTTTAACAAGTTCTCTATTAAATGGGCAGCAATGAAATATTCCCCCATTTTTTACAGAATTGGCTTTTAAAATTTCTAATGTATCCATTACCGCATCTCTAGTATGAATTTGGATTGGTAAATCTAATTCATTTGCTAATTTTATTTGTTCTATAAAAGTATACTTTTGTAGCTCTTTATTTTCTGTATTCCAATGATAATCTAATCCAATCTCGCCTACGGCAACAATCTTTTTAGACGTTTTATACACTTCTTTTAATTGCTCTATTTCTTGACTTAGTTTCTCCTTATTATCTGGTACATCATTTGGTGAAATACCTATTGTGGCATAGATAAAATCATATTTATTTGCTAATTCTATAGCTTCTTTACTGCTTTCTAGACTGTATCCTGCAGTAACTAATTTTTCTACACCTTCATTTTTTAATGTTATTATTAAACTTTCTCTATCTTCATTAAATCTTTCGTCATTCAAGTGACAATGTGAATCAAATAATTTCATAATATTTCTCTTCCTTTTAATTATTAATTTCTATAATACATACAGCTGTAGCATATTCTTTGCAATGTGAAATACTTATATCAATATTTTTAATAAGTAATTTATCTATAATATCAGTATTAATTTGTACATTTGGCTTTCCTTCTTTATCATTAATTATCTCAAAATCTGTCCACTTTATTTTATATTTATCTTCTATAAGAGTAGAAAGAGCCTTAAAAATTGCTTCTTTTGCTGCAAATCTACCACTATAACTTTGATATTTTTGTATATTTTTACTTTCGCAATATTCTATTTCTTTTTCAGTATAGACTCTCTCTTTAAATCCTTCTTTTTCTATCGCATCTTTAATTCTAGCTATTTCTATTATATCTGTACCACATTTTATCATTGATTATTCCTCCATTAATTATAATATAAAAGGGATTTAAGGAACGTCCCCAAATCCCGAAGGATCATTCCAAAATCCCGATTAATTTAATAATACTACAAAATTTATTATATTTAATATTAATGATGTTATTAGTATTATCATTATAACTTTATTACTTTTTGCTGTTTTCTCTATGTTTGATTCTTTATATAAGATATCATATTCATTTTTTAATTTCCAATATAGCTTTTCTAATTCTAAATTTTCTGACCAGCTATTTGTTAACAATTGCCCTATATCGTCTGTAGTAATATCTTGTAACCAAATATTATGTGTAAAATTCAAAAATTCTTTTCTTAATTTACTAGCCTTTGTAGCACTTTTATATTTCTCTATTAACTTTTGAATATATATCTTTTTATATAGTTGTAAAATATACATATAAATATATACTTTTTCATAAAGAAATGGTAGTTTTGTATAATTAAAAGTATCTACTCCTGATGTAAATAGGGTTGTTGCTTGATTAGAAAATCCAAATTTTATATATTCCCATTTGTCTATTATATCTACCTTTTTATCGTTTTCACTAAATTCTACATTTAAATTATAATTACTTGGCAACACATTTGTATATTTATAAAATTGATGTTTTATATTTTCAAAACTTTTATTCTTATTCCAATGTTCTTGATCTATACAAGAATATGAATATGTTAAAAATTTATTTGTATCTATATTTATATTTTTTGTATAATTTCCTACTAATTCGTCTATTACTTCTGTTATTTTACGAACATCATCAAATTCGCTCGTTTGAATTTTTATATTATCAAACTGTTTCATAGAGATAAATTCTGATTTTATATCTTTAAATTTATAATTAAAATTTAATACATCATCAAATTGTTCTAAATCTTCTACCGATGTTTTTAATGTAATAAAACATTCACCTGTATAAAAACATATTATCTCTATCTTATCAATTTTAAAGAAAATTCCTGTATTTCTACCAGCTTTCCCTTGTGCATTTTTACCTAAGTTATATTCAAATATTGTACATGGATATTTTTGAAGAATTGTTGCTTGTAATCCAACATCTAATTCCTTAAATTTTTTTCTTTTATTTATTGAAAAATCAAATGTTGGAAACATAAATCTTCTTACTTTAGGTAAAAATTTATTATATATATCCAAGTCTTTTTGTTTTTCAAACATTCTTAATGTACATTTTTTATTTCTTAGTAAGTTTTGCAAGTACTTTGAATATTTATTTTGTTCAATTACATATGGATATATAAAATAAGTATATTGATACCTTGTCTTTAGTTCCATTTATTCTCCCTCTTTTGTTAAATTATTTTGTATAGTATGTAGCATTTGAATCTATACTTCCTAAATGCCATTCTCCTATAAAGTTTATACCTAAATTATTAGAAAAATCATATTGTGGTGCAACTATTTCTTCTCCTTTTTCGTTTATTGCTCCCCATTTTCCATCTTTTTGAACTGCTGCATAACCATATTCATTTTGCTCTGTTGCATCATCATATTGATAATCTACTACTACTTTTCCATTTTTATCTACATAACCATATTTATCATTTTGCTTGTCTAAAAATAATGTATTTGAACTATTTATATCTTGTTCTGTTCTTTCTTCGAATCTAAAGTTATAATACTTCGCTTCATTGTCTTGTCTTATCTTTATATAACCTTTACTTGTATTAATTTCCGTAACTATTCCTGTTAGTTTTGTTTCAAAATTACTATTTAATAAATTTGAAGTAATTCCATCTTCGCTTGCTTCTATTATATCTGCTGTGTTTATGTAATTCATTGTTGTATAAGTTGGATTTACTACTATTTCATCTTTGCTCTTAGCAATACCATACTTTCCATTTTGTTCAATTATATATGAACCTGTAAAAGCAAATTTAACATCATCATATACAGTATTTAAAATTGTCTCGCCCTCTGAACTAATTACGCCTACTTTATTGCTTGTATTTTTTATTATTACATTTCCGTTTTTTATTCCTAAAATATCTTGAACATTTTGTAGTCCTTCAGAAAGTTTTACTTCTCCATTTCTTTGTACTAATTCCCAATTATTATTTTCTTTTACAGCATATATTCCATTTTCAGTTAAGCTCTTTATATCTTGATATTTGTTTTCTAATACTTTTTGATTATTACAATCTACAACTCCGTATTTATCATCTTCTGTTATTGTTATATAACCTAATTTATAATCTGTTCCTAATCCTCTTATTTCTTTATATTGAGGTTCTATTATTACTTTTCCTGTATTATCTACTAACCCTATTTTTCCATCTTTTTCTACTAAGATGCTATTGTCTGTATTTTTTAAAGAATATAATTCATCATATTCGCATGGTAATATCTCTTTACCTTCTATATTAATCATTCCATATTTTCCGTCTTTTTGTACTTTAATAGCATTTTGTTCATATGAAATTATATTGTTAGCATCATAATTTGCTATTGGTTCAATATTTTCGTAATCTGTAAATATTTCTTTATTCTTTGAGTTTAAAGCTTTCGTTTTATATGTATTATTTGTATAATCTACATCATATGTACATAAAAATATATCTGTTTTATTATTTGGAATTACAATATATTCTTGGTAAGATGGTGCTATAACCTCTTCACCTTTATTATTTATTACTCCATATTTATTGTCTTGAAAAGATGTAAAATAATAATTATTTGTCATCCTTTCTCCTCGTCCATTTGTTACTAATTTATATATAACAAAAACAAACATTACTATTACTAACAGTGCAACTAATACCGCTAAGACTTTTTTCATGTTAAGTTTTGCTTCCCCATTATATCTTTTTCCTCTACTCATCTTATTTCCTCCGTAAGAAATTTTTGTTTTTTACATATACACTATACCACATTTTTATGACAAATTACAACTAAATATACAAATTTTATCCCTCAAAAAAAGCTCTCTTTTTAGAGAACTTTTCCTTTAATTCTTTTCTATTTTGCATACAATAACTGTCATGTCATCTTTAGGAATTCCGTAGTTATTATCTATTGCTTCTGCTAAAATTATGTCTGCCATTTTTTGAACATTTTCAGTTTCCATTTGTTCTAGCAAATATTTAAGCCACAACTCTTTGTTTTCATACTCTGCATTTGATTCGGCAATACCGTCACTGCACATTACTAAAATTTCATTTTCTTCTATATCTCTATCTGAAATTTTTAATTCAATATTATTTAAAATTCCAGCTGGTAATGTAATATTTTTTATTACATCTACATGTCGTCTATTTTTTATATACGTAGGAGATGCACCATTTTTTATAAACTCTACATTTCCTTCATATAAATCGAATATTGCAATATCTAGTGTTGCATATGAATCATCTTCTGAATTTAAACACATACTAGAATTTATCATATCTAATGATGTTTCTTTATTAAATCCTGATATAAGCAATCTTTTTAACATTTGTACCGCTATTTTACTGCTTTTTCTTGCATTTGGACCAGAACCCATTCCATCACTTATTGCAATTAATTGTTTACCATCTTGTAATTTCATTTTTAAAGTTGTATCTCCAGAAACTGGACTACCATCTTTTTTAGCTTTAGCAAGTCCTATCTGTAACTTATATTTATTTTTACTTATATATTTAAAATAGCAAATATCTGTTGCTTTTTGAATTGAACAATCAACTAATTGTACTTCGAATTCTTGCTTATAAAATTTAGTAATAATTTGCTTAATTTTATCTGATTTACATTCTTCTATTTCTAAGTTTGTACTATTATAATCTTCACAAGGATTAATGTAAATACCTATCTCTATTTTTCCATTTTTCTCTTTATTAATATTTAATTCCTTTACTTCTATTTTCTTTTGTTCAAATAGTTTTAATAATTCTTCTTTTTCATTTATTTCTTTGCCATCATTTTTTTTAGTTGTAATATCATCTGCTAAATTTGATATTGTTTTTGATATTCCGTCTAGTTGGCTTACCATGGCTTCTTTGTTTTCTACAATCTTTTTCTTCCAAATAAAATTTATTCTACTAACTCTATAAGAAGCATTTATTGCTTTAACCATTTTATCTATTTCATCCATTAATTTATTACTTACTGCTGAATCATCAAATCCTAAAATATAATTATTATGATTTTCGAATATATTTAATAATTCTTTTCTTGTAATTTCTGCTTTTTCTGTTAATAGCTTAAATATATCATCAACTATTGGTGACTCATCATCTATTAAATCATCGTATAAAACATTATCTTTTAAATCATTTATATTATTTTCTAATTCTGTTACAAATATTTCTTTATTCTTTGTATATTCTACTTCATTTTCTTCTAGGACTGTTGCTGCAGCCTCTTTATATGTATTAGCCATTTCTGATATTGCATCAGATACATTATTTAATTTATATACCATATCTTCTTTTTGCTCTAATCTATTATCTGGTGCTTTAGGCAAATATTTTATATCTTTTACAAAATCTTCTATATTAATCTTCATATTTTTTGGCATTGCAAGTAATCCAATTGATGCGATTAAGATTTCTTGAACCATTATTACTGAATGTGTATTTCCATTTGCGGCATAACTTAATATTATATTGCCTAATAAAAATCCTATTATTACACCTATTTTTCCAATTTTATTTAATAATCCTGCTATCATTCCAGAAATTGCAAATGCTGCTATTTGCACTGGATCTCCATTTTGAATTATTGCTATTACAACACCTATTGTTACTCCAGATGTTGCTCCCACTAAAATACCATTTTGCCAGCCTAATATTAATACTACTAATACACTTAAAATATTTCTAATAGAAAATCCAAATATGCTTATTTCCCTAAATGCTGCTATTGCAATTGCTATTAATAAACTTGTCCCTATTAGTTCCTCTATAGCAAATGCTTTTTTTGTTTTTGAATCTTTTATTACTGAAATTGAGCTATTGAAAATTTTATAGAATATACATGTTATTATAGTAAATAAAATTGCAGATAAAATATCATAAATTAATATTGGTCCGAATAATATTTTTACAACTTGAACTAGAAATGTAGCTACTATTAAATGTGGCATTAATCTTTTTTGTTCTGTTATTTCATTTATTTTTGGTATTACAAAAATAGAAAGAGCCATAAAGATTAAACTTGTTAATATATATGTAAGTAATCCCGAACCACCAAATCCTATAAAAGTTCCTATACATGTCATTACATATGGAATTAATATTGGTATATTATTTGCTGTTATTGCTGCAATTATCGCTATTGCAAATGGCGCCATATCATTTCCAAATTGAACTGTTGACACCATAAAGGCTAATATATAAATTAGTACCGATTGCTTCGAGAAGTTTTGTTTTATAAAATTTTCCTTTAGGTCTCCTCTGTTTTTTTGTTTTTCTTCTACATAATCTGTATTAGCACTTATATTTTGAAACATCCTTTACCACCTCATAACTTCTTTAATATAGTTGCTATTCTAATATATTGTATTAACTTTTTTTGTCATTTTAGGTAATGTATATTAAAAAAGTTTTTTACAATTTGTGATATATTTATTATCTATTTTTTCTTTTGTAATTATTATCTCTATTTTACGATTCCTATTTTATTATATATCCGTAGAAATTACAATATTTTGTCTTAATTTAAAAATAAATTCCTATAAATCTTATAGGAATCTATTTTTTATTGTCTGTTCAGTTTATAATTTTAATAACAAAATGCTGCTTTTAATTTACATTGCTATCAAATTATATTTAATATTCAAATAATCTAGGATATCTTTTTCTCTTTCTGTACATGAAAATATTATTATTTGATTATTATGATTACTATTTAAATAATTTATTGTATTTATTAATCTATTCTTATCAAAAAATACAAAAGATTCATCTAGAAAAATTGGTAAAGTTTCATTTGAGATTTCCTTTAGTATTGCCATTCTTAAGGAGAAATATAATTGATCTATAGTTCCTTCACTTAATAGACTTGCTGAAACATAATCACCATTTTCTACTTCTACCATAATATCGTTATCTGTAATTTTCATATTTTTATATTTCCCATCAGAAATATTGGATATTGTTTGTGATAGTTCCTTAGAAAATTTTGGAGTTACATTTTCTTTCATATTTTTATATGCTTTTTCTAAATATTCTTTTGCTATTTCTATTATTTCACTATTATTTTTTAATTCATTATATTCTTCTAAAGAATATTCCAATTCTTCTTGAATATTTGCTAATCTATCTATTTTAGGAAATATATTTTGTTTATCTAATTCTAATTTATGTTCTTCTAATTCTTTTTCGTTTATTTCTTTATTAATTAAATTTATTTTTTCTTCAATTTCTTCGTTATAAATTATTTGATTATAATTATCTGTATTTAAATTATTAATTATTAATTCTTTTTTTATTTTATTTTCTATTTCTTTTTCTAAATAATTTAATTCATTTATTTTTTCATTTTTATTTTCATTTAATAAATTAATTTCATTATTTATTTTTTCTAAATTAAAATTAATTTCTTGTTTTTCTTTTTTATAATTATTTTTTAATTTATTCTTTTTATATAAATAAATTAATATTGGAATTATTAAAAAAATATAAATTAAATTAAATAAA
>USBY01000011.1 GCA_900553015.1 uncultured Clostridium sp. | reverse complement strand
AAGTGGAAAATTACAGAAAAATGTTCCTTGCTATGGGAAAAGATATTAGAGTAATAATAATAAAGTTGGCAGATAGACTACATAATTTGCGTACATTAAAATATTTAAGAAGAGATAGGCAAATTGCTAATGCTAAAGAAACTATGGAATTATATGCTCCACTTGCAAATCGTTTAGGTATTTATTCATTAAAATGGGAACTAGAAGATTTAGCTTTTAAATATTTATATCCAGAAGAATATAGGGAATTAGTTGAAGGTATAGATAAGAAGAGAGAAGAAAGACTTCAATTTATAGAAAAAATAATGGATGATATTAGGGGACAATTAAAAAAACAGAAAATAGAAGCAGAAGTTACAGGAAGAGCAAAGCACTTATATTCAATATATAGAAAAATGAAAAGAGATAATAAAACATTAGATCAAATTTATGATTTATTTGCATTAAGAATATTAGTTAATTCTGTAAAAGATTGTTATGCTGCATTAGGTGTAGTTCATGAAATGTACAGCCCAATGCCAGGAAGATTTAAAGATTATATAGCTGTACCAAAACCTAATATGTACCAATCTATACATACAACATTATTAGGAGAAAAAGGAACTCCATTTGAAGTACAAATCCGTACATGGGAAATGCATAGAATTGCAGAATATGGTATAGCTGCACACTGGGCATACAAAGAGGCAAATTATGGTAAAAAAGGAAAACAAGTTGTCACAGTTACTAAAGATAAGCTTGCATGGCTTAGAGAAACATTAGAGTGGCAACAAGATATGAAAGATCCACAAGAGTTTTTAAATACATTAAAAACAGAATTATTCGAAGATGAAGTATATGTATTTACACCAAAGGGAAAAATACTAGTATTACCAAGAGATGCAACACCTATAGACTTTGCATATAGTATTCATGAAGAAATCGGAAACCATATGGTTGGCTGTAAAATAAATAGTAAAATGATGCCAATAATTACAAAATTGCAAAGTGGAGATATTGTAGAAATTATGACATCAGATTCTCAAAAAGGACCTAGTAGAGACTGGCTTAAATTTATAAAAACAACAAAAGCTAAAAGCAAAATACAATCATGGTTTAAGAAAGAACAAAGGTCAGAAAATATAGAAAAAGGAAAAGATTTAATTGAAAAAGAAATAAAGAGAATTGGAATTAGTCATGATGAATTATTTAAACAAGATTACATAAATGCGGCATTAGATAGATATAAGTTTAAAAACTTAGAAGATATGTATGCAAGTGTTGGATTTGGTGCAATATCACAAGTAAAAATTATATCTAGAATGTTAGAGGAATACAGAAAGAGTCATAAAGAAGAAAATATTGAACAAAAAATAGAAGAATTAACAAGTAAAAGAAAAACTGTAAAACCATCTAGCACAGGGGTTGTAGTAAAAGGAATAGATAATTGTTTAGTAAAACTTTCAAAATGTTGTAACCCAGTTCCAGGAGATAATATTATTGGATATATAACAAAAGGAAGAGGAGTTTCTGTTCATAGAACAGATTGTGTAAATGTAAAAGACTTATTAAAAGAAGAAGACAGAATTATAGATGTTTACTGGTATACAGAAAAAACAGCATCATACAATGTAGATATTACTGTATATGCAAATGATAGATCAGGATTGCTTGCAGATGTAATTCAAGTTTTAAGTAATTTAAAAACAAAACTAATGGGATTAAATTCTAAAGCAACAAAAGAACATATTGCTACAATAGAGATAACAATAGAAGTAGAAAACATAGAAGAATTAAATAAAGTATTAAAAGAACTAAGAAAAGTGGATAGTGTATATGAGGTAACAAGAAAGAAATAAAGGAGTTTTTTATGATACTAAAAAGAATAAAAGTACAAATGAAATTTGTTGGTGAAACTAATTGCTATATAATAGTAGATGAAACTCAAAAAAAAGCAATGGTAATAGATCCAGCAGGAGAGGTTCCTAAAATTATAGAAATTTTAGATACCTTAGGGGCAGAATTAGTATATATTTATTTAACTCATTGCCATGCTGATCATATAAATGGCGTAAATGAGCTAAAAAAAGAAAAAGGAGGAAAAGTCCTTATTCACAGAAAAGGAAGAGAAAACTTAGAAAATAGAGTTCCCGTACTTGCAGAATATATTGGGCTTCCTCCAATATATGTAAAAGAAGATAGTATTGTAGATGATGATGATATTTTACATGTTGGAGATTTAGAATTCAGAGTTATTTATACTCCAGGACATACTGATGACGGAACATCTTTGTATTGTGAAAAAGAAGAAATGCTATTTTCAGGAGACACATTATTTAAAGGTGCCTGGGGAAGAGTAGATCTACCTACAAGTGATTTTGATTCTATTATGAATTCAATAATAAATAAATTATTAATATTACCTGAAAATACAATAGTATATCCAGGGCATGGAAAGCCAACTAGAATAGGGGACGAAAAACCAATTTATTTGGAAGCTAAACCAAATATAGATTAACAAGGAGTGGAAAATATGGAAAGAATAGAACCAAGAACTTTATCTGGCTTTATGGAATTATTACCAAATGAACAGATATTATTTAATCAAATGAAAGAAAAGATTCAAAAAACATATGAGAAATTTGGATTTTTACCATTGGATACACCAATAATTGAATCAGCAGAAGTATTACTTGCAAAAGCAGGTGGAGAGACAGAAAAACAAATATATAGATTTCAAAAAGGAGACAGTGATTTAGCTTTAAGATTTGATTTAACAGTTCCACTTGCTAAATATGTAGCAAAAAATTATGGTAGTTTAAGTTTTCCTTTTAGAAGATATCAAATAGGAAAAGTATATAGAGGAGAACGTGCACAAAAAGGAAGATATAGAGAATTTTATCAATGTGATATAGATATAATTGGTGATGGAGAATTAGATTTAATAAATGATGCAGAAATTCCAAGTATCATTTATACACTTTTTAGAGAATTAGGTTTTGAAGATTTTACTATAAAAATTAATAATAGAAAAATCTTAAATGGTTTATTTGAAGGAGTAAACCAAAAAGAAAATGCTACAGAGATTTTAAGAATAATTGATAAAATAGAAAAAATAGGAAAAGAAGCAGTAATAGAAGAATTAAGAAAATTAGATGTAAAAGAAGAGCAAATAAATTCTATTATGAATTTTATAGAAATAGAAGGAACTTCTGATGAAAAGTTACAAAAACTAGAAAATTTAGGAATAACTAATGAAACTTATAAAAAAGGTGTAGAAGAATTAAAAACAGTTGTTAAAAATGTAAGATTATTTGGAGTACCAGAAGCTAACTTTAAAGTAGATTTAACAATTGCAAGAGGATTAGATTATTATACAGGAACAGTATACGAAACATTTTTAAATGATTACAGAGAATTAGGAAGTGTATGTTCTGGAGGAAGATACGAAAACTTAGCAGAATATTATACAGATAAAAGTTTACCAGGAGTAGGAATTTCAATTGGTCTTACTAGATTATTCTATAAACTAAATGAATTAAATATAATAAAAGCAGAGAAAAAATCAATTTCTGATATCTTAATTATTCCAATTACAGAAAAATTAGAAGAACCAATAAAATTAGCTACAGAAATAAGAAAATTGGGAATAAATACAGAAATTTATTTAAATGATAAAAAATTAAAAGCTAAATTTAAATATGCAGATAAGTTAGAAATACCATATGTAATAGTTATTGGTGATGATGAGATAAATTCAAATAAAATTAAGTTAAAGAATATGAAAACTGGAGAAGAAAAAGAAATTAATATGGATGCAACAGAAATTGCAGCTAATATAAGAAACTAACAATATTGGTAGAGGTTTTGAGAACGTTCCTGGAATTCGGGGACGTTCTGCTGGGATTTGGGGACGTTCCTTTTTTCCCTTTTCGGGATTTAAACAACGTCCCCAAATCCCGGTGCACAAATCTCTGTGCCTTAATTCATGTCCTAAATTTCTGTCATATTTCTATAAAATATGAATATATATATATTAAGTATATGTGTACAAGGGTGAAAAATTTTATGGTAAATATGAGAGTAATAAAAGCAAAAAATGCTATTATGACTTTAGTTATAATGGCTTTTTTAATAATGCTTATAATAAAAATATTCTTGTTTGGAAAAGATAAAATAAAAGATTTATCTTTAATTCCAGTTATACAAGATACAATAATTTCTGCTAGTGGAAATTCACTAAAGGAATTTAAAAGTATAGATAGAGATAATACAGAACAGCTATTAAGTTCGGAACTACAAATGAGTAAGTTTATAAAATCTGATGAGGAACAACTAGCGACTGAAAATACAATTCAAGTTCAAAACCAAACACAAGTGTCTACTGTAAGCCAAGAAGAAGCACAAACGGGATTACAAACAGAGGTGGTATCTGGTGGAAATATTAATGCTAAATATACAAATGAATATAATGGAGTGCAAATAAAAAATGAATCAAAATATGAATTAACACAAGAAATGTTAACTCCAGATATAGAATTAGAAAACAAAAAAGATATTATTATTTACCATACACATACCTGCGAAAGTTATACACAAAGTACAGGTTTTGAATATACACCAAGTGGTAATTTTAGAACAACAGATTTAAACTTTTCTGTTGTAAGAGTTGGAAGAGAGCTAAAAGATAGGCTAACTAATTATGGATTTAATGTAATACATGATGAAACATATCATGACTATCCTGCATATAGTGGTTCATACAATAGATCACTTACAAGTATAAAAAATGATTTAGCTGCTAATCCAAACACACAAATTGTTATAGATTTACATAGAGATGCAGTAGGAGAAGCTGGTACATATGCCCCCACAGTTAAAATTGGTGATGATTATGTTGCACAAATAATGTTTGTAATAGGAACAGATGGAGGAGGACTTACACATAGTCAGTGGGTACAAAATTTAAAATATGCAATAAAAATTGTAGAAAAGGGTAACGAACTATATCCGGGTCTATTTAAACCAATAATGGTAAGAAACTCTAGATATAATCAACATGTTGCGAAAGCTGCTACAATAATGGAAATAGGAGCAACTGGAAATACAATGGATCAATGCTTAAATAGTATGAAATATCTAAGTAAAGTAATGGATGAGGCTTTAAATAAATAAAAGAAAAAATGTTGAAAAATGTATTGTTAAGGGAAATTTTTTATGATATAATACCTTCTAGTGTCAAATTCTAGGAGGTAATTATTGTGAAAGAAAGAAATTTAAGAAAAACAAATATCGTATGTACAATAGGACCAGCAGTAGAAAATAGAATGGATGAATTAATGAAAGCTGGAATGTCTATTGCAAGAATTAATTTTTCTCATGGAGATTTTGAGGAACAAAAAGACAAAATTGAAAGATTTTTTGAAATAAGAAAAGAATTAGGTCTACCAGTTGCAATTATGTTAGACACAAAAGGACCAGAAATAAGAACAGCATTAAACAAAGCTGGAAGAGATGTAAAAGTACAATTAAAAGAAGGTCAAAAATTTACATTCTTCTATGAAGACAGATTAGGAGATGAAGAAGGTACTTCATTATCTTACAAAGATCTATATAAAGATGTAAAACCAGGAAACTTAATTTTAATTGATGATGGAAAAATTCAAATAAGAGTAGACGAAATAAAAGATAAAGATATAGTAGGAACTGTATTAAATGATGGTGGTGCAGGATCAAGAAAAAGTATAAATGTACCAGGTGTTTCTATAAAAATACCATTCTTAAGCCCTAAAGATATAAATGACTTATCAAATGGAGCAAGAGTTGGATTTGATTATGTTTCTGCATCATTTGTAAGAAATAAAGAAGATGTAGCTCAAATGCGTAAAGTATTAGACGATAATGGTGGAAAAGATGTTAAAATTTTAGCTAAAATCGAAAATCAAGAAGGAATAGACAATTTCGAAGAAATTTTAGCAGCTTGTGATGGTATAATGGTAGCTCGTGGTGACATGGCTGTAGAAGTTCCATTCGAAGAAGTACCAGTTGTACAAAAAAGATTTATTAAGAGATGTAACGAAGAAGGAAAATTAGTAATAACAGCTACACAAATGTTAGAAAGTATGACAAACAACCCATTACCAACAAGAGCTGAAGTAAGTGACGTTGCAAACGCTATATACGACAGAACAGGATGTATAATGCTTTCTGGAGAAACAGCAATGGGAGATTATCCATTAGAATGTGTTAATACAATGGTAAAAGTTGCTAAAAGTGTAGAACCAACAATTAATTATTGGAAGAGATTCACAAAGAAAGATTGGAAAATAGAAGAAGCAGATATCGAATCACATGCAGCTTATACAACATGTGTAACAGCTAGAGATATCAAAGCTGACGCTATAATAGATTATACACATACAGGAAATTCTGCAAGAAGATTAGCAGGATATGGACCAGCTTGTCCAATATTTGCTATTACAGATTCAGAAAAAGTATACAATCAATTAGGACCAGTTTGGAATGTATACCCAATCTTAATTAAAGACGGAGCAGATATAGATGATACAATCGAAAAAGGTGTAGAAAAATTAATAGAATTAGGAAACTTAGAAGAAGGAGATACAGCTGTTTTATGTGGAGGACCACAAATAATGAGCAAAGAAAAATCAAAATATGCTGTTAATAAAACAGTTGGAGGTATCTTAAAAATATAATCAAAAGGGATTTGGGGACGTTCCTCGAATCCCTTTTTTGTGTCTGTTTTTTATAGGGTGACATTTCTGAAAAAAATATTTAGCTGATTATGGGGTGACATTATCACAAGTTAATTACAAATTTAAAAGATATAAATTTACATAACTAGAAAAATATGTTATAATATATGGTGTAACAGAAACAGTTGTACAAAATAGGAGGAATACATATGTTAACGCATCATGGGAAAACAGCTTATGTCTCAGAGATGAACGAAATGATTGAAATGTTCATGAAGAGACCTCCGGAAGGTGTTGATTCTGAACGAAGATTGAGTGTCGAAGCGAAACTGGCGGATATTAAAATCGCTGTTAGGGATTTGATAGAAGATGCGGATTCGCCCGATGTGCAAGATATGCTAAAAGCATATCGAGACCAAGTTAAAGAATTGACACAGGGACAGGCTTGAGGCCTGTCCTATCTATATATAAAAGGTGATATTTATGAGAGTAAGTTATAATAATTTAAATTATAATAAGTTAAATAGAGAAATGAGAATGGATAAAGTAAGTAAAATTGTTGAATTTTTCAAAACACAGGGCTATAAATTTGAAACTAAAAATTATAATATGTTAGATAATATGGCTAGATTGAATCTTATAGCTGATACACTAGAAAAAATTAATCCTGGATACAGAAATACTTTTATAAAAATAGAAGAGAAAAAGCCAAAATCTAAACAAATAGAATTAGAATATGATTTTGATTTACATGAAGTTATGGAATCAGCAGAGGGAATACCAACAACAGAAAAAGCTTTAGAAATATTTTATTCAAATCGTATTGCACATACTTGTAGAGATGCGCAGAAAAAAATGCTAGATGATTTATTTAAAGAAAAGAACATGGAGAATGCTGGTTATGCAAGTTTAATGTATAAATTTAAGGGTAAAGAAATAGAGCAAATAGCAAAGTCAACACAGAGATATTTCATTGCCAAAAGCAATATGAATACTAGAGTTACTGATATTGCTAAAAGACAATTAGCAAGAGTTGGTATAAGTATAGATGAAATAGAAACCTTAAGAAAAAGAGGATATGATGTATTAGCTAAAGGATATGTAGATTGCATGGCAATAAAAGATAGAGCGATAGATGAAAGTATAAAATTACTTAAAGAAGATGGAACACAGTCTTTTGGATTGGCAAAAGTTAAAAGCAAAGATGGCAAAAAAGAAGAAAATGTTTTTGTTATAGATGTGCCTTGTTTTGGTCAGATGTCTGTACATATGTATGATGAAAGATTAATTACAGCATTGGCAGGACATGAATATAAATATCCAATTTGCAATACAGATAATGTTCTACTAATAGATAGAGTGTCTGCATATCAAGAAAGTTTTATATTACAAGATACACCAGAGTTAATAGAGTCTTTAAGAAAGCTAAAATCTCGTAAAGAAGCTCATGAAATTGCTGTAAAAGCTGGTTTTGAAAAGGACGAACTTAAAATGCTATATCAAACAAATGAAGAAGGAGATGAAAGATAATGGATAAAGAGATAATAAAATATTTAGCAAAGAATAATTATTTAAAAGAAAAATTAGAAATAATTGATAACTTAATAAAAAAACAAGACTATAAAGAAGCATATTTTAAACTAGCAGCAATTTTAGAATTTATAAATATTAAATATATAAAACATAAATACAATATGGATATGCCAAATTCAACTGTAATAAATATAGCAAATACATATGAAGATAGAGACGAAAAATTATTTAAAGAAATGTTAGCTATAAATGCAGAATATAATCAAATGGATACAAATAATGTAACAATGGACGATGTAGAATATTTAGCTGGTATGGTAGATACAATATATGAATATATGTTAGAAAGTACAGGCGAATTTATATAAGCTATAGAATTTGGGGACGTTCTTCGAATCTATAATTTAGGGAGAAAAAAAGGAACGTCCCTAAATTCTATTTACAAATTATGTAGACTGTTATATAATATAGGGGAAAAATAAAGGAAAAAGGAGTAAAAAATGGATAAATTTAAGAAATATCTTAAATATGCATTACTATTGGTATTACTGTTTATATTTGTCTCAATAATGTCAAAATTAATAATAATATCAATGTATAAACCAAAAGAATGTAAAGTATTATTTGAAAATCCAAAAATAGAAATAATAGATTCTAAAGCAACAAATGCAAATGGATATATTTATGGTTGTATAACGAATACTACAGGAAGCACAATAGAAAATAAATTTATAAAATTAGATTGTTATTCAGAATATGATAATAATATAAATACAGGATATGCACAAATATTTAAACTAGAGCCAAACGAAAGTCAATATTTTACTATAAAATATAAATGTCAAGGAACAGAAAGAGTAGAAATTTCAATGTCAGATACAGCACCAGATTATTTATTAAATCCTATAGATATTGAACTTACTCAAACTCAAAAAATGGCCCTTTTAGTTGGAGGATTAATAGTAATTTATTATATGCCAGTTGGATATTTATTTGGACTTTTCCCATTTTAATAAATAAACTTATAAAAATACTTGAAATTTTATTAATTACATTGTAATATAGTTGATAGCAATAAAAATATTCTAAATATATAAATATTTTTATTGCTATTTTAAATTTTTTGTAATATAATTGTAACAGACTTGTAATAATAATAGAAAAGGAGAGTATCAATGTTTGGTTTTGGTCAAGATATAGGAATAGATTTAGGTACAGCCACAGTAATTGCATATGTAAAAGGCAAAGGTATCGTATTAAGAGAACCTTCTGTTGTTGCTGTAGATAAAAATTCTGGAGATGTTCTTGCAGTAGGTCAGGAAGCAAGAAGAATGCTAGGAAGAACACCGGGAAATATCGTAGCCACTAGACCATTAAGAGACGGGGTAATATCAGATTATACAGTAACAGAAAAAATGTTAAAATATTTTATAAATAAAGTGTGTGGAAAATTTATATTTGCACCAAGAATTATGATATGTATACCATCTCAAGTAACAGAAGTAGAAAAAAGAGCAGTAATAGATGCAGCATCACAAGCTGGCGCTCGTAAAGTATACTTAATAGAAGAACCAATAGCAGCAGCAATAGGTGCAGGAATAGACATTTCTAAACCTTGTGGTAACATGATTGTAGATATTGGTGGTGGAACTACAGACATTGCTGTAATCTCTTTAGGAGGTTCTGTTGTTAGTACATCATTAAAAGTTGCAGGGGATAAATTAGATGAAGCAATAGTAAAATATATAAAAAGAAAACACAATATAATGATAGGTGAAAGAACAGCAGAAGATCTAAAAATTAATATAGGTTGTGTTTATCCAAAAATACAAGACGTAGAAATGGATATAAGAGGAAGAGATTTATCAACAGGTTTACCAAAAACAATTACAGTATATTCTAGCGAAATGTTAGAAGCTTTAATAGAACCAGCAATGATGATTGTAGATGCAGTTCACTCTGTTTTAGAAAGAACTCCACCAGAACTTGCAGCAGATATAAGCGACAGAGGAATATATATGACAGGTGGAGGCTGTTTAGTAGACGGTCTAGATAAATTATTACAAGAAAAAACAGGAATAAATGTAATGATAGCAGAAGACGCAATTTCTTGTGTTGCCTTAGGAACAGGAAAAGCATTAGACAATCTTGATGCACTTGATGGTAAAACAAGAAAATAAGTTATTATCAAAGTATTCCAATAAAATGTATATATTAAGAAGAATAGCCCTCTTCATTTATATATCAAGCACTTTGTTTTTTAGCGAGGTGCTTTTTTTGTATATAATTATCTTAAAAACTTACAAATTGATAGGCTCAACCAATTTAACACTTTATGGCAAAGAACATATACTATATAAGAAGGTGATTATATGCAGGATTTTATACCAAATGCAATCTTATGGACACTTGCTTTATATGGTTTAATAGAAATTGCAAAAACTATAAGATATTATTTTGCTTGTACAAAATTTAAACAAGATGGAATATATTTAATTATAGCAGCTAAAAATCAAGAAGATAGAATAGAATGTTTTACTAGAAATATAATTTGCAAATTATTATATGGAAAAGAAGAGTTAACAAAAGGAATTATAATGGTAGACTTGGACTCGACTGATGATACATACGAGATAATCTCGAAATTAGCAAAAGATTATAATTTTATAAAAGCTTCGGATTGGAATGAGTGTAAAGAGATAATGGATGAAATTTCAAAATAGATTTGTTAATATCTATCTAATGTGATAAAATTATTGCATTAGCAGGTAAACTGTAGAAAAGAGGGTAAAAGTGGAACTTTCAGGACAACTAACAGAAATAATATATCAAAATGAAGTTAATAGTTATTTAATTGGAATATTAGAAAACGAAGAAGATACTATTACAATAGTAGGTTATATGCCTTTTTTAGTAGAGGGAGATTATATTAAGGTTATAGGGAATTTTGTAACACATAAAGAATATGGAAAGCAATTTAAAGTAGAAACTTTCGAAAAGGTGATGCCAAAAACATTAGATTCGTTAGAAAAATATTTATCAAATGGTACAATAAAGGGAATTGGCCCTGCAACAGCTAAAAAAATCGTAGCAACATTTGGGGAAGATACAATAAATGTATTTAAATTCGAACCAGAGAAATTAACACAAATAAAAGGAATTACTAAAGAAAAAGCTATAGAAATGGCACAATGTTTTGTAGAAAACTGGGAGTTATGGCAAATTGTTGGTTTTTTAGATAATTTTGGAATAAGCCCAGCAAATGCAAAAACTATATATAAAAAGTTAGGACCACAAACAATTGATGAAATTGAATCAAACCCATATATATTAATAGATTTAGTAAAAGGTGTGGACTTTGCAAAGCTAGATAAATATGCATTAGAAAATGGATTCGAGATAAACAATTATAAAAGGATTAAATGTGGAATAAAATATAGCTTAGTAAAAATTACATATAATGGTCATTGCTGTACATTAGAAGCTAATTTAATAAAATATGTTAAAGAACTTTTAAAAGTTGAAGATGATGATATAGAGCATTGTTTAATAGATTTAAATGTAAAAGAAGAAATTGTAATAGAAAAAAGAGAAGACGAAAACTGGGTATATAGTAAAGAAATATATGATGCAGAGGCTAATATTGCAAGTAAGTTAATATTATTAGATTCAGCACAAAATATAAAAAGAATAGCTGGTTTTGATAGTGAACTAGAAAAAATAGAAAAAGCAGGAAATATAAATTTGTCTGCAAAGCAAAAAGAAGCTATACAAGCAATAAATTCTAATAATGTTGTAATAATAACAGGAGGTCCAGGTACAGGTAAAACAACTATCATAAAAAATGTTATAGATATTTATAAGTCACATGGTAAGAAGGTGGTTTTATGTGCACCAACTGGACGAGCTGCAAAAAGAATGACAGAAATGACTGGTGAAGAAGCTAAAACATTACATAGATTATTAGAAATAGGCAAAATAGAAAAAGACAATGAATTTACTATAATGAATTACGAAGTAGCACCAATAGATGCAGATGTAATAATTGTAGATGAGGCATCTATGGTAGATATATATTTAATGAATTACTTATTAAATGGTATTTACCAAGGCACAAAACTTATTTTAGTAGGTGATACAGACCAGCTTCCTTCTGTTGGACCAGGTAGTGTTTTAAAAGATATAATAAATTCGGAGCGAATAAAAACAATCTTTTTAGACGAAATTTTTAGACAAGCTGCTCAAAGTAAAATAATTGTTAATTCACATAGGGTAAATGATGGGGAATATTTCTTAGATAAAGAAGAACAAGAAGGCTTAAAAGATGATTTCTTCTATATAAAAGAAAAGAGCCAAGATATAATGTTAGACCAAATAATTTCGCTATGTAAAGGAAGACTAAAGAACTTTGGAGATTATGATTTCTTCGAAAATATTCAGATTCTTTCACCTACAAAAAAAGGATTGTTAGGAACTAAAGAGTTAAACAAAAGGTTACAAGAAGAATTAAATCCTTCAAGTGACGAAAAAAACGAGAAAAAAGTAGGAGAGGTTATTTTTAGAGAAGGCGACAGGGTAATGCAAGTAAAAAATAACTATGATATTTACTGGGAAAAGGGTAATACACTTAGTTTAACTTACGAAAATGGAACTGGTATATTTAATGGAGAACTTGGGAAAATAGTAAAAATAGATTTCTTGAATAAGCAAATAAAAATATTATTTGACGACGAAAAAGAAGCATGGTATGCATTTTCCGATATGGATCAGATAGAACATGCATATGCAATAACTGTTCACAAAGCACAGGGTAGTGAATTTGATGTTGTAATAATGGTTGTAACGCAGTCTTCTGCAATGTTACTTACAAGAAATTTACTATATACGGGACTTACAAGAGCAAAAAAATTACTTATATTAATAGGAAATGATAATGTAGTAAAATTTATGATACAAAATGCAGATACTAAAATACGTAATACAGGACTAGAATATAAACTAAAAATGATATCTTAATTTAAATTGGGGGCTAATTTAAGGAGGTATATGAATCTTTTTAATGCAGTTCTCAATTTATTTTTTCCAAAAACATGTGGTATATGTGAAAAAATATGTACAAGTGCAATATGTAGTGTATGCAAAAAGGAATTAGAAAAAATAACATTTCCACACAGAAAATGCTTTTTAGAAACAACAGGTATATACTATGATGAACATATGCACATTTTTAAATATGAAGGGACTATAAAAGAAAAGATTAGACAATATAAATTTGGTAATCAAGCTTATTTATGTGAGTTCTTTGCAGAAATAATTTATTCTAATAAAAAAGTTATGAAATATATAAATAATTATGATTATATAATACCAATTCCTCTACATAAATACAGGAATAGAGAAAGAGGGTACAACCAATCATTTTTAATATTGAAAGCATTAGCCAAAAAGAATAAAAATATAATTATTAAAAATAATATATTACAAAAACAGAGAAACATAAAACCTCAAAGTAGTTTAAATAAATTAGAAAGGAAAGATAACATTAAAAATGCATATTGCATAATAAACAGTATAGAAGTAAAGAATAAGAAAATACTATTATTTGATGATGTTTTTACAACAGGAAGTACCACAAATGAATGTAGTAGAATTCTTAAAAAAAATGGAGCTAAAAAAATAGGTGTATTAACAATAGCAAAAGATTAATAGATAAAAGAAATAAGCATCTAGCTAGTATACTAGATGCTAAAATTTATATTTCCATTTGACTTCCTAAAAAGCTAGCAGCAGATTGCGCAACTTTTGCTTCAACATCAGTCATTTTAGTAGATGCTTCTTTAGAAAGTAAAATTACAGTTCCAATAGAATCTCCATTAGAAATAATTGGATATACAATCTGAGAATTATACCTTTTATCTTTTTTATCATTTTTTACAATAGGAACAGATAAATTGTTGTTTTTATCACTTTTATAGACTTCTTTATCCTCCATTATTTGCTCAATTTCTTTGCTTAAACTTTGTTCTAAGTAATCTTTTTTTGAACCACCGGCAACAGCAATTACAGTATCTTTATCTGTTATGCAAGCAATATGTCCTGTAGTTTTTGCCAAAGTTTCAGCATATCCAAGAGCAAATTCTGATAATTCGCCAATAGGAGAATATTTTTTTAATATAACTTCGCCTTCTTTATCTGTAAAGATTTCTAAAGGGTCACCTTCTTTTATTCTTAAAGTTTTTCTTATTTCTTTTGGAATAACAACTCTACCTAAATCATCAATTCTTCTTACTACTCCAGTTGCTTTCATATTTTTCCTCCTTTTTACTTTGTCTAAAATTAGTATTTCTAGAAAAAATTAAATTATACACTAAAAGATAAAAATATGATAAATCTTGCAATTTACAGCATAATATAATATAATCTAAATGCGTAAAATTTAAGCTGATTACAACATAATTGGTATTACAAATTAAACGCAAATGAGAGGGAGAATGAAAATGAAAGCAATAGAAATAAGAAATAAATTTTTAAAATTTTTTGAAGAACACGATCATAAAATAATACCAAGTGCACCATTAATACCAATTAATGATCCATCTGTTTTATTTACAACAGCAGGAATGCAACCATTGGTACCATATTTATTAGGAGAAAAACATCCAGAAGGTAATAAATTAACAGATTACCAAAAATGTTTAAGAACAAACGATATAGATGAGGTAGGAGATAATAGACACTTAACATATTTCGAAATGTTAGGAAACTGGTCATTAGGAGCATATTTTAAAGAAGAAGCTATAAAGATGAGCTTTGAATTCTTAACAAAAGTATTAAATATACCAGTAGAAAAATTATCTGTTACTTGTTTTGCAGGAAATGAAGATGCGCCAAAAGACGAAGAAGCTGCAAAATATTGGGAAGAAGCAGGAATACCTAAAGAAAGAATATACTTCTTAAAAGAAAACTGGTGGATTGCTGGTGAAGAAGGACCTTGTGGACCAGACACAGAAATGTTTTATGATACAGGAAAACCAAAATGTTCAGAAGGATGTAATCCAGATTGCGATTGTGGTAAATATGTAGAAATATGGAATAATGTATTTATGAAATATTTTAAACATAAAGATGGTACATTAACAGAATTAAAACAACACAATGTAGATACAGGTCTTGGTCTAGAAAGAATGACAATGTTATTACAAGGAAAACAAACACCATTCGAAACAGAACTATTTGCTCCAGTAATGGACAAGTTAGAAGAACTACAAAAAGTAGACAATATTAATAGTAGAAGAATAGTTGCAGAACATTTAAGAGCATCTATGATGATAATAGCAGATGGTGGTAGACCAAGTAATATAGATAGAGGATATATTTTAAGAAGATTAATTAGAAGAATGATAAGACATTTAAATAAATTACAAATAGATCTATCAGAAACAGAAAACTTAATAAATTTAAATATCGAAACATTAAAAGAAATGTATCCAGACCTAGTTACAAATAAAGAAATAATTAAACAAGTTATACTAGAAGAACAAAGTAAATTTGTTAAAACTCTAGAACATGGAGAAAGAGAGTTTATAAAAGCTACTAATAAGGCAAAAGAACAAGGAAAAGATGTTATAGATTCTGAAACTGTATTTAGATTATATGATACTTATGGTTTCCCACCAGAAGTAACAGAAGAATTAGCTAAAGAGAATAACATTAAAGTAGATATGGATGGCTTTAATAAATTATTTAAAGAACATCAAGAAAAATCAAGACAAGGTAGTGAACAAAAATTTAAAGGTGGTTTAGCAGAACAAAATGAGCAAACTATAGCTTACCATACAGCAACACATTTATTACATGAAGCATTAAGAGAAGTATTAGGAGACCATGTAAAACAAAGTGGTTCAAACATTACAACAGAAAGATTAAGATTTGACTTTACACATCCTCAAAAAATGACTAAAGAAGAAATACAAAAAGTAGAGGATTTAGTAAATGAAAAAATAAAAGAGGATTTACCAGTAACTTGTGAAGAAATGAGTTATGATGAAGCTAAGAAGTCAGGTGCGATAGGTTTATTTACTAACAAATATGGTGATAGAGTAAAAGTATATACAATAGGAGACTTTAGTAAAGAAATCTGTGGAGGTCCTCACGTAAAACACACAGGGGAACTAGGAAGATTTAAAATTAAGAAAGAAGAATCTAGTTCATCTGGAATTAGAAGAATAAAAGCAGTTTTAATAAAATAATATAAAAATAGGGATTGGGGGACGGTCCTAAAATCCCTACTGTATAAAAAATATCAAAGGGAAAAAAACACCGTCCCCAATTCCCGTGGAGGTAAAAATGGAAGATTGTTTATTTTGTAAAATAATTAATAGAGAAATATCATCAACAATAGTATATGAAGATGACGAAATATTGGCATTTAAAGATATTAATCCAATAGCTCCTGTTCATATATTAGTAATCCCAAAGAAACATTATAATGATATTAGCGAAGTACCAGAAAACGAAGCAGAAATAATTGCAAAAATTCATATGGTTATAAATAAAATAGCTAAAGAGCAAGGTATTGCAGATAAAGGGTATAGAATTATAAATAATTGTAAAGAAGATGGAGGACAAGAAGTAAAACACTTACATTTTCATCTAATAGGTGGCAAAAAATTAGGAACAAAAATGTGTTAAAAACAAAAGAAAAAATTTACATAAAGTATATGAAAACATATAAAAATATGTTATAATATACTTTAGATAGGTAATTGGAGGTAAAATTATGTTTGTTGATAGTAAATATAGTAAAGTATTAACTGTTTTATTAATCGTTGTAATAGTGGGAATTGTTGGTTTACTAGCTTTTTTAGGATATGAGATGTATACTAAATATTTCCTAGAAGAAGATACACAAGCATATATGGATGACTATGCAAACTCTTTAGGAATTCAGCCTTTAGAAGAAAATAATGTAACTGGTGACTTTAATTCCTTATTAGATGTTAATGCAGTTACAAATGCAAGTGGTGATAGCACAGGAACTGCAAAACAATTTAAAGGTTTTGATGTTGTAGGAGCAATAGAAATTCCAAAAACTAATGTAAATCTTCCAATATTAAAACAGATGGGAACAAGAGCTATGAATACATCAGTCGTAATGCAATATGGACCAGGACCAAATCAAGCGGGAAATACAGTAATTGCAGGACATAACTATAGAAACGGACAATTCTTTTCAAATAATTATAAATTAGAAAATGGAGATACTATTTATATTACAGATAATTCTGGAACAAGATTAAAATATGTAATATATAATAAATATGAAACAACTCCAGAAGATGCAGATTATATGGATAGAGATACTGGAGGGAAACCAGAAATATCTTTAACAACATGTACAGATGATAGTAAAGCAAGAATTATAATTTGGGCAAAACTTGCAGAATAATCAAAAAGGGATTTTGGGGACGTTCCTTAAATCCCTTTTTTTGGATTTTTAAAAATATCGTATGAGTGGAAAAGTAATTAATAGGAGGTAGAAATGTCTACTGCAGCAGATACATACAAAAAAGTTTTAAATATATTTTTTATAATATTATTAATAGTACTATTATGTATAGCAGGATATGTAATTTATAAATTTATTTCTGCTAAAATTATAAATGACGATTCGGACGAATATATAGCAGAATTTACAGATGAAATCGGAGATATTGATGAAAATATAATAAGTGATGATGCAACAACAACTACTACTGAGTCAGATGAAAATACTAGTAAAGCAGACAAAGTAAAATCAGCAAGAAGTTCAAAAACTAAGAAAACTGTTAGTCAATATTATAATTATGATGTTTGTGGATATATAAGAATACCTAAAACAGGAATACAGTATCCAATTATAGCTACGTTATCAAAACAAGCCTTAGAGAAAGGTGTATGTGTAGAATATGGACCTGGACCAAATGAACCTGGAAACACAGTAATTGCAGGACATAATTATTTAAATAGATTATTTTTCTCAAAAAATAAAAATTTAAATATAGGTGATAAAGTATATATTACAGATTTGTATGGAGTAACTGTAGAATATACGATATATAATAAATTCGAAACATCTCCACAAGACACAAGCTATATGTTTAGAGATACTGGTGGAATACCAGAGATAACACTTGCAACATGTTCACAAAATGGATCAGCAAGATTAATTTTATATGCAAAATAATAAAAAAATATTGAAAAAATTTTTACTAAGTGATAAAATACAACTACTTTAAAAGGGAGTAGCTTGTAAACTACTAATCAACAGTCGCGAAGTATTCTGGTTAGTAACCTAATTTAGGTAAGCAAGACTTTTAAAAAACACAAAAAGTTTTTTAAAGTCTTGCTTTTTGTGTATAATACTAAAAAAGGAGAGATGAATAGTGAATTGGTTTAACAAAGGAATAAGTCAAGTAGAAAAAGAATTACAAACCAATATTAAGGAAGGCTTAACAGAAGAACAAGTAAAGGCAAATTATGAAAAGTATGGCATGAACGAATTAAAACAAAAAAAGAAAAAATCTTTATTTGTAAAATTCTTAGAACAATTTAAAGATTTTATGATTATCGTTTTAATTATTGCAGCCATAGTATCTGGAGCTGTAGGAATTGCAGAAGGCGAAGGAATAACAGATACAATTATAATTTTAATAGTTGTAGTACTTAATGCAATAATTGGAGTAGTACAAGAAAGCAAAGCAGAGAAATCATTAGAGGCACTTCAAAAATTAAGTGCACATGCATCAAAAGTTGTACGTAATGGAAAAGTAACAGTAGTGCAATCTAGAGAATTAGTACCAGGAGATGTCGTTGTTTTAGACACAGGTGACTATGTACCAGCAGACTTAAGAATAGTAGAAAGTGCAAACTTAAAGTCACAAGAGGCATCATTAACAGGTGAGTCTGTACCAGTAGATAAAAATACAGAAACTATAGATGATGAAAAAGTAAGTCTTGGTGATAGAACAAATATGCTTTTCTCTTCTTCACTTATAACTTATGGAAGAGGAAAAGGTATTGTAGTAGAAACAGGAATGAATACAGAAGTTGGTAAAATTGCTAAAATTATTAGTGATACAGAGGGGACAGAAACACCACTTCAAACAAAATTAAATAAATTAGGAAAAACATTAGGAATAGCAGCACTTGCAATATGTGTAGTAATATTTATAATAGGAATTGCTTATGGTAAAGATGTAATAGATATGTTTATGACAGCTGTTAGCTTAGCTGTTGCAGCAATTCCAGAAGGTTTAGCAGCAGTTTCTACAATAGTTTTAGCTATAGGTGTTCAAAGAATGGTAAAGAAAAATGCCATTATAAAGAAATTACCAGCAGTAGAAACATTAGGAAGCGCAACAGTTATATGTTCAGATAAAACAGGAACACTAACACAAAACAAAATGACTGTTCAAAAAGTATTTGTAAATAATGAAGTAAAAGAAGTTGCAGATATTAAAGATATCAGCAATGAATTAGATAGATTAATGCAAGTTTGTACACTATGTAATGATACAAAAATTGGTGCAGAAAACCAATTAACAGGTGACCCTACAGAAACAGCATTAATAGATTTAGGATTTAAAATTAATTTTGACGTAAAAGAAGTTTTAGAATTAAAAAGAGTAAAAGAAATTCCATTTGATTCTGACAGAAAATTAATGACTACAGTAAATAAAGTAGGAGAAAAATATTTTGTTTATACTAAAGGTGGAATTGATGAATTACTTGCAAGATGTAATTCTTATATAGTAAATGGAGAAATAAAGACAGATTTAGCAAATTATAAAGCAGAAATAGATAAATATAATGTTGATATGGCAAAAGATGCTCTAAGAGTATTATCTATGGCATATAAAGAATTAGATCATGAACCAACAGATGAAGAAATGAAAAACATAGAAAATGATTTAATATTTGTTGGAATGGTTGGAATGATAGATCCACCAAGAGAAGAAGTTAAAGTAGCAGTAGAAAAATGTAAAACAGCAGGAATTAAAACTGTAATGATTACAGGAGATCATAAGATTACAGCTGTTGCAATTGCAAAAGCATTAGGAATATTAGAAAACGAAGATGAAGCAATTACTGGTAGCGAACTTGAGGAAATGTCTGATGAGGATTTAACAAAAAATATTAGAAAATATTCAGTTTATGCAAGGGTATCACCAGAACATAAAGTTAGAATAGTAAAAGCTTGGCAAGCAAATGGAGAAATTGTTGCTATGACAGGTGATGGTGTAAATGATGCTCCAGCATTAAAAACAGCTGATATTGGTTGTGCAATGGGAATTGTAGGTACAGACGTTTCTAAGGAAGCAGCAGATGTAATATTAACAGATGATAATTTCGCAACAATAGTATCATCAGTAGAAGAAGGAAGACGTATTTATGATAATATACTAAAAGCTATCCAATTCTTACTTTCTAGTAATGTTGGTGAGATCATAGTACTATTTTTAGCAATTTTAATTACACCTTGGCTTGGAAGTACATTTAATATAGATATAGGTTTAATCGAAGTATTACTTCCAATTCATATATTATGGATTAATTTAGTAACAGATTCACTTCCTGCATTAGCATTAGCAGTAGATCCAGCAGAAGATGATGTAATGAAGAGAAAACCAAAGAAACAAAAAGGTATTTTTACAAAAGGTATGAGCTTTAGAGTTGTATACCAAGGAATAATGATTGGTTTACTTACACTTGCAGCATTTATAATTGGTATTGCAACACCAGAAGAAAATTTACCAACTATGGTAAAAATAGATGGAACTTTATATAGTGTAGAAGAAGTAGACAACTTAGATGAAGCACTAGCAAATGGTGCAGAATATGTAGAAAAGCAAGAAGTAAAAGTAGAAATAGGTCAAACAATGGCATTTATGGTATTAGCGTTTTCAGAATTAGTACATGTATTTAATATCAGAAATAACAAAAAATCTATATTCAAAACACATCCATTTAACAACAAAATGTTATTGCTAGCAATAGGAGCATCAGCAGCATTAATGCTTATAATATTGTTAGTACCAGCATTAAGACATATATTCAGTATACCAATTTTACCAATGGGCAATTTAATAGAAACAATTTTATTAATAATAGCACCATTAGTAATTGTAGAAATATTCAAACTATTAAAAATAAACACAACAAAAGACGAAGCATAAATCAAAAGGGATTTAGAACGTTCCTAGGCAGGGATTTGGGGACGTTCCTTAAATCCCTTTTTTGAACTTTAGGGACGGAGCTTAAAGTTCAAAAATTATGTAAACACTACGAAACCAGCAACCAAAATATATTTTGTATTGAATTTTAAATATGCTTGATATATAATGGATGCGAAAAAAAGCAAATGTTAGGTGAACAAAAATGACATTAGATTTAATAGAGGTAAAACCTCACTTAAACGTAAAAAAAGTAGTAATAATTACAATAGTTTTGATATTAATCATATCGCTTATGTCTACAGCGATATTTTTTGGGGTGCGCCATTATAATAAGAATTTAAGTATAATAGAAAGTGATATATTAGCTAAAAACAGGCCAATTCACGAATTGTTTTTTTCAGACAATGCAAAGCAAAATAAAATTGTAGAAAGAGTTTCACATATTTATAATTCTGATTATAAAAGAGTATTTCTAACATTTGATGATGGGCCTTCAAAATCTGTTACTATTCCAATTTTGGATATATTAAAACAAAATAATGTTAAGGCAACATTTTTTGTATTGGGAAGTAATGCAGAAAGATATCCAGAAATAGTAAAAAGAGCATATCAAGAAGGGCATTATATAGCAAACCATAGTTTTACTCATGTTTATTCTAATATATATTCTTCACCACAGGCAGTGTTAGATGAATATAACAGAACAGAAACCGCTATAAAAAATGCAATAGGTGATCAAACATATAATTCTAGAGTATTTAGATTTCCAGGAGGAACCTCTGGAGGAAAGTATGCAGACATTAAGGCAGAAGCTGTTAATTTGCTAAATCAAAACAGTGTTGCACACCTAGACTGGAATGCCTTAACTGCAGATGCAGCAGGACTTGACAATGTAAATGATATGATGAGCTATGTAGAAAACACAATGGGAAATAAAAATAGTGTAGTTATATTAATGCACGATATAGGAACTAAAAAAAGTACGTATGAATTATTACCACAATTAATACAAGCGTTAAAAGAAAAGGGTTATGTGTTCGAAAATATATATGATATC
Source organism: uncultured Clostridium sp. (assembly GCA_900553015.1). Classification (GTDB taxonomy): domain Bacteria; phylum Bacillota; class Clostridia; order TANB77; family CAG-508; genus Merdicola. Next base: position 19,460 of record USBY01000011.1, on the reverse strand, counting down.
TTAAAATAAAAACCAGAGCAAAATAAAATTGCTCTGGTTTTTAAGTATTATTTAAATTCGATAATAGCATGTGTTTTTTTATCATCTAGGCTTTTGATAATAACTTTATGAGTATTCTCTTCAAAGACATAATAACATTTTACAGTATCATGAAGTCTAATTTGCTTTTTATAAGTTATCTCAAAAAAGTTAAATGTATTATTTTTATAAACTTCTTCAGGAAGTGCCTCATAAGCCATATCTAAATAATATAAATTGTGCATATGGTTGTTTAAATCTATTTGTGAACGACCTACTGTGCATGTGCATACTGCATCATAATGCTCAGAATCAGTTAATTTAGTAAGTAATGATTCCTCAGGAGGAAAAGCTGTTTTAGTATCTGGACAGTATAGCTTAATTATTTCCTCTGGTATAGGTCTTAATTTACCAGTAGTAGTATTAACCAAAACCCATTTAGAAGTTCCAATAATAACTAATTCGTTATTTTGATTATATACTTCATAATCACGATAGGTAGAGAATTTTTCTGTATTTCTAGCCCATGTAACTATGTGTAATTTATCTCCATAAATTGGTCTTTTTAAAACTTTAACTTTCCAACCAAGTAAAACCCAAGAAGAATTTGTTTTAGGTATTTCATTTAATCCAAAATTAATACTATCAGAATGGTAAGAACCAATATTTTCAAAAAAAGCTAAAATTGCTTTATTACTTAAATAGTTAGGATTTTCTACATCTCTTAAGCCAATTTCAAAATCGTGTTCAAAATATCCCATAAAATTGCCTCCTTTATACAGTTAAAAATTTTAGCACAAAATACGATAAAATACAAATAAATAATAAGAAGATTTATTTATTTACGTAAAGACGAAGCAAACCTATTGACATAATGTGTTTATGGTAATATATTAAATATGGTAAGCAAAAATTAGGAAAAGCAAAAGTTATGAGGAGGAAGTATTATGAAAAAAATAACAGAAAAAACAGTTGGAAAAGAATTTTTTAACTGGCTAAAAAGAGTTTGGCTTATACGGAATGTAGACGGAAAAACTATAATTACTAAGATGTTGCCAGAGGAAAGAACGACAGAAGAGTCGATATATTTATATGTAGATCCATCGTTGTATAAACAATGGTGGTACGTGGACATTAATTCTATAACATGGCAAACTACAAGTGATTTGCCAAGTTTATCATTTACAATGAAACATTTAGAAGAAGTAGTTTCAAATGTGATACTAGAAAAATTAAAGAAATCGTGTTTTTTTACACGTAATATGGGAATATTGAATGCTGGACCGGTTATTTTCGGAAACAAAGAAAAGCTTCCGGATGATTTAATAATGTTTTATATTGATGACTATATAATAGATAAAAATATGTTTCTGTTGGATACAGAAGATTTTATATGGTCAAAAAGCGATAAACCATTACCGGAACCAATATTTATAATAGACCCAACTTCTACTGCATTTAAGCAGATGAAGGAAAGCGAAAGGATAGAGTACGAAGATGAAGACAGCAATGTAAATGACTGGAATATTGTATTGTATCGCTACTTTGATTATGGGTTCCCAATACAAGAATTTTTGGACGCGCAATTGGCAAAAGAGAAGTAAGCAAGATTAAAATAATAAGTAATAACTTTTGCATATCCCTCATGAATTCTAGCTTGAATTTATGAGGGACTAATTCTTTTAATAGAAAATCAGAAAAAGTCTATCGAAGTAATAGATATTATTTATAGAATATAGAAAAATATTATACTAACCGGTCCATAAACATTTACAAAACTAAATAATTGTGCCATAATATAAACGTATAGGAGTGATAGTATTATGAGAATTTTAAGAGATTTTAAATTACCAGATTTTAAATTTCCTAAGATGAAAATGGAAGGTATGGAGAACATACAAGAAATGCAAGTTAATTATGACAAAATAGATCAAATAAAAGATAAAAAATCTAAAAATAAGTTCTATCCAGAAACACATTATAAAACAGTAAAAGAAATATTTAAAAGGTCAATAGAAAAATACAAAAATAATATATATATTTTAGAAAGACCAAATCATGATCATAAAGCTAAATTTGAAGAATTTACTTATGAAAGATTTGGAAATGATGTAATTAATTTAGGTACAGGTCTTATGAAGTACTTAAATCTAACAAATGAAAGAATTATAATTATAGGTGAGAATACATATTACTGGTATGTATCATATTTCTCAATTCTATGTGGAGTGGGTATTGCAGTTCCTGTAGATAAAGAATTACCAAACAACGAAATAGAAAATGTTATAAAACGTTCACATGCTAGTGCAGTAATTTATTCTAAAAAGAAAAAAGATTCAATAGATAAAATAAAAGATAATTTACCAATGGTAAAATATTTTATCGAAATGAATAGTGATGAAGGTGTACGAGGTAGAGATGTTGGAATAGAGCATGTAATAGCAGAAGGTAAAAAATTAACAGATGCAGGAAATACAGAATATATGGATGTAGAAATAGATCCAGAAGAATTCAAATTTTTAATATTTACATCTGGAACAACATCACAAGCTAAAGGTGTTATGTTATGCAACAGAAATTTAGCAGAAAATGTAAATGCAGTTTCAAAATATGTAAAAATATATGAAAGAGATAGATTTTTCTCTGTATTACCATTACATCATACATATGAATCATCAATCGGTGCATTGTTGCCATTTGCAAATGGTTCATCAGTTGCAATTTGTGGAGGCTTAAGATATATAGTACCAGATATGCAAGAAGCAAAACCAACTGCAATGCTTGCAGTACCATTATTAGTTGAAAGTTTATATAAGAAAATAAATCAATCAATAGAAAAAAGTGGAAAATCAGGGTTAGTAAATTCTATGCTTCATTTAACAAATGCATTAAAAAGTGTAGGAATAGATATTAAAAGGAAAGTATTTAAAGAGATATATGACAATTTAGGTGGAAATATGAGAATCATAGTTTCTGCAGCAGCGCCAATAGACAAAAAAATAGGAAAATGGGTTCAAGATATAGGAATCGAATTCTTACAAGGATATGGATTAACAGAAACTGCTCCAATTGCAGCACTTACACCAGAGTGTGACCCAAGAGTAGGTTCAGTTGGACTTCCAGTAAATTGTGCACAAATAAAAATACATAATCCAAACGAAAATGGAGAAGGCGAAATTTGGATTAAGAGCCAAACATTAATGCTTGGATATTATGAAGATGAAGAAGCAACAAAAGAAGTAGTACATGATGGATGGTTCAATTCTGGGGATATTGGTTATCAAGATAAAGATGGTTATGTATATGTTACAGGAAGAAGTAAAAATGTTATAGTAACACAAAACGGAAAAAATATTTATCCAGAAGAAATAGAATTATTATTATCTAAAGTTCCAGAAATCCAAGAATGTATGGTATATGGAAAAGAAGTAGAAGGAGAAAAAGAATTAACAATATCTGCAAAAGTTATACCAAACATGGAAGAAATAGAAAGATTACATGGAAAAGATTTAAGTGAAGAAGAAATACATAAAATAATTTGGAATAAAATAAAAGATGTTAATAAGAGTTTAACATCATATAAAGCAATAAAAAATCTAGAATTAAAACATGATGAATTTGCAAAAACAACAACAATGAAAATAAAAAGATATGTAGAACTTCAAAAAGACAAAGAACAAAATAAAACAGAAGAATAAAGCTAGCTAAATAAATGTGGAGGCAATATGAAAAAAAAGAAAGTACTATTTATATCTAGTACAGGTGGGCATTTTAATGAATTAATGCAATTAAAACCAATGTTTGAAAAGTATGATTATCATATAATAACAGAAAAAGATAAATTTACAGAAGGTTTTAAAAAAAAATATGGAAAAAGGATTTCGTATATGGTATATGGAACGAGATCACATCCATTGGTATACCCATTTAAGTTTTTATGGAATTGTATTTTAACAGTATTTTACTATATAAAAATAAGACCTAAATATATAGTAACAACCGGCACACATAATGCAGGCCCAATGTGCATACTAGGAAAAATATTTGGTAGTAAGATTATATATATAGAAACATTTGCAAATAGAAATTCTAAAACAGCAACAGGAAAACTAGTTTATAAGTTTGCAGATTTATTTATAGTGCAATGGAAGGAAATGCTGAAATTATATCCAAAAGCAAAATTAGGAGGATCAATATTTTGATATTAGTATTATTAGGAACACAGGACAATAGTTTTCATCGCTTACTTAATAAAATTCAAGAGTTAATTAATGAAAAAGTAATAACAGAGAAAGTTGTTGTTCAAGCAGGAAGAACAAAATATGAATCTAAAGATATGGAAATATACAGTTTAATGCCAGAAGAAAAGTTAAGAGAAATAATGAAGAAGGCAGATTTAGTTATAACTCATGGAGGAGTTGGCTCTATAGTAATGGCATTAAAAATGGGAAAGAAAGTAATTGCAGTACCACGTTTAAGTGCTTTCGGGGAACATATAAATGACCACCAAATACAAATAATAGATTCTTTTGATAAACAAGATTTTTTAATAGGTGTAACAGAATTAGATGATTTAGAAAAAGCTTTAAATAAGGTCAAAACATTTAAACCAAAACATTTTAAAAGTGAAACAGATCATATGATAAAATTAATTGAAGATTTTATAGATAATAATTAATCGAGATTTAGGGATATGGGGACGTTCCTTAAATCCCGATTTTTTTGTGTGCGGATTTCGTTGACACATACATAGTTTTAATATAAAATGGCATAAGAAAAAATAGGGAGAAATGAAGGTGTAATTAATATGAAAAAATTATTATTTGCAGCATATAATTTAGACTTAGGTGGAATAGAAACCTCTCTTGTAACTCTTACGAATTTTTTACTAGAAAAAGGTTATGAAATAACAATAGCTCTAGAAAAAAAAGAAGGAGTTTTTTTAGACAAAATTTCTCCAAACATAGAAATAATAGAATATACACCTGCAAATGACAAAAACATTATAAAAAGAAAAATAAATAATTTAATAAAAAGATATAAATTTAAAAAACAATATAAAAATAAATTTGATTTTGCCGCAAGTTTTGCAACATATTCAATGCCTGCAAGCTTCATAGCAAGGACATGTTCTAAAAATAATGCTATATGGGGCCATGCAGACTATTTAAGCTTATATAATAATGATAAAAAGAAAATGAGAGACTTTTTTAATAAGAGAAAAGTAAATAAATTTAAAAAAATAGTATTTGTCTCAAAAGAAGGGAAAGATAGCTTTATACAGGTCTTTCCAAAACTAAAAGATAAAGTTGTAACATGCAATAATTTAATAAATGATAAAAGAATATTAAACAAAGCAGAAGAGGCAGTAACTGATTTAAAAAAAGAGAATGTAGTTACATTTTTAAATGTAGGACGACATGATGAAAGACAAAAAAGGTTAACAAGAATAATTTATGCAGCTGAGCAATTAAAAAAGGACAATAAGAAATTTAGAATAATTTTTATAGGAGATGGACCAGATACCAATCTTTATAAGGAAGAGGTAAAAAACAAAAAATTAGAACATGAAATAGTGTTTTTAGGAAGAAAGAAAAATCCATATCCATATTATAAATTATGTGATTGTGTTGTGTTGTCTTCTGATTATGAGGGATATCCAGTAGTATATTTAGAATCATTTATATTAAATAAACCAATAATAACTACAAATGTTTCTGATTCTGAGCAAATAGAAGGTCAAGGAATAGTAGTAGAAAAAGACGAAGCAGAAATCTATAAAGCCATGAAAGACTTTATAGAAAACGGATATCAAATAACAAAACAATTTGATGCAAAAGATTATAATAATAACATATTTAATAAATTACAAGAAATAATAGGGTAAATAAAGAATAACGGGATTTTAGGACCGTCCCAAAATCCCTAATGCATGGGATCGTCCTAAAATCCCTAACTGGGACCGTCCCAAAATCCCTGTTAGGAGGAAAAATGAAGAAAATTAGCATTATAATTCCTGTATATAATACAGCAAAATATTTAAAAAGGTGTTTCGATTCAGTTCTAGCACAAAGTTATAAAGATTTTGAAATGGTAATTATTAATGATGGAAGCACAGATAATTCAGAACAAATAATAAATGAATATAAAGATAAATATCCTGATTTAATAAGCTATTATAATAAACCAAATACAGGTGTGGCATCAACAAGAAACTTTGGAATAGAAAAAGCAAAAGGCGAGTATATAATGTTTTTAGATTCTGATGACTACATAGACAAAGCACTATTAAAAACTTTGGAGCAATATATAAATAAAGACATTGACTTAATTAAGTTTAAATTACAAAGAGTTGATGAAGAAGGAAAAACATTAGAGATAGTTCCTGGGGCAACTTTTGAAGAAACAACAGGTGAAGATGGATTTAATAAATTATATAGTACAGATGTATTGCTAGATTCACCATGTGTGTATTTAATAAAAAAAGAAATCTTTACAAAGAATAATTTAAAATTTGCAGTTGGAACAGAACATGAAGACTTTGGATTAATCCCATTTATAATTGTATTGGCAAAAACAATGGTATCTGTAAACTTTTATGGATACTTTTATATTCAAAGTGACAATAGTATTACAAGAAATGAAGACTATAATAGAACCATAAAAAAAGCATATAATGCGCTAAAACATTATGATAATGCAATAGAATTAACTAAAAAATTAAATTTAAATAAACTTACAAAACAAAATATTAGGATATATTATACAAATGCCATAATTTTAAAAGCAAAAGAATTGCATGATGAAGAACAAGAAAAATATATAAATGAAATAAAAAATAGGAAGATGGCTAAAAATATCAAAGTAAGAAATTTAAAGCAATTTATAAAGAGACTATTATTAAGTGTAAACATAAAACTATATTTACAAATGAGATAATAATATGAATTGAGGAGATATAGATGAAAAAAGTTAGTATTATAGTACCATTCTATAATGTTGAAGAATATATAGAAAGATCAATAAAATCTTTGGTAGAACAATCTTTAGAAGATATTGAAATAATTCTAGTAAATGATGGAAGCAAAGATAGCTCAGAGGAAATTGCCAAAGAATATAAAAGAAAATATCCAGATAAGATAGTATATTTGGAAAAAGAAAATGGTGGCTTATCTGATGCAAGAAACTATGCTTTGCCATATGCAACTGGGGAATATATCGCATTTTTGGATTCTGATGATTATGTAGAAGAAGAAATGTATGAAGAAATGTATGTAACAGCTAAAATGGACAAGGCAGATATTGTAGAATGTGACTATTTATGGGAATATCCAGAAGAAACAATAGAAAGCAAAGGAAGGGCATATAAAGATAGAAAAGATATGTTATTAAATGCCAGAGTAGTAGCATGGAATAAATTAATAAAAAAAGAATTACTAGAAAAAACAAGAATAAAGTTCCCAGTAGGATTAAGATACGAAGATGTAGAGTTCTTTTATAAATTAGTGCCATATATAAATAGTATATCAATTGTAAAAAAGCCTTTTATACATTATGTACAAAGAGAAAATTCAATATCTAATACACAAACTGCAAAAACAGCTGAAATAATTAAAGTGTTAGATAATGTATTAGAATTTTATAAAGAAAAAAATATATATGAAAAGTACAAAAACGAATTAGAATACAATTACACAAGATATTTATTATGTAGTTCAATGCTTAGAATGATAATGATCGAAGAAAAAGAAGAAAGGGACAAGACGATTAATTATGCATGGGAAAAGTTAAATACTACATTCCCTAAATGGAAGGAAAATCCATATTTAAAAGAAAAAGGATTAAAAAATAAATATATGCTAAGTGTTAATGAAAAGACATTAAAAATATATGAAAAGTTAGGAAGAATAAAATTTATAAGGAAGAAAATCCAAAGAAAGTTTGCTTAAAATGGAATTAAAAGCAAGTTAGGGAAAAATAAAAGGAGCGATTATGAAAAAAGTACAAGCTGATGTAACAAAAAAGAAGAAAATAGATACAAAAAATCTGACCGAAAATTTATTAGTAATTTTTGTAATATTATGCCCGGTATTTGATATTTTAAGTTTTGTTTTTAGAAATACATTTAATACAAGTTTATCACCATCTACAATACTAAGACCTATAATTCCATTAATAGCAATTATAGATCTATTTATAAAAAGTAAGCATAAAATAAAGATGTTTATTATAGCAGTAATTTATGGAGTTTATGCTTTAGCACATTTATTATTATTTAATACAGCTAATACGGGATTTAGTTATAGTAATGTAGTACATGAAATGCAATATATAATGAATTATACTTTTATGATAATAATTTTATTTGTATATGCTTATGTATTTAAGGATAAAGAAAAAGGTAAATTGCAAAGAGCTATAATTTCGTCAGTATCAATATATATTGCATCAATATTATTAGCAATTATTACAAACACTTCATCAACAACATATATAGAAGGAACAGGAATAAAAGGGTGGTTTGAGTCTGGCAATAGTATTAGTGCTGTTTTAACTTTATCAATATTTGTATTATTAAGTTATAAGGATAAGAATTATAGAAAAATAATTATAGGCGAAATAATTATAATGGGAATATTCCTATGTATGCTAATAGGAACAAGAGTAGGTTTATTTGGATTTATTGTTGCATTGTTAGCATTTATATTTGCAGAGATTGTCGGAAAGATAATAAAAAAGACAAAGATTAATAAAAAAGTAATTTTAGGTGGAATTGGAGCAATAGTTGTAGTAGTAGTTGTTGTTGCTCTTGTTGGCTCAAATACTTTAGAAAGAAGAAAACACTTACAAGAAATAGAATCAGATATAGTAGATGAATCAACAAGTCAAGAAGCACATATTACAGGAAGCTTAATGGAAATTAAAGAAAAAATAGATAATGACGAAATAGAAGATACATACATGAGCGAAGCTCAGAAGAAGTCTTTATTAGAATTATATGATATAGCAAACAAGTGGGAAATAAGTAATAATGATCAACGTATGCAACAATTAATATACAACGCACTTCTTGTAAAAAATCAAGCTAATCCATTATTAATAATATTTGGAAATGGATATATGAACCAATATAGAGAATTGGTATTAGAAATGGATATACCAGCTTTCTTATTCAATTTTGGAATATTAGGATTTATATTATATTTTGGTCCATTTTTAGCGATTTTTGTATATGGAATATATTTTGGAATAAGAAAAATAAAAAGTATCGATTCAGAATACATAATGTATGTGTTAGGAATAGGTTTAGCTTTTGCAATATCTGTATTTTCTGGATATGTATTCTTTAACATGTCAGTATCTACAGTTATAGCAGTTATATGTGCATTATTAATAAATAAAATATTTGCTATAAAAAAAGAACAAGAAGAAGCAAAATAAAAAGTATAGGAGATAAAATATGAAGAAAATTCTATTTGGAATAACTAGCCTTACATTAGGAGGAGCAGAAAAGGTTCTAGTTGATTTAGCAAATGAATTAAGCAAAAAATACGATGTTACAATACTTACAATATATGCAAAAGGAGAATTCGAGAAGAAATTAAATTCAAAAGTTAAATTAAAAAGCATATATGATTTTCAGTTTAATGATATGTCAAACATTAAGAAGAAGATTACAGCTTTAAAATTATTACTATTTAAAAAGCATTTTTACAAAAAATATATCAAAGGTGATTATGACATAGAAATAGCTTTCCTAGAAGGCCCAATTACAAGACTTTTTGGAGTAAAAAATAAAAATACACGAAAAATTGCATGGGTACATAATGATATTACTCAAGTATTTGGAAAGGATATTAAGGCAAAACTTAAAGTGGCTATAGACAAAAAGACATATGGAAAATACCAAACTTTAGTATTTGTAAGTAAAGACAATCGTGATAAATTTACAGAAATTTATAAAGATGTAAGAGATGAATATTTGCAACCAGTACATAAAAGAGTTATATATAATTACATTAATCCACAAAATGTTATAGAAGGTGCAGAAGAAAAGATAGAAGACTCTTTAAATGATAAAACAACTACATTTTTAACAGTAGCAAGGCTTACCAAACAAAAAGCAATAGATAGAATTATTAGGGTACATAAAAAACTTATAGATAATAATTTTATGCATGAATTTTATGTAATAGGAGATGGCCCAGAAAGGGAAAACTTAGAAAAATTAATACAAGAGCTAAACGTCACAAATACATTTCATCTTTTAGGTAAGAAGGAAAATCCATACCCATATATGAAACAAGCACAATTTTTCTGCTTGCTTTCTGAATTTGAAGGATATGGAATGGTAATAGAAGAGGCTAAAATATTGAATAAGCCAATAATAATAACAGATACAGCAGCAAGGGAAGCAGTACAAAATTATGAGAATTCTATAATTGTTAACAATAACGAAGAAGGTATATATGCTGAAATTAAAGAAGTGCTACAAAAGAAAATAAAAAGCTTTTCTAATAAGCAAGAAAAGTATGATAATAGTAAGATAATCACAAAATTAGAAAAACTTTTAGAAGAAGAGGTAAAAACAATAAATATATAAAAAATGTGAGGCATAATTATGAAATTATCAATTTTAACAGCGACTTTTAATAGAGGAGATTTATTACAGAGATTATATGAAAGTATAATAAATAATTTAAAAACTAATATAGATGTAGAATGGCTAATAATGGATGATGGATCAAATGATGACACAGAAAAAATTATTAGTAACATGAGAGACGAAAATAAGATTTATATAAGATATTTAAAACAAGTAAATCAAGGCAAGATGGCAGCAATCAATCATTTGATGGACTATGTAAGGGGCGACTTAATAATTGAATGTGATTCTGATGACTACTTTGCAGAAAATGCATTTTTATATCTAAAAGATGCATATGAAGAATCTAAATATGAAAAAGACTTATATGGATTATGCTTTTTAAAGTATGACCAAAATGGTAATAATATAGGAAATGAATTTAAAAACCAGAAAACCACAATGTTTGATTTGTATTTTAAAGAATTAGAAGATGGCGAGAAGGCAATAGCTTTTTTTAAAGACAGAAGAAAAAATTATAGTTATGAATTAGAAGGCGAAGAGAAATTTGTTACAGAGGCTAGAATGTATCATAAAATGGATTTAAAATATAGGATAAAATGTTATAATGAACCAATTATGATATGTGAATACCAAAAAGATGGTTATTCAAAAAATATAGACAAAGTATTTAAAAAGAATCCTAAAGGATATCTTAAATATTTCGAAGAAATTCTAACAATGCAAGATATGGTAGGAGTACCTTTTAAGAAACGACTATATGTAATTAAACATTATATTTTATTTTGTGTACTTAATAAAACAAAGCCAAATTTAGCTAGTATGAAAGGCTTTTTGAATAAAATTTTAACAGTATTACTATATGTGCCAGGTTTTATTATGACAAAGAAGAGATTTAGGTAATATAAACTTGAAAAGCTATATATGTAATGATATAATTACCAAAGTCTAAAACAAAAGTGAAAGGATGTAAAAAAATGATACCTAATAAAAAATTAAGTATAATAGTACCAAATTACAAAAATGAAAAATATTTAGAAAGAACATTGAAAAGTTTAATAGAACAAACTTATAAAAATATAGAAATAGTAGTAGTATGCGATAAACCAGAAGAAGATTGCGATAAATTAGTAAAATCATATATAGAAAAAGATAATAGGATTGTTTATATCAAAAATGATGAAAGAAAAGGAAAATTTAAAGCAAGAATTCAAGGAGCACAAAAAGCAACAGGTGATTATATTGCATTTTTAGACGCAGACAATTATGCTTCTATAGATTTCTACAGAAATGCTATAAATAATGCACAAACTAATAATTCAGAAATTGTAATTGGAGATATTGTATATGAACAAGAAAACGGTGATAAATACATATATAACCTAATGCAATTACCATTAAAAACTATAGAGGGTAAAGAATGTTTTATAAAATTCTTTGAGCAAAACGGATTAAATCCATTTTGGAATAAAATTTGGAATAAAATATATGCTAAAGAAATTTTTGATAAAGCATTAAATGCATTGCGAAAATTTGAAAATGATGTAAATTATACAGCCGAATTTGTTCTATCTACAATGTTATTCTATTATGCAAGAAAAGTTACAAAAATAGATAATGATAACATATTTTATATAGAACATAAAAAAGAAAGAGATAAAGATGATATATTACAAGACGCAGATGAAGTAATAAAAGTATTTAAGATTTTGGAAGATTTCTTTAAAAAAGAAAATATATCAAATGAAATAGCATCATATACAGAAGAATGGAAACATTTCATGTATCAAAAATTAAAAGATGATGCAGAAAAAGCAAACATAAAGAAACAAGTAGAAAGTAAATTAGAAAACTTTGGCACAAATCATAAAGAAATATTAGACAAAAATTATTTTAAATGTGTTAAATCAGTATGGAACGATAATTTAGAGAAAATAAAAAGAAACTTAGCAAAAGAAGAAATAAAATACGTTAGTTTCGATATATTTGATACATTAGTAGTAAGACCTTTCTTAAACCCAACAGATTTATTTTCTGTTGTAGACAAAGAATTTAGAAAGTTTACAAATAACAGTACAGGTATGGATTTTACTAAGATAAGAATATTTAGCGAGATTCAAGCAAGAGTAAAAAAAGAAAAAGAAGACAAGAAATGTCAGGATATTACATTAGATGAAATATATGAAACAATTGAGTCAGAATATCATATAGAAAAAGATATTTTAGACAAGACTAAACAAAAAGAAATAGAATATGAAATAAGATTCTGTACAAAAAGATATACTGGTTTCGAATTATATGAAATGGCATTAGCTTTAGGAAAAAAAGTAATATGCGTGTCAGACATGTATTTACCTAAAGATGTTATAGAGAAAATATTAGAGAAAAATGGATACACAGAGCTATCAAATGTATATGTTTCATCAGAATTAAAGATAACAAAAGCTCATAAAGATTTGTTTAAATATGTTTTAGAAAAAGAAGGCATAGAGGCTAAAGAAATGGCACATATCGGAGACAACTATGTATCTGATTATGAAAATCCTAAGAAATTAGGAATAAAAGCACAACATTTACCAAAAGCTTCAGATGTATTTCAAGATAAAAATGTTACACATAATCTTTCTGCAATGCTTACAAAAAGTTTACCAATGTGGAGAGATAATAAAAATTCATTAAACTTTTTAGGAATACGTTGTATGATGGGAATAGTTGCAAATAGATATTTTGACAATCCATACAAAACATTTAATTATACAGCTGACTTTAATGCAGATCCATATTTAATTGGGTATTATACATTAGGAATGTATATGCTTGGTTTAACTAAATGGATGTTAGATGATATGCAAGGAAAAGACTATAAAAAGATTGTTTTTATGGCAAGAGATGGTTATTTACCAATAAGATGTTACGACATTATGAAAAAACTATATAAAAATGTACCAGAGTCAGATTATTTATATATATCTAGAAAGGCACTTGTTCCAATTACAATTCAAACAAAACTTGACTTATATAAATTATCAGAAGTAATAAATGTTACAAACCATAGTCCTAATGACATATTAAAATATATAAAAGATTGTATAACAATAAAAGACAAAAAAGCATTTGAAGAAATTTGCAAGCAAAACAAAATAAAAATGGATGAGGACTTTAAGATAATAGAGAATTTTGATAAATTTATAAGTTTAGTAATAGATAATTTATATGATGAAGAAAAACAAAAAAGAAATTTAGCAAAATATAAAGAATATTTTAATAACATATATCAAGAGCATTCTGCAACATTTGATATAGGATATAGTGCAAGACCAGAAATGTTTTTATCTAATTTATTAAAGAAACCAATAGATACATATTTCTGCAACATAAACCATTCAGAAGCATTAAGACATGCTCAAATTGGAGGATTTAAATTAAAAACATTTTTTGATGCAAAACCAACAACTACAGGACATGCTTATGAAATGATGTTATCAGCATTAGCACCATCTTGTATAGGATATGATGTAGAAGGTGAAGAAGTTAAACCAATATTCGAAAAATACGAGAATACATATACTGTAGAATTTGCTATGAAAACAATGCAAGAAGCTGCAGAAGACTTTGTAAGAGATGTTGTAGATATTTTTGGTGAAGATATAGATGTAATATATTATCAAAATTATTATATTTCATTGCCATTTATGGCATATTTAAATTCATCTAAAGAAATAGATAAAATGCCATTTTCATCAGTTATTTTTGAAGATAACGTAGGAATTGGGGAACCATTAAAAATGGTAACAAACTGGACACAAGATTTAAGCACAAGAAATCAAGCAACTATGGATAATTTGTTTGGAATAGATAACGATATAACTGAATTTTTAGGTGATAATGAGTTAATATATAATTCAACAGTAGATTTAAAAGATAGAAACAAATTTGTAAGACTAATTTATTATACAATGTTTGATAGAAAGACATTATCAAGAAGAATAGGAGATATTTGTTATAAAAATAAAGTATTATGGGCTATTTATTCAAAACTAAAATATAAAAAATAAACTGGAGGTTAAAGGTAAGTGGAAAATAATTATAGTATAGAAGTACAAGACGTTTATAAAACCTTTAATGTATATTTAGATAAAGCAAATAGTTTAAAAGAAAAATTACTTTTTTGGAAAAGAAATAGAAAAGAAGTAAGAGAAGTTTTAAAAGGGATTAATTTAAATATTAACAAAGGTGAAGCTGTAGCTTTAATAGGGGTAAATGGAAGTGGAAAATCCACATTATTAAAATTAATGACAAAAATTATTTATCCTAATAAGGGAAAAATAACAACACATGGAAAACTAACATCATTATTGGAATTAGGTGCTGGATTTCATCAAGATTTTTCAGGAAGGGAAAATATCTATTTTAATGCCTCAATATTTGGGCTAACAAAGAAAGAAATAGATGAAAGATTAGACCAAATTATAGAGTTTTCAGAATTAGGACAATATATAGATAATCCAGTAAGAACATATTCATCAGGAATGTTTATGAGATTAGCATTTGCAGTAGCAATTAATGTTGATGCAGAAATATTACTTGTAGATGAGATTCTATCTGTTGGTGATCAGCATTTTCAAGAAAAATGCTTAAACAAAATGAAAGAATTAAAAAACGAGGGAAAGACGATGGTTTTTGTTACACATAATTTAGAATCAGCAAGAGAATTATGTGACAGAACAGTTTGGTTACATCAAGGAGTAATAAAGATGGATGGAGACACAAATCAAGTTATAGATGAATATTTAAAAGAAACAAGATAGAAAGGAAAGAATGATGAAAGTTTTTAAAAACTTATATGAATATAGAGAATTATTAAAATCTAGTATAAAAAAAGATGTTGGAGGAAAATATAAGAATTCAGTATTAGGAGTTTTATGGTCTTTCTTATACCCATTACTTCAAATAGCTGTATATGCAATAGTTTTTCCACTTATAATGAGAAGTAATATGGAAAATTATACTGTATTTGTATGTTGTGGTTTGATACCTTGGAATTTCTTTTCTACAGCAATTTCTAGATCATCATTTACAATGATAGAAAATGGAAATATACTAAAAAAAGTATATTTCCCTAGAGAAATTTTACCAATATCAGTAGTAACAAGCGAAGCAGTAAATTTTGTAATATCAACCATTATTATATTAGCATTTGTTCTAGGAACTGGAATGGGGCTAACATGGTATGTTATATTTTACCCAGTTATATTATTGATACAATATATTTTATTAATAGGAATATCATTATTTGTATCAAGTATTACAGTATATTTTAGAGATTTACAACATTTTATTGGGATTGCGTTGCAGTTATTATTCTATGCAACACCAATAGTTTATGCAACAAACATAATACCAGAAAGCTATCAATGGATACTAAGATTAAATCCAATGACTTTTATTATAGATGGATATAGGTCAATTTTTTACTATCAACAACAACCAGATTTTATTTCTTTAGGAATAACTTTATTGGTAAGTTTAATCTTATGTGTAGTTGGATATTTACTATTTAGTAAATTACAAAAAAGATTTGCAGAAGAATTGTAAAAAAGGAGAGGTGGCTTTAATGAAGGAAGAATATGATTTCTCATTAGAACCAGGAAAAATGAAAACAAAAAGCAGAGATTACAAAGACAAAGAGTCTGTAATCTCTGTTGTCATACCATTTTATAATGACAAAGATTATATTGAACAGTCTGTAAATTCAGTTTTGAATCAAACATTTCCTTATTATGAAATATTAATTATCGATGATGGGTCTAAAGATGAAGAATCTTTAAAAAAACTAGATGAAGTTGCAAAACAAGATACGAGAATAAAAGTATTTCATAAAGAAAATGAAGGGTTAGCTGCAACAAGGGACTATGGTGCTTCAAAATCAGCAGAATCTGCTAAATACTTGATGTTTTTAGATTCAGATGATTTATTAGAACCAACATTTATGGAATGTGCTTATTGGACATTAGAAACAAATAAAGATGCTGCATGGGCATATTCAGATTCAATAGGGTTTGATGCAGATAGTTATACTTGGAATAAATGGTTTGATTCTGAAAAAATGAAAAAAGAAAATGAATTAGTATCTGCTGCAATGGTAAGAAAATCAGACTTTAATGCTGTTGGTGGATATGGCTTAAGAGAAAAAGCTGTAAATGAGGATTGGAACTTTTGGCTTAAGCTAATGGCAATAGGTAAATACCCTGTACATATGAGTTATTATGGACAATGGTATAGAAGAAAATTAAGTGGAGAATTAAAAAAATCTAAAGATAATAAAGCTAGAGCTTTGGAGATAATAAAAGAAACAGCAAGTAAGATTAGTAACAATGTAACTGCTATACAATATCCTAAACAAGACTATAATTATGATTTACTTTTAGATAAGGTTGAAACTATTGTACAACCAGAGTTACGAGAAGAAAGTAGAAAAATAAATTTATTGTTTATTGTACCTTGGCTTATAACAGGGGGAGCAGATAGATTTAATCTAAACTTAGTTAAGGGATTAAATAAAGAAAAATATAGTATAACAATATTAACAACTGAACCAAACAAAAACACGTTAAGACAGGAATTTGAGAAATATGCAACAGTATATGATTTAACATCATATTTAAATCAAAAATTTTGGCTAGCATTTGTTAATTATATTATAAAAAAAGAAAATATAAATGTTATATTAAATTCAAATAGTAAATTCGGATATAGTATTTTGCCTTATTTAAAAGCAAATAATACAAACATACCAATAATAGATTATGTACATATGGAAGAATGGTATAACAGAAATGGTGGATATTCAAGATATTCTACCATGTTGGAATCTGTAATAGATAGAACTTTGGTATGTAATGAAAATAGTAAGAATATTTTATGTGACTATTTTAGTCGAAATAAAAATGAAATACAAACAGTTTATATTGGGGTTGACGAAGAAGAGTTTAATCCAGAGAAATATAATAAAGAAGAAATCTTGAAAAAATATAATATTGAGAAAGATAAGAAATTTATCTTTAGTTATATTTGTAGAATATCAGAACAAAAAAGACCAATGCTATTATTAGAGATTATTAAAAAATTAAAAGAAAAAAGAAATGATTTTAAAGTTTTAGTTGTTGGTGCTGGAAATTTATTATCTAAAATGAAAGCTAAAGCTAGTAATTTAGGATTAACTGAAAATATTATGTTTTTAGGAAACATTGAAAATACAGAGGAAATCTATAAAGTAAGTGATTTAACAATTAATTGTTCAATCAAAGAAGGATTAGCATTAACATCATATGAATCATTAAGCATGGGAGTGCCAGTAATTTCTAGTGATGTAGGTGGTCAAAAAGAATTAATAAATG
Organism: uncultured Clostridium sp.; assembly: GCA_900553015.1. Taxonomy (GTDB): domain Bacteria; phylum Bacillota; class Clostridia; order TANB77; family CAG-508; genus Merdicola. The sequence goes on along the minus strand of USBY01000011.1, from coordinate 1,439 downwards.
AAGATGTTGGAGCTATAGTTCCATGTATGCAAAATGAAAAAGATATATACAGCGAAGATTATAAAGATGAAGAAATTTTAGTATATATACAAGCGATTGAAAAAGTATTAAGTAATTTAGACAAATACAAGAGCAATTGTAGGAAAAGAATTTTAGATAAATTTACAATCAAAAATATGATAAAAGAAATGTCTAAAATTTTAGAAGAAACACAAACAAATCCAAATGAAGATAAAATAAAAAATGGTGAAGATTTATTAAACAATTTAAATATCACCAAAGAATTAATTACATTAAATATGATGAATGATAAGATTGAGTATAATTGGGAATGTACAGAATATGAGAAGAAAGTATATGGACGAGCTTATTCTGTAAAAGGACTAAACTATAAACATGAATTACTTAAAGAAAGATTATGGAAGATACCATTATGGAGAGGATTTGTAAAAGTAGTACATAAGGTGAAAGGAAATTGAGAAGGATGGAAAAATTAAAGGAGATTGTTTTAAAGTATAAAAATATTATTGCAGTACTATTAACAATATTTGTTGCTATAGGAATAAATGTTACATTTAATAAAGAATTGAATGCTTTAAAATTAGGCAGTAGTACATATAATATATTTTATATTATTGCAATTATTGGAGTGTTTCTACTTATTTATTATAGTTTTAAAATAAGAGATAAAAGACTATGGATTTGCAGCATAATTTTAGGACTAATATTTGCAATATGCTTAACAATTGGAGATGTTTGTAATGTTTATAAAGATACTTTATTACCTAGTTCTAAAAAATTCGTTTTATATTTATTAATCAAAATCATAACTTATTTTATATTGTTTAATAGTATAATAGCGATTGCATTGAAAAAATTGCCTAAAATAGTAGAAAAATGGAACAAAGAAAATAAAGAATATAAATATTTTACAACTAATAAGAAATCTTTTTGGATAATATTTGGAGTTTTTTTAATAAGTTATATACCATTCTTTTTATATAGCTATCCTGGTAATTTCTTTTGGGATGCGACTAATGGATTAGATCAAATTGTAGGAAATATACCATATAAAGATCATCAACCGATAATATATACATTATTTTTAGGAGGTTTATGGAATTTAGGAAAAGTTTTATTTAATGATGGAAATATAGGAGTTGCAATTTATACTATAATACAAATGCTATCTACAGCATTTGTGTTATCATATGTTCTATATTATATGGCAAAAAAAGGAGTAGCAACTAAATATAGAATAATAACATTTGTTGTTTTTTTAATTAACCCAGTTATACCTTTATTCGCAGTTAGAATTGAAAAGAGTGTTTTCTTTGCATTGCTATTAATATTAATAAATATACAAATTATTGAAATGGTTACTAATAAAGATGAATATTTTAAGAAAAAGATACATTATGTTACATTGCCTATAGAAA
>USBY01000010.1 GCA_900553015.1 uncultured Clostridium sp. | reverse complement strand
ATTCCTGCTTTTCCTAATTTGCTATTAATTCTATGTATAGATTTAACACCAAAAACTATTGCCAAAATTCCTGTTATTAATGACATATACCAAAATATAATTGTAAGTATTGATATAATTCCTAATGTTAATGATGCTGCTGGCATGCCTGAATAATTGCTAACTTCTTTTTTATAAATTTTTCCCATATTTATCCCCCTTAATCAAATATAATTTCTTTTATTTCTGCCAATGTATCTATATTATTTGCTTTAATTTCCTTATTTGAAACAGTATATAATGTATCATCTATGTATAATCCTCTAATATCAGAAGTATAATTATTAGAATTAACATCATGTGTTATTATTCCTCTTAAATTAAATCCATTTGCTATATCTAGACTATATACTGCATATCCAACTTTGTTATATGTTCTACTCTTTAAGTAACTTGTGTATGACTTTGTAGCAGAAGATATATCATCATCTTCTGTAATACTTAAATCTGTCGTATAATTTTTTATAGGAATTGCTAATAGATTTCTTTCTTTATCTAATAATAGTGCTTTATGATTTTCTAAAACAGTAGAATTTGTTTTAGAATCTCCTATTACTTCCTCTGATATCATTTTTGGATTACTTATATCAGAAACATCAAATAATGCCATCTTCATTCCTGTAACTTTCGCAGAAGTTGATGTAACTCTTCCTAAAGAATTTCTTCTAACAGTTTCTTCTGTTTGGAAACCAAAACCAATAATATGATTTTCATCATATGGCTGTAAGTATGTACTATATCCTGGGATTTTTAATGCACCTAAAGCTTTTGGATTTGCTGGGTCGCTTAAATCTATAGAATATAATGGATCCATATTTTTATATGTTACAAGGTATGCTCTATCCCCTACGAATCTTGCTGAATACATTTTTTCTCCCTTAGCAAGATATGCGGTTTCTCCTAATTGTTTTAAATTATTGTCTAGAACTACTACTCTTGATCCTTTTGTTGTATATAATGCAATTCTTAAATTATCATCTTTTTCATCTAAAGAAAATTGGTCTATTGTGGTTCCTTCTACTTGAGTTTTAGTTTGATATTCTACACTTCCATCTTCTTTAAAATTAAATTTATATATATTTGAACCATAAGTACTGTCGCTCTCTTTTATTGCATCTCCAATTCCTAAAAGTCCTTTTATTCCAAATATATCACTAAATTCTACATCTCTGCTTCCACTATATCCATTATCAATTAAATACATATTTTTTTCTGATATATATGCATTCTCTACATCCATTAAATATGATTGAACTTTTATTTTATTTTCTGGTGCATTTAAATTATATGAAGCTATAACTGTTTGCATCCTTGTATATAGGTCATTTATTTTATATGCATTTGGTTTATCTGGATTTACAGTAGCACCATCTTCTACATATTCTAAATTTCCTTCACTTGTTACTCTTCCAGATGAAATTACATATAAATTACCATTTATATATCTTGATGTATAATATTCCTTATTTATTTCAAATTCTTTTATTTTGTCTGGATTTTCTATATATGCTAAATCATAAATTTTAACAACTGTTTTTATAGTATTTCCAGAAATAATTATTAATTTATTATTTTGTAATATTAAATCTTCTGGATATATATTACTTAATGGTTCTTGTATTTTTGCTACCACATTCATCTCAGTTGGATTTTTTGCATATGTTATATATACTGTATCATCTGAAATTGAATATACATACTCACCATCTGTTTTTACAATATCTGCCTCATCCACATTTTCTACTTGTATATTTGTTGTTGAATATTCTGAAGTTGTTGCTCCTGAATTTGTACTTGGAAGTATGGAATCAAAAGATTTCGTATCACTTGCACTACTTGTTATCTCATTTGGAACAATACCTCCACCAGAAGATTGTATTGAACTTGCATCTTCTATAATTCCACCAGAGAAACTACGAGTAGGTAACGCAATTAATGGACATATAAATGCTGCAGCCACGCTTGATCCTACTGATGAATTATATCCATCAACTATTTTTTGTAATTGTTTTTCTGAACTAATTTCTGTTAAATCTCCTCTAAATCTTAGATTTGATACTGTAATTCCAATAACAATAGCAATTACTAGTAATATAGCTATTATTACTGCTAATTTCTTTTTCATTTAATCCCCTCCTGTTTCTTTTGTATTTCGACAATATTCTATCATATATTTGTTAGTTTTAACTAGCATTTTTTTATTATTTCGAATATAATATGTACTATAAGAAATTATAAATATAATTCTTGTTACTATTTAAAGCCGAGGTGCTTAATATGAAAAATTACAAATTAGCAATTGTAGGTGCTACAGGTGTAGTAGGTAGAACTGCACTAAAAGTATTAGAAGAAAAAAATCTACCAATTAGTGAATATGTTTTATTTGCCTCAAATAAATCTGCTGGCAAAAAAGTTACATTTATGAATAAAGAATATGTTGTAAAAGAATTAACTGAACACTCTTTTGACGAGGGATTTGACTTTGCAATATTTTCTGCCGGTGGCGAGATATCTAAAAAATATGCTCCAATTGCAGCCTCAAAAGGTTGTATTGTAGTAGACAATAGTAGTGCATTTAGAATGGATAAAGACGTACCTTTAGTTGTACCAGAGGTTAATCCAGAAGAAATTAAAAATAATCATGGAATAATTGCAAATCCAAATTGCTCTACTATACAAGCGGTTTTACCATTAAAAGCTTTAGATGATAAATATACAATAAAAAGAATTGTATATTCTACATACCAAGCTGTTTCTGGAGCAGGTCAAAAAGGGTTAAACGATTTAGAAAATGGTAGAAAAGGAATTAATAAATTAGAAAAATTCCCATACCCAATTTATAATAATTGTTTGCCACATATAGATGTATTCACAGAAAATGGTTATACCAAAGAAGAAATGAAAATGATAAATGAAACAAGAAAAATTTTAAAGAAACCAGATTTAAGAATAACTGCAACTACAGTTAGGGTTCCAGTAGAAAATTCACATAGCGAATCTATAAATGTTGAATTTGAAAAGCCATTTGAACTTTCTGAATTAGTAGAAACACTTAAAAATTTTGAAGGAATAATCGTTCAAGATGATCCATCTTCTGAAGTTTATCCTATAACTACAAATGCAAATGGACACGATGAGGTTTTCGTAGGGAGAATTAGAAGAGATTTTAGTGTAGAAAATGGTGTAAATCTTTGGGTAGTTGCTGATAATATACGAAAAGGTGCAGCATCAAACGCAATACAAATAGTAGAAAAAATGATAGAAAAATAGTTTTTTTGGGAACGTTTCTAAGGATTTGGGACATTCCCCGGGATTTGGGGACGTTCCTTTTTTCCCTTCTAAATTTTTTAGTGCTAAAAATAATCGCAAAATACATTTGCGATTATTTTTTCTTTTTTAATTTTATACAATTTTGACATCTTTCATTTTCTGGACTATAGTTACATTTTAATTCATCAACTTTTATAATGCTTTTAATATAATCAGAAAATTTATTTACAGTATCTTCAGAAATAGCATGTTTCATTTTTTTTGCTTCTTCTTCTGCTGTTTCGTTATTAACATTTAAAATTTGAATTAAAAACGCTTTTAAAACATTATGTTTTTTAATAATGTTAGTAGCTTCTTCTTTTCCCTTTTCTGTTAATTTTATCTCTCCATATGTTTCATAATCCACAAGCCCTAGCTCTTTTAAAGATTTTAAGGCTCTATTCACACTTGCTTTACTAACTTGTAAATAGTCTGCTATATCTGTAACTCTTGCTTCATTTTTATGTAATATTAATATATATATTGATTTTAAATAATCTTCTTGAGATGCAGTCATCATTCTCCTCCTTTTATCTAGTAATAATTATATAGTATTTTTTAGATATTTTCCAGAAATTATTTATTTTTTATAAATTATATCATATAATAACATAGAAAATAGCTACATATAATTATATATGCTAAAAAATCTCTATAGGAGATGTTATTATGAAAAAAATTATTTTTAAAGGTTGTGGTACTGCCATCTCCACACCATTTACAAATGATGGCGTAAATTTCGAAGAGTTTGGAAAATTAATAGAATTCCAAATTTCAGAAGGTGTTGATAGTATTATAGTATGTGGTACTACTGGCGAATCTTCTACAATGACAGAAAAAGAAAAAAAAGATACCATTAAATATGCTATAGATAAAGTTAATGGTAGAATTCCTGTAATTGCTGGAACAGGTTCTAATAATACTGCTTCTGCAATAGAAATGTCAAAATACGCAGAATCTGTTGGTGCAGATGCTTTATTAGTTGTAACACCATATTATAATAAAACAACACAGGCAGGTTTAGTAGAACATTACAAAGCAATAGCTAATTCTACATCTTTACCTATAATTGTATACAGTGTATCTAGTAGAACTGGTGTAAACATCACTCCAGAAACTTGTTTAGAACTTTCTAAAATACCAAATATTGTAGCTGTAAAAGAAGCTAGTGGTAATATCTCACAAGTTGCAAAAATAGCAGACCTATGTAAAGATAATTTACATATTTATTCTGGAAATGATGACCAAATCGTTCCAATTCTATCTTTAGGTGGACTTGGTGTTATATCTGTTCTTTCAAATGTTGCACCCAAATATACACATGATATGGTTCAAAATTTCTTTGATGGAAATATTACAGAAGCTACACAAATGCAATTAGATGCAATAGATTTGGTAGGAAGCTTATTCTGTGAAGTTAATCCTATACCTGTAAAAGAAGCTTTAAATATGATGGGATACAATTTCGGAGTTCCTAGACTTCCACTAGTTAGATTATCTGAAAAAAATCAAGAAAAATTAAGAACTTCTTTAAAAAATTTTGGATTAATTTAAATTGTTAAGATTTAATTAACTTTATTCACATAATATATCTCCCATGATATAATATATATATAAGTAAAAATAATATGGGATGTGAATAAATGTTTTTTAAAAAATTAAAAAATGAAGAAAATTATTTAGAATTTAAAAATATAATAAATGATATTCGCTTACATGAAAAGGTAAAAGAAATGAACAATTATATGCAACATTCTAGCACGTCATGTTATAACCACTGCTTGCATGTTGCATATTATACTTATTTAATATGTAAAAAATTTAAATTAGATTATTTCTCAGCAGCTCGTGCTGCTATGCTTCACGATTTCTTTTTATATGACTGGCATGAACCTAGAAAGGTTAATTCATTTAAAGAACTACATGCTTTTTCTCATCCTAAAATCGCCTTAGAAAATTCTTTAAAAAATTTCACTCTAAATGATTTAGAAAAAGATGTAATAGTAAAACATATGTGGCCTTTAACTGTAAAATTGCCTAAATATAAAGAAAGTTACATAGTTACATTTGTAGACAAATATTGTGCTACAGTTGAATTTTTTAAATATTTAAATAAGAAATACAAGCTAAAAATGGTTTATAGATATGCTTATATCTTTTTAACAATTTTGTTTGTAAGATTTTAATTAGTTTTATTTACCTTTGGCGATATAGAAAGGATCAAATTAAATGAAAGTATTAATAAATGGAATAAATGGTAAAATGGGACAAGAAGTTGCAAATGTAATAGATAATGATAAAGATATTTTACTTCTTGGTGGTGTTGATAAAGAGAATACTGGAATTTATACATATCCAGTTTATACAAATACTTCAGACATAGAAGAAAAATCAGATGTTATAATTGATTTTTCTGTTCCAGTTGCTACTTTAAATATCTTAAAATATGCTAAGGAAAATCATGTTCCTATAGTTATTGCAACAACTGGATTTACAGAAGAACAATTAAATGAAATAGAAAATTATTCAAAAGATATTCCTGTTTTTAAATCTGCTAATATGTCATATGATATAAATTTAATGGCAAAAATCGTAGCATCTTTAGCTAAAGAATTGCCAGATACTGATATCGAAATTATAGAAACCCATCATAATAGAAAAATAGATAGCCCAAGTGGAACAGCTTTATTTTTAGCAGATAGCATTAATGAAGCTAAAGATAACAAGATGATTTACGAATTTGACAGACACAATAAACATGAAAAAAGAAATAAATTAGAAATCGGATTTTCTTCTATTAGAGGTGGAAATATCGTAGGTGAACATACAGTACAATTCTTTGGCGAGCATGAAACATTAGAAATAACACATAAATGTTATTCTAGAACTGTTTTTGCAAATGGTGCGGTTATGGCTGCTAAATACATAGTTAACAAAGATAATGGAATGTATAATATGAATGATTTAATTAATAACAAATAAAAAAACAGCTCGTGCTTTGTTATAAAAGCGCGGGCTGTTTTTTTATTACTGCAAAAAATTTTAGATTTTAAATTTTCTTACATTACACCAACTCTGTAAAAACTGTTTCCAACTTTGAAGCCAGCATCGTTGGTATCTGAAAGTTTTGTTTTCAACACTTGAACTCTTTCATTAGATATGCATACGATTGAAATTTCTTCATCGCCTACATTTATATTCTCTGTTTTATATTTCACAAACATGGGCCATGTGGGAATAGTACTTCTTGAATTTTTTGGCATTGCCGCACAAAAAATACAACCTTTTTCTGTTATGGTTGTATCCGTCGCCGGCATTTCTGCAAATGATTCAATGTTATATACTCCCTCATCTGTTTGCTCAAATCTGTCTTTATTCAGAATTCCGTACTCACATATTGTCTTGTCGTCTTCTCCATCTGCAACAATTATTACAAAATGTGGATTTTCCTCCTCTTGCATTCTCCGTCCATACAGATCATAAATCTTACAGTTTTTAAGTTTTCTCATGTTGTTTCTCCTTTCTTAATTCCTCGCTACATTTAGCAAGTTTACATATTCTTTATACATTTTTTGCAGTACAATTTTAGCACATATTTACTTAAATTTCAAATATTAGCTAATTCGGTAAATTTTATGCAACAGAAAATCCTCTATTTAGCTTTCGTTACTAAATAGAGGATTTACTATTTCACAATTTTCAATAACTAAAAAAATGAATTTATGGCATTTCTTTTTTTCATTTACATAACAAAAAAAGCATACGGCATTTACATCATAACCGTCTGCTTCTTCGGTTGAGGTTTACTTATGTTCGTCACAATAAGCATTAATGCTTTTAGAAAGATTTCTAGCCTCTTCTTCCATTGCTGTTTTGAAGCCTTTTGAATCTTCCTTATAGGGATTTGAGGAACGTCCCCAAATCCCCATTTTATTATTTTGTAGCTTTTACTTTTAATTCTACTTTATCGTCTTTTGCTACTAATTTTGCTTCTACACCAGGTTTAATATTTCCATCTAGTATTTCCTCTGCTAATTTGTCTTCTACAATATTTTGTATTGCTCTACGAAGTGGTCTTGCACCAAATTCTTTGTCTACACCTTTCTTAGCAATTAATTCTTTAACAGATTTATCAATTTTAATATTTAAACCTTGTTCTACCAATCTTTGTTCTACATTCTTTAATAATAAATCTATAATACTACTAATTTCTTCATCATTTAATTTATGGAATACTATAATATCATCAATACGATTTATAAATTCTGGTCTTAATTGTTTCTTTAATTCTGCCATTACGTTTTTCTTGATTTCTTCATATTCCTTATTTTCATCCTCTTCTGATGAATTTGTAAATCCTAGAGATTTCTTCTCTGTAATTAATCTTGCACCTATATTTGATGTCATAATTATTACTGTATTCTTAAAGTTAACTGTTCTACCTTGGCTGTCTGTTAATCTACCATCTTCTAGAATTTGTAATAACATATTCATAACATCTGGATGTGCTTTTTCTATTTCATCAAACAATATTACAGAATATGGTTTTCTTCTTATTTTTTCTGTTAATTGACCACCATCATCAAAACCAACATATCCTGGAGGTGCACCAATTAATTTAGCAACAGAATGTGGTTCCATAAATTCTGACATATCAATTCTTATCATGGCATCTTCTGTACCAAATAAGCTTTCTGCCAATGCTTTAGATAACTCTGTTTTACCAACACCTGTTGGACCTAAGAATAAGAATGAACCTATTGGTCTATTAGGATTTTTAAGACCTACTCTGCTTCTTCTTATTGCTTTTGCAACTGCTTCTACAGCTTCGTTTTGACCAATTACTCTTTTATGCAATTCTTTATCTAAGTTCTTTAATTTCTTATTTTCATCTTGAGTTATTTTAGCAGCTGGAATTCCCGTCCAACTTGCAATTGTTTTAGCAATATCCTCTTCTGTTAGTTTTGGAATTGCTTTTGTCTTTTTACTTTTCCATTTATTTCTTTCTTCTTCTAATTCTTCTTTTAGTTTATTTACTTCATCTCTTATTTTAGCAGCTTTCTCAAATTTTTGTACTTTTACAGCAGCTTCTTTTTCTTGATTCATCTTTTCTATTTTATCTTCCATCTCTTTTAGGCTATCAGGTTCTTCTAAAGAAGATAATCTAATTTTTGAAGAAGCTTCATCGATTAAATCTATAGCTTTATCTGGTAAAAATCTATCATTAATATATCTGCTAGATAATTCTACTGCTGCATTTATAGCTTCATCTGTAATTTTTATATTATGATGAGCTTCGTATTTATCTCTTATACCTTTTAAGATTTCTACAGTTTCTTCATGTGTTGGTTCATTAACAGTTACAGGACTAAATCTTCTTTCCAAAGCACTGTCTTTTTCTATATATTTTCTATATTCATTTAAAGTTGTAGCACCAATTAATTGAATTTCGCCTCTTGCTAATAATGGTTTTAAAATATTAGCCGCATCAATAGCACCTTCAGCTGAACCAGCACCTACTATTGTATGAATTTCATCTATAAATAGAATTACATCTCCAGCTTTTTTTACTTCATTTAAAGCTTTCTTTATTCTTTCTTCGAAGTCTCCTCTATATTTTGCCCCAGCAATCATACTAGATAAATCGATTGTTACAACTCTTTTATCCTTTAAGATTTCTGGAACATCGCCTTGAACAATTTTTTCTGCTAATCCTTCTACTACAGCTGTTTTACCTACACCTGGTTCACCAATTAAACAAGGATTATTTTTTGTTCTTCTAGAAAGAATTTGGATAACTCTTTCTATTTCATTCTTTCTTCCAATTACAGGGTCTAATTTTCCTAGACTAGCACTTTTTGTTAAATCTGTTCCATATTGATTTAATGTTGGTGTAGAATTAAAGCTTCCTGTTTTTCTATTTTGAGAATTATCACTGCTATTTATATCTTCGTCTTCTTCTAGTACTTTTACTATTTCATTATATAATTTTTGTGGATTAATACCTAAATCTAATAAGATTCTTACAGCAATACTGTCTGCTTCTCTCATTATTCCTATTAAAATATGCTCTGTGCCTATATAATCTGAATCTAGTTTCCTTGCCTCTAAGAACGCATTTTCTAATACTCTTTTAGTTCTTGGTGTAAAACTTAAACTAGTTATAGTTCTTTCTTCATCTCTACCAATTAAATTTTCTATTTCATCTAAGACATTCTCAGAATTTATATTTTGATTTTCTAAAACTTTACTTGCAACACCATTTTCCTCTTCTGTTAAACCATACAATATATGTTCTGTTCCTATATAATTATGGCCTAATTGTATTGCAATTTCTTTTGCAATTTCTAAAACATTTTGAGCACTATTTGTAAATTTATATGTCATAAATATCTACCTCCTTACTCTTTTATAATTGTTTTAATAAGTTCTGCTCTTTTAGCATCTAAATCTATTCCTTCTAACTTTGTTCCTAAATATTTTTGTAAGTTTGCATCTTGTGTATATAATAATAATTTATTTATTTTTAAGTCTGTCAATTCATTAACAATTCCTAAGTCTGTTCCTAATTTTAATGTTGATAATAAATCTTTACATTCACTTTCTGAAATTTTTCTACAGTTTGTTAAAATTCCATAATCTCTATATAATCTGTCTTCTAAATTTAACCTATTCTTTCCTAAGTATTTTCTTGCAATTCTTTCTTGCTCTATTATTTTATCTGTTATTAATTTTAATTTCTTTATAATTTCTTTTTCAGAAATTCCTAAAGTTTGTTTATTAGATATTTGATATAAAGCACCTTCGGATTTACTACCTTCTCCATGAATTCCTGTTACATTCATACCAAAATTATTTATTATTTCTAAAACTTTTCCCATATTACCTGTAATTTGTAATGCTGGTAAATGTACCATTACAGACGCCTTCATAGCAGTTCCTGCTTCTATAGGACATGCTGTTAAAAATCCATATTTTTCACTAAATGCAAATTTTAGTTTTTCATCTAGATATTCATCTAATTCAATAATTAGATTTAACAAATTGTCTAAATCTAATCCTGCACCAAATACTTGTAAACTAATATGATTATCTGTATGTATCATTGCACATACATTTTCGTCATCATTTATAAGTATTGCTTTAGATTTTTCTTTACCTCTTACAAAGTCTGGACTTATTAATCTTTTTTCTATTAAACTATTAATAGTAACATCATCCATATCTTTTAATTTTAAAAGTTTAATTCCATATTTGTTACCACTAATAGCTTCTTCTATTAACTTAGTTATTTCTTCTTTTTTTGTTTCATTACATTTTGTTTCAAATGGATAGTTTGATATATTTCTTGCTAATCTTATTCTTGAACTTACTATTACATCAGAATCTTTTCCACTTTGTAAATACCAATTTAGCATATTTATTACCTCCTAAAGAATTATTTATCGCCATTCATTTTTTTAATTTCATCTCTTAATTTTGCTGCATCTTCATATCTTTCTTCTTTAATAGCTTGTTTTAATTCTTCTTCTAAAGATTCTTTAGTCTTTTTATTTTCTTTCTTTGCTTCTTTATTCTTTTCTAATTCTTTCTTTTTAGCTTCCATATTTTTTACGATAGATTTGTCTAAGCTTTTTGCTTTTCTACCAACATGTCTGTTAGAGCCTTGTATATTTCTTAATATTGGATCTAGTCTATCTGCAAATATATCATAGCAATCCATACAACCAAATAAGCCTGTATTTGCAAATTCGTTATATGTTGTACCACAAGTATTGCATCCTTCTTCTCTTAAAGCTCCGATTGTTGGAATAAAAGAATCCATATTATATTCATCAAAAAATCCACCTAAAAAGCTTGGTAAATTCATAGACATATTAAAGTTAAGTTCTCTTCCTATTCCTACTTCCTTTGCACAATCTTCACATAAGTTCATTTCTTTTTTTACTCCATTAATAATTTGTGTATATTTTACATTTGCTTCTTTTCTACCACAATTTTGACATTTCATAATAAAAACCTCCTTAAATTATTTAAAATATCTAATTTTAGTTGGTGACTATTTACGTCTACCAATTAATCTTCTACTAAATTTATTAACATGTTCTTAAATATTCTTGCTCGTAAATTATCTTTAATATCGATAGGTACATTAAGTACATTATCACTTGTTGCTACTTTCAAAAGTTTAGCCTCTTTCTTAGTCACAATTTCATCTGATAATAAGTTACTTATGAAAATATCTACTTCTTTTGATGTTAATGTATCTCCAATGCTTGTTATTATATGCATTAGATAATTACTTTGTGTTACATGTATCTTTTTAATTGTTATGTGACCGCCACCTCCTCTTCTACTTTCTACATAATAACCTTGTGATGGTTTAAATCGTGTGGATATTACGTAATTTATTTGTGAAGGCACACAATTAAAATGTTCTGCAAGTTCATTTCTTTGTATTTCTAATTCATCTTCTGTTTTTAACATATCTTTTATAAAATCTTCTATTAAATCTGATATTCTCATTTTTTCACTTCCTTTATGTGAACTTTTGAACTTTGGGGACGGGCTTAAAGTTCATTTTTTATGTTAATCGATGAACTTTTACCTCCGTCCCTAAAGTTCACGTTTTCTTTTTTGACTTTGACTTTCTTTGACCTTTACAAATTATATTATACTCCCTTTTATAAAAAAATCAAGTACTTTTTTTAATTTTTTTATTTTTTTCGAACAAAATTTCTTATCATTATATTCTTTTTATGATACACTATCTTATATATAAATTATAGGAGGTATTTTAATGGATTTAAAATTTAGTAGTGTTGCTGCTACCTCATCTAACCCTAATTGGAATAATTTAATTTCAAGAAAAGATGAACTATATAAAAAAGAAAATGATGTACGCTCTGAATTTGAAAGAGATTATGATAGAATTATATATTGTAATGCTTATAGAAGATTAAAGCATAAAACACAGGTATTCTTTTTACCAAAAAATGATCATATTGGTACTCGTATTGAACATGTAAATAATGTTGATGCAACAAGTTATACAATTGCAAAGGCCTTAGGCTTAAATACAACTTTAACAAGAGCTATTTCTATATCACACGATATTGGTCATAGCCCTTTTGGACATAAAGGTGAACAAATTTTAAATAAAATCTGTATGGAAAATGGTTTAGAATCTTTTTGGCATGAAAGAAATGGTTTAAATTTCGTTGATAATATAGAATTACTAACAAATGTTAATAACGAAGAAAAAAATCTAAACTTAACATATGCAGTAAGAGATGGTATTATATCTCACTGTGGTGAAATTGATGAAATTTCTCTAAAACCTAGAACCGAATTTATCGATTTAGAAAAAGATTATATTAAACTTAACCAATATTCTCCATATACTTGGGAGGGTTGTGTTGTTAAAATTTCTGATAAAATCTCATATTTAGGTAGAGATATAGAAGATGCCATTTCTATGGGAATACTAGATAGTAATTTAAATGAATTATATGATTTATTAGAACAACCTAGAAGTGCTAATTTAAATAATACTAATATTATAGGTGATTTGATAGCTGATTTATGTATTAATTCTTCTTTAGAAGAAGGCTTAAAATTTTCTGAAACTACATTTGAAAAAATTAAAAGGTTAAAACAATTTAATTACAAATATATTTATAAACACAAATGTATGAAACCTTCAGAAAGATATTTTAGTCTTGTGCTAAATGAAATATTTAATACTTTAAATGAATGTTATGATGGTATGAATACTTTAGAAAAATTAAATAGTGAAAAACCTTTTTATACTAAAGTAATAGATACTTTTATAAAATGGATTTCTTGTTATTGGAATATAGAAACAGATAGGACTCATTTAAAAAATAAAATTTTATATGATATGAATAATATTAAAGATTATCAAACAGCTATTATTACATATATTTCTGGTATGACAGATAGTTATGCAATTGAAACATATAATGATATTGTAAAATATTAATCTTATATAATAGAACATTTCTTAAAATGTTCTATTTTTATGTAAATTATGATATAATATAATTGTTACACATAAATATTCAGCGAAATTAAAAGCTGAAACACTAAAGAAAAAAGAAAAGGAGAATGTGTATGGCAGTTTTATTATTAGTAGTAATGTTGGCACTCAATTTCATAATTTCATGGTCCAATGCCCGGTATGTGGGCTATTATTGGACTGAATCGAAGGAAATAGGAGGTAGCTTCAGACGATATGTAGTCGCTGGCTATGTGATGGCAATAGCAGGATTTACTATGGTATATGCATATCTTTTGCTTATCATAAGTCCTGTATTCTTGCAGATGGCAGACATAGACCCTGAAGTAATTGTACGAATTGAACAGCTTTCGGCAGACCTTATCTATCTGTTTACAGTTGTTACAATCGTTCCCACAGGTTTTTATATTTGGATTAGATCGTTAAAAAACGCTTGGGAAGAAAGAACTCTGTCTTCCATTTTGACAGGAGGTTGGAACACTTATGCCCAGCTACATAATACAATAAGTGTAGCTCGGAATGCTCCAAGTGCCCTTGGTAGAGTTGCAAAAGCGCTCTTTGGTGGAAAAAGTAAGAAAAAGGATAATACAATTGTTATATTATTTGCTATCTTTATTCTTATTATCGCCATTTTCGGAGGGTATTTTACAGCCTCTGCCATAATGAAAAAGGCAGACAGAGAATATGATATGTTCTCAGATCTGCAAAGAAGGCATCCGGAAATTCAATAATAGCATATCATACACAAAAAACTTGGCGGTAGAAAAACCATCTACTGCCAAGTTTTTTTAATCTAATAAACTATTTAAGTATTCTATATATGTTCTTTGTATTCTAGAATCGTTGCAAACTATGTAAATTTTATCTATATCAGGATTTCTAAAGAAGTTATTTATTATACCATCAATTGCAATTTTAACTGCAACATCTACTGGCGCACTACAAGCACCAATTCCAAGTGTAGGAATTGCAATACTTTTAATATCATAATCTGCAGAAATTCTGAAGATATTTTTATAACATTCTTCTAATAATTCATTTTGATTTGTTTCATTTTCATCATACCACTTTGGTACCACTGTATGAATAATATATTTTGCATCAATCCTATATGCTCTTGTTACTTTAGCTTGACCTTTACTTAATTCATCAAATTCTTTGCATTTATTTTCTAACTCTATTCCAGCTCTAGAAAATATTGTACCTTCTCCCCCTCTTCCTAAATTACCAGATGTATTGGCACAAACTAATGCATCTGTTGGAACGTCAGTTATTTCATTATTTACAATTTCAATTCTTCTTAATATATCATTTTTATTTACTGTATTATTATTAATTTCTTTTCCATTTAATTTATATAAAACATCATCAAATTGCTCACAAATGTCTATAATTTCAGAATATTTACGTAAATCAATTTTCCAGTCTGAATTAATACTTTTTATTCCATAAATAATACCAGCTAGACCTCCGGTACAAGCTGCAATTGTATCTGTATCACTACCTAAATTAATTGCTCCAATTATCGCTTGATTATATGTATCTGTATTTATAAGTACCCATAAAACAGCTTCTAAAGTATCTACTATATAACTTGATGACTTTATTTCGTCTATACCATAATGGTAAATTTCATGATCTAAAATTCTAGTATATGCTCTTATTGTTGGCATAGAAAACATAGAATAATCTAAATTTTGAATTTTAGAATATGCTGCTTTTCTGTTATTAGTATTTAATAATTCAATGGCATAATTAACATACATATAACATCCCATAATTACTAGCTCATTTGCATGTGTAATTGATGATATACCAGCAACTAATTTTAAAATTTTATCTTGCTCTAGCCAATTTAAATATGAATAATACACTATTGGTAACATTCTCATTAATGATCCATTGCCATTGTCTGTATTACTTGTACATCCACAATTTACAGCACTTCTTCTTGTTGTTTTATATTTACCTAGTGCCCTTAAAGTTGTCCTATCTATATCAACAATTTTTCCACCCGGTGTATATTCTCCCTTTTCCATCCACTCTAAAAATCTATTTGCCATATCATTTGCTATAATATCTCCATTAGAGTTAATTATTGAATCCATTGTGGCGATTGTCATAGATGTATCATCTGACCAAGTCCCCTTTGGAACATTATGGCTCATAAAGCCTTCCATTGAAGTTATGGGATTTCTCATTAGTTTTTCTCTGTTGGTAAATTCTACTGGAACTCCCATTGCATCCCCTATTGCAAAACCTATTATTCCATCTTTTGAACTTATCATTTTTGTATCTCCTGTCTTATCTATTGTATTTTAATTGTTTCCATTCAATTATAGCCCCAAAACAATTTTTGGTTAGTGCTTTAATTGTTTTCTTATCTCTTTATAATTTGGCATATATTTTTCTACTAAGTTCCAAAATTTATCTGAATGATTCATATATTTTAAATGACATAATTCATGTAATACAACATATTTTATTTCCTCTTCTGATTTATCTACCAGCTTCAAATTTATTGTTATATTCTTATTACTTGAGCAACTTCCCCAAGCGTATTTTATATTTCTAATTCTTATCTTATTTGGAACTAAATTTGTTTGTTTTATTAATTCCGGAAAAATATATTCTAATTTATTTTTTAAATTTTCTATATCTGTTTTAGTATATTCTCTTTCTTTGGTTTCATTTTTACTTTCTTCTAGCTTTTTTAATATCCAATTTCTTTTTTGTTCTACAATCTCATCTATGTATTTTTTAGTAATAAACCTAGGTGCTTTTACTATTACTTCACCATTTTTTATTTGAATATATACATTTTTTACTTTTCCATATACTATATGATATTTTATTTTATCATAATTAATAGCATTCATCTAAATTTATGCTTTTAAACTCGTGTCCTTCTAAATCTTTAATTATAAATTCTTTATTTTCGTATATCATATAAGTATTAGGATTTCCTTCTCTTGGATCAGATATAGAACCTGGATTTAGGTACATATATTCTTTTGTATTTTCTATACATGGTACATGTGTATGTCCATGTATTAAAATTACCTTTTTATCTGAAGGTGGTAAATGATATTTATTATATAAATGACCATGTGTTATGAAAAATTCATATCCATCAACATTTAATTTTTTATAATCACTCATTATTGGAAAATATAATAATGCTTGGTCTAAATCTGTATCACAATTTCCTCTTACTGCAATTATATAATCCATTAAGTCATTCAGAATTCCAGCTGTTTTCTGTCTTTCGTTATTTCTTCCAAATGATAGAAGAGATTTATTATATAGTAAATCTCCTAATAAAATTAATTTTTCTGGTTGTTCTTTATTATATGCCTCTTTAAGTTTATTACAAAAATATGCATTTCCATGTATATCTGATGCAAACATTAATTTCATAATATTTCTCCTTTATTTTACTTAGTATTTCAAATAAAATCGCTATTTTTGAACTTTTAACCCCGTCCCTAAAGTTCATTTATCTTTACGGTAATTTACAAAATATGAAACATTGCTTACTAAATTATGTGGAGTTATTTTCTCGAAAAATCTAGTTATTTTCATAAAAGTACCAGGAACTATTGTAAATTTATTTTTTAGCATTTTCTTTACTGCATATTTTGCAACATATTCACTACTTAATGATGGTGCTGCAAAATCTACTCCTGCTACTTTATTAAAATTTGTTCTTACAGGTCCTGGGCATAATACCGAAATTTTAACCTTTGAATTATTCTTTCTAAGTTCTGTTTTTACTCCTTGTGATAATCTATAAACATATGCTTTTGAAGCATAATATGCACTCATTAATGGGCCTGGTCCAAAAGCTGCCATAGAAGCAACATTTAAAATATATCCACTATTTTTCTTTATCATATCTTTTAAAAATAATTTCATTAAAATATGAACTGCAGTTATATTTATTTCTATCATTTGCACTTCTTTATCTAAATCTGTATCGCAAAATTTTCCGTGAACACCGAAACCTGCATTATTTATTAAGATATCTATGTCTTCACTTTTAGTCTCCTCATATAGCTTTTCACAATTTTCTTTATTAGATAAATCCATAGTTATTATTCTAGTATTTGTTTTTATCTTTGAGGCAACATCTTTTAATTTTTCTTCATTTCTAGCTACAAGAATTATATCATATCCTCTATTTGCTAATTCTTTAGCTATTTCCTCTCCTATTCCTGATGATGCACCTGTAACTAAAGCTTTCATCTTTTTCCTCCTAAATCTATAGTACATTTTATATTATATACCACAAAATGTCCACTTATATATGTATATTTTTTATATGAAATAACTACATATTTTTATTGCTTTAATGATATAATAATTTTGACTTTACAAGTTACGAAAGGATTTAATTTTATGAAGACATTATTAAAATATTTAAAAAAATATAAAATAAATTTAATAGTTGGACCAATATTAAAATTGTTAGAAGCAATAATAGAAGTACTATTGCCAATTATTATTGCCTTTTTTATTGATAATTATAATACATTTTCTTCTACAGAGCTTATATATTACTCTATTGGATTAATTATACTTGTATTATTAGGACTTATTTTCGCTTGTAGTGCGCAATACATAGCTGCAATTACTTCGCAAGGATATAGCAAAACTTTACGCGAAAAATTATTTGCTCATATTCAAAAAGTTCCTTCTAATAAATTAAATAGCATTGGTAGTTCTGCCATAGTAAATCGAATTATTAATGATGTTACTAATTTAGAAACAGGAATTGCTATGTTTATAAGATTAGTAATAAGAGTTCCATTTATTTTTATTGGCTCAATTATTATGATTTCATTAATAAACATACAAATTGCAATAAATGTTCTTGTAGCAAGTATTATACTATTTCTAGTAATTTTGATAATTGCAAAATCTGCGAGTAAAATTTATCAAAAAGCTAATTTACAGTTAGACAAGCTAACCTTAAGAATAAAAGAAAACTTAACTAATATTAAATTAATTCGTAGTTTTGTAACACAAAATACAGAAAAAACAAAATTTGATAAAGTAAATAATCTAACATATATCTATAATAAACTTGCAACTATTTTATCTTTTTTACTAAATCCTGTTTCTATATTTATTTTAAACTTTACTACACTAATAGTTTTGAATATAAGCAATGTCGAGTTTGGATTTGGAAATTTATCTAAAGGTGAAATTATTGCAATAATAAATTACATTTCTGAGATGCTATTAGCTGTTGTTGTACTTTCAAACTTAGTTGCAATTTACACAAAAGCTTTCGCTTCTTCAAAACGTATAATAGAATTATTTAACCTAAAAGAGAATAAACAAACTGGTAACCTTAAAGACTTTAAACCTAACAACTATATTTTTGATATATCTAATGTAAATTTTTCATATTTTACTACTAACAATTTAAGAGATATATCATTAAAAATAAAACCTGGCGAAACTATTGGTATTATAGGTCTTACAGGTTCAGGGAAAAGCACTTTTTTAAGACTTCTAAACAATTCTTTAAATGTTTCTTCTGGTAGCTTAAAATTATATGGTGAAGATATAAGAAAATATGATTCAAACTTTTTAAAATCTAACATAACATATATTGGTCAAAAGCCAGATTTTATTACAGCTACAATTTTTGAAAACATTGATTTAGGTAGAGTTACTTCTAAAGAAGAAATACAAAAAAGTCTGGAGCTTTCTAATGCAAATGAATTTGTTAATCAAAAAGAAAACACCTTAAACTTTGTTTTACAAAATAATGCATCTAATTTATCTGGTGGTCAAAAGCAACGTATAAATATTGCAAGAGGTTTTATTGGTAACCCTAAAGTGTTAATTTTTGATGATGTTACAAGCGCATTAGATTTATATACAGAATCACAAGTATTACAAAATATTTTTAAGTATTCTAAAGAACATAATATTACAACATTTATAGCCTCACAAAAAACATCTACAATCAAAAACTGTTCTAGAATTTTAGTTTTTAATAATGGAAA
The DNA here is from genome assembly GCA_900553015.1 of uncultured Clostridium sp. GTDB lineage: Bacteria > Bacillota > Clostridia > TANB77 > CAG-508 > Merdicola. The sequence continues at coordinate 28,106 of USBY01000010.1, read as the reverse complement.
AATTGAAAATATCGGTACACATACCGAGCTATTAAACAATTCTGAATTATATAAAAAAATATATGAACTTCAAAACAGCGTAAGCAAAGGAGCATAATTTATGAAATTATTTAAATTTAAGTTTTCTAAATTTTATATTTTATTAATAATTATTTTTTCTGTCCTTTCTGCAGGCTTAAGTATTACTTATCCTGTTATAATAGGTAATTTAATAGATAAACTAGGAACAAATACAACTTTAATAAATTATTTTATTAGTCTTGCTCTAATATTTATTTTTCTATTTATTAGTAATTTTTTATTAAATTATTTTTTAACTAGTTATGCTACAAAGCTTTCTCGAAATATTAGGACTATTCTTTTTAATAAAATAAATAATTTACCTCTATCTATTTTGGAAAACTTTGAAAAAGGCGAAATTATAAACATGTTTTCTACAGATATAGAAAATATTTCTAATGGAACTATGCAAAGTGTTTCTAAAATTATAAGTGGAATATTTACAATTATATTAGCTACTTATATAATGATAAATTTAAATATACCTTTAACAGTTTTACTTATAGTATTATCTTTGCTAATGTTTGCTATATCTAAATATATTGTTTCACATACAAATAATATGTTTGTTAAAAGAGCTGATTTATTAGCAAAGTTAAATGCATATACTGATGAATTAATAAGTGGTAAAAAGACTTTCGATAATTTTAATTATAATGAAATATCTAGCAAAAATTTTAAAGAAAAAAATTCTGAATTATATAACTATGGGTATAAAACGCAGTTTTATTCTTCACTTACAAATCCAAGTACTAGGTTCGTTTCAAACCTTTCTTATATAATAATTGCTATGCTTGGAATTATATTTTGTAAAAACGGAAATTTAACAATTGGTAATATCTCTACTTTTTTAATATATACTAATTTGTTTACTAGACCATTTAACGAGATAACAGCTGTGTTTAGTGAAATCCAAACTGCTATTGCTTCTTACAAAAGGATTTTAAAATTTATAACTACTCCTATTATAGAAAATCTACCTTCTAGTAATAGTATTAAACTGCCAGAAAAACCTAATTATTCTATAGAATTTAAAAATGTATATTTTTCGTATACTGATAAACCTTTTATACAAGATTTTAATTTATATATTCCTAATGGAAAAAGTATTGCTATAGTTGGTAAAACAGGTTCTGGTAAAACTACAATAATTAATTTATTAAATAGATTTTACGAAATATCTAGTGGTGAAATATTAATTGATAATACAAATATAAAAGATATTAATATTAATAATTTAAGAAAAAATATCGGTATGGTTCTTCAAGATACTAAGATTTTTCAAGGTACTATAATGGAAAATATTGCATATGGAAAACCTAATGCAAGTATAGAAGAAATTAAACAAGCAGCTAAACTAGCTTTTGCTGATTCTTTTATAGAAAAATTACCTGATGGCTATGATACGTATATATCAAATTCTGATATGCTTTCTGAAGGCGAAGTACAGTTATTAAACATTGCCAGAATTATGCTAATAAAACCTCCTATCTTAATTTTGGATGAAGCTACAAGTAATATTGATTTACTAACTGAGGATATGATAAAAAAAGCTATTTTAAAATTAACAGAAAATTCTACATCAATAATTATTGCACACAGATTATCTACAATAAAGAACTGCGATTTTATTGTTTTTATAGAAAATGGTAATATTGTAGAAGTTGGAACTCATGATGAATTAATTAATAAAAAAGGAGCATATTATAATATGTATAAGAGCCAATTTAATATTATTTAATACAAAAAAGAAAAGCTTTTAGCTTTTCTTTTTAAATATATTTTTTATCTTATCGAATGCATTTACTTTTGCCCCTTCATTTTTCTTGCCATTTGCTATTCGTTCCATTAATTCTTTTCTTTGTTGTTCGTTTTCACACCAATAATTAAAGTTTAGTAAATTAACCATATCCTTTGTTTCTTTTTTCATTTTTAATTTTTCTAAAGGAGTTCCTTTTGGATATTTAGGTGTATAATTATCGTCTTTTTTACTATTTATTAATTCCCTTAAGTCTTCTGGTATTTTGTTTCTTCTTTCTTCATCTATACTATCCAAAAAAGCACTAAGTTCAGAATAGATTTCTTTGCTTTTACTATCCATACTTACTTCCTCCTTTTCTAACGTTTTCATTTTATCATTTTTTAGGTTGTCTTTCAAGTAAAAAATGTGGATTTATTAAATTGCAGAAATGAAATTTAAATTTCTTTCTACTAATAAAACCACATTTAATTCCTATTATATTTACTTACTATGTTTATCATCTTTTTTGGTTATATTTTGTAAGCGCTTTGCATTCTCTTTTTGAAAGCCTAAGCTTATCCACGCAAATTTTGTTGGTATGAATTCACCATTTCTACTTACATCTTCCCCAACTTCTATTTCATTAATCTCTTTTTCTTTTTTCATAATATATTCACCTAAAATATATTATGTCTTAAGTCGTTTTATTTTATACTACATTTTTCTAAATACTCCAGCTACTTTACCAAGTATTTTACAATCTGGAACAATTATTGGAGCCATTGTACGATTCTCTGGTTGTAATCTTATATAATCTTTTTCTTTATAGAATGTTTTTACTGTTGCTTCGTCATCTATTAAAGCTACAACAATTTCGCCATTTTCTGCAGTATTTTGTTGTTTTACTAATATATAGTCACCATCTAAAATACCTGCTTCTATCATACTTTCTCCTCTAACTGTTAGCATAAAGCTTTCTGAATTTCCTACGAAGTCTAAAGGAATTGGGAAAGTATCTGTTATATTTTCTACTGCTAAAATTGGTGCACCAGCAGTTATTTTTCCTACAACTGGTACATCTACCAATTCTTTACCAGAATATAAATCTTTTGGTTTTCTTATAACATCATCTTCATTAACAACTCTTAATGCTCTTCCTTTTTGAGATTCTTTTCTTATATAACCTTTTTGCTCTAATTTCTCTAAATATCCATGTACTGTTGCTGTTGAATTTAGCCCTACAGCTTTACAAATTTCTCTTACTGATGGTGGATATTGGTTTGCTTTTATTTGTTTTGATATAAAGTTTAAGATTGCTACCTCTCTTTTATTTAAATCACTTTTATCTTTTTTCACTTGTTCACGCCTCCACTTTATTTTTTTACATACTATCATATGATTTTTTGTTTGTCAAACAAAATTTCGTTTTTTATAAAATTTTTATTTTTAAAAAAGGAAATGCCCCCGGCTTTCGCCGGGGGAAAAAGATGTGAAGTTTTGGGTTTTCAGATGATTTGTGCTGATGTTCCCGGATTTTCTGCTTCTGGAATGTCGTCAGACGTTATATAGATTATTATCAAATCTATAATGTCTGACAGAGTATCAACTCTGTCTTCCAACAGATTATTTTCCTGTTCCATCACAGTAAGCTCCTGCTGAAGTTGCTCGGTCCTCTGTTCGAGATATTCAAGCTTTGTATTCATGCTTCCATAGTAGTATCCTAAAAAAGCACAGAGCACTGCTATAAGAATCCATCTTATAGTCTTATATCGTTCAACCTTTGATTGTGGCTGCTCTAACTGTTCATAATCTTCTTCGAGCTCTTCTCTGGTCCACTCTTCGAAGCGTTCATGTCTCCTTGCTTCTTCCCGAAGCTCTTCGGTGCTATACTCCGCGAAGGTATAATTGCTTCTTAGCAAATCTTCCAACTCCTGGTCAGAAAATTCGTTCAAATTAATATCTGGAAGAAGAACTCTTAATTCCTTCTCCAGATCTTTCCGCGTATACTTGGAGAAATCCTTATATACGCGGATTTCCTCTTCCAAGTCTTTACGGGTCATTTTTTCGAATCTGTCTTTAAATAGCATAAATTAACCTCCTAATTTGACTGAATCTTCGACATTTGCATAATATTCTTTAATAAAAACATTCAGTTCTTCCAGCGTTTTTGGATTTTTTCTCTCGATATACGCATATAAGAAAAAATTAAAACTTTTTAATAAAGCAATTTTTTCTTGCGTACTTCCTTCATACGAAATTGCTTCTTCTGTAGCTTTTGCTACATACTTTTGAACAAGATCATTTATAAATCTATAATCCTGTTCTTTAGCCCAGCCCTGTTCTATTGCTTGGACTCCATCATCTCCTATTTCCTCATACACTGTAGGTAAGCATACCTTCAGTAAGAATAGCTTCTCGCTATTCTTTTTGTTAAACTCTCTCATTCTTTTGAGCCTCCTTCTAAAAATTTTTTCTGCATTTTATTATACCATACTTAACATAATTTTCCAAGCATATATATTGAAGTTTTACTTTTAATATAATGGGAAACGCCCAGCTGTAACAGCTGAGCGTTCCTTGTATCATGCGGTGAGCACCTCAGTATCACTAGAGGTGTCCTCCTCTGCAGGAGCATCACCAGTCAGCTCTTCGAGCTTGTTCTGAAGAATCTGAATCTCCTGTTCCTGGAGATCGATGGTTTCCTGCTGGGCTTCGAGGAGCTTATTGCTGGTATCGATGTTATCGTTCAGAGTACTAATCGTAGCCCCCTGAATAAGATTCCTAAGAATCAGGACGATAAACAGTGCAACCAGCAAAACTCGCTTAGTAGTCTTAGACATTTCAATCCTTTCTCGTGATCTTCCCTGCCTTACCTACTTACAGTCTCCTCCACTTCCAGAGCTAAAGCAATGTCAAACTAACTGTACAAAACTCTGCTCTTTTTTCCGATGATGATACAATATAATTATATCACAATTTACATAACTTTCCAAGGATTAAATAGGGATTTAAACAACGTCCCTAAATCCCCTCTATCAAATTCATATAATTATTTTTACAATTTTTATTGAATATTTATACATATTATGTTAAAATGTGTTACATATTAATATAAACGTTTGATAAGAGAATAGTAACATATTTAATTTTTTAAGAGAGTTTACGGGTGGTGTAAGTAAATAAAATTTATATGCGAATCTACTCTTAGATGTTTTTAGTGAAAACTAAACCGTAAGTTAGGCGGTTATCCTACTAATTGAGTGTATTATTTTTATAATAACTTAAGGTGGCACCGCGGATTATATTCGTCCTTATATTTTTATATAAGGACGATTTTTGTTTGTATAAATTAAATTGTACTCGTTTTAGTCCAATTTGTTAGAATATATTTTATATAATGGAGGTATTTTTATGAGCCATGTAGAAATTGGAAAAACTTACAGACATTTCAAAGGAACTTATCATCAAGTATTAAATGTAGCTTTAGATTCGGAAACTCAAGAAAGAATGGTTGTATATAATCATAAAGAAGATGGAAAGATTTGGGTAAGACCAGAAAAAGATTTTTTGGCAGAAATTCCAGAAAGATCAGATAATATTACAGGACAAAAACATAGATTTGAAATAGTTCAAGATTAAATTTTAAATTATAAAAAATAATAATTAGGGGGAATTAATATGATAGATATTAAATTTTTAAGAGAAAATCCTGACATTGTAAAGGAAAATATAAAGAAAAAATTTCAAGATGAAAAATTAGTATTAGTTGATGAAGTTATAGATTTAGACAAAAAATCTAGAGAAGCTACACTTGCTGGTGACGAATTAAGAAATAAAAGAAAAACACTAAGTGCTGAAATTGGTAATTTAATGAGAAATGGACAAAAAGAAGAAGCAGAAAAAATTAAAGCTGAAGTTCAAGAAATTAACAGTAAACTAGAAGAAAATGAAGCACTAGAAAATAAATATGCAGAAGAAATTAAAACAAGGATGATGAAAATTCCAAACATTATGCACGAATCTGTTCCAATTGGAAAAGATGATAGCGAAAATGTAGAAATTGAAAGATTTGGAGAACCTGTAGTTCCAGATTATGAAATTCCATTCCATGGTGAAATTTTAGAAGCTTTAGGTGGATTAGACTTAGATAGTGCAAGACGTGTTGCAGGTCAAGGTTTCTATTACTTAATGGGAGATGTTGCAAGATTACATTCTGCTGTTTTAACATACGCAAGAGACTTCATGATTAATAAAGGTTTTACTTATTGTATACCACCTTATATGATTAGAAGTGATGTCGTAACAGGTGTTATGAGTTTTGAAGAAATGGATGCAATGATGTACAAAATTGAAGGTGAAGATTTATATTTAATTGGTACAAGTGAGCATTCTATGATTGGAAAATTTAAAGGTCAAATTCTAAAAAAAGAAGATATGCCATATACAATGACATCTTATTCTCCTTGTTTTAGAAAAGAAAAAGGTGCTCATGGACTAGAAGAACGTGGTGTATATAGAATTCACCAATTCGAAAAACAAGAAATGATTGTTGTATGCGAACCAGAAGATTCTTGGGATTGGTATAATAAAATGTGGTCATACACAGTCGAATTCTTTAGAAGTATGAACATTCCTGTAAGAACACTTGAATGTTGTAGTGGTGACTTAGCAGACTTAAAAGCTAAATCTTGTGATGTAGAAGCTTGGAGTCCAAGACAAAAGAAATATTTTGAAGTTGGAAGTTGTTCTAATTTAACAGATGCACAAGCTCGTAGATTAGGTATTAGAATAAAAGGTGAAAAAGGAAACTATTTTGCACATACATTAAACAACACTGTTGTTGCTCCACCACGTATGCTAATTTCTATTATGGAAAATAACTATCAACCAGATGGAAGTGTAATTATTCCAGAAGTATTAAGACCATATATGGGTGGATTAGAAAAAATTACAGTAAAATAGAAAAATAGGGATTTTGGTATGTTTCTAGGAGGGATTTGGGGACGTTCCTAAAATCCCTATTTGAAAAATAAAAAACCAAGAAATTATTTATAAATAATTTCTTGGTTTTGTCTTTTATATTTAATTATTTAAAAAACAAAAGTTATATCTTTTGTTTCAGTATCTATAATACTAGCTCTATAAACACATATTACATTTGTTTTGTTTTTTAAAGTTTTATTTGAATTAATATGTTGATGACCATGTATATTAAAAATGGGCTTATATTTTTTTATATATTTAGATATAGCTTTTAGACCACAATGCGCTAAATCTTTACCATTAGAATATAATTTATATGGTGAATCATGTGACAATAAAATATCTGCTTTAGGGCATTTCATTAATAATTTTCTTGCTTCTTTTTGTGTAAACATCGGAAATTCTCCTCGTTTATATCTATTACTTCCCTCAAATCCTAAAAAAGTTATACCATTAATTTCTATTAACTTACAATGTATATTAGGAATATTTCTTGCTTCTAAAACACCAAATTCATCATGATTACCAAGTATACCATATATTTTATTCTTTCGTATATACTCTAAAATTATATCAATATATTTTCCACTTATATCTCCAAGTAAAAAACAAACATCATATTCTAAATTTTCTAATTTTTCTGCCTCTTCTCGTAATAGATGATGACAATCTGTTATTATCAATATTTTCACAATCTTCTCCTATGTTCTTCTGTTAGTCTCTTTTACACTTTTCCTCTAAATTTTTTAGCATTTTCTCTAATTCCTCTACTTCTTCAATATGCACTCTTCCGTTTTTTGAATCACCATAATCATCAATAAAATCATAAATTTCCCAATATGTATCTGCTAAGCCTTTATCTTCAATTAACGCCAATCTTTCTACTTCTTTTTGTCTACTACTTAATTCATACTTCTCAAATGCTAATGAAATTTTTTTAAGACATTCTCTTATTTCTGATATCTTATTAAGTAAAATTTCTTTTTGTTCTTCACTAGATAAATTTCTTATTTGAACTTTTAATTCTAATGCATCTTTTAATAATTCTCTATCCGTTTTTTCCATTTTTTACCCCCTTTTTGTATAAAATATCATATAAGAAAAAATTTTTCAATAATATTAATTTTATGATAAACCATTATTTTTTTTCATTGTAAATTCGCTAATTTTATGTTAAAATATACTAATATTAATAGTAAGGAGAATTTTTATGATAGTAAAAGAACCCAAATTTGAGATTTCTGCAGTTGGACCTAAACAATATCCTTCAACTAATTTTCCAGAGGTTGTATTAGTTGGTAAATCTAATGTTGGTAAATCTTCGTTTATAAATACTTTAATTAATAGAAAAAAACTAGCAAAAACCAGTAGTGAACCTGGTAAAACTAGACAAATAAATTTTTATAATATAGATTCTAAATTTTATTTTGTCGATTTACCTGGCTATGGTTATAGTAAAATGTCTAAAAAAGAACAAGTTATAGTTGGAAATTTTATAGAAGAATACCTTCATAAAAGGAAACAAATTTCTTTAATTATATTTTTAGTTGATATAAGACATAAACCAACTGAAAATGATAAGTTAATGTATAATTATATTATAAGTAGTAAAATTCCATTTATCATTATTGCAAATAAAGCAGATAAGATTGCAGTTACTAAAGTTGATGCTGCTACACTAGCAATTCAAAAAGCTTTAAATCCAATTGGTGATATCACTACTTTACCATTTTCTTCTGAAAGAAGAATTTATACAGAAAACGTTTGGAATGAAATCGAAAAATATATTTAAAAGATATATGCAAAAAGGAGATCCGGATCAAATCCAGATCTCCTTTTTCAACATACAAATATTGTATATTAGGCGACACAATACGTCGTAATCTTAAGCTTCTCGTCCACTTCTTTTTTTACCATGCCTTTTTCTAAGGCTTCTTTAATTCCAGCTTTGAACTCACTCGGCTTCATCTGAAGATCAACCTCTATAGTTTTAGAAGCGACTTCTCTTTTTGCCCTAAACAGATACGCCCATATTCTCCAACTAGCAGAAATTTCGTATGAACCACCATCACTAAAGTCATCATTAAACACTATTACTTCAGCTTTATTTAGTGCAGTGATTACATCACTAAGTTGCTGGGCACGTGGTCCTGCAAACTTTTTCTGTGCTAGTTTTACAACAAATTTGTTTTTGGTCGAGAAGATATATTTTAGTACATCTTCATAAGCCTCGTTCCAAAACAAATGTTGCATAATTTTCTTTTTTTCACCTTCACTTAATTTTTGGGTATTATCCTCTTCCGCTACTTCTGAGCTGTCATCTTGTTGCGGCGTTTCAGCATCTTTAGATTGTGCTTCTTCGTCACCTGCAGGGTCTTTCTTTTCTTCCTCACCTGAAGATTCTTCAAGTGGTTCATGCTTTGGTTGCTCTACATTAGTACCTTCGATGGAACAAAAATATTTTTTCTCATCATTCTTCTGCACTTTTGCGCGATTATATAATCTTCTAATTATATTATTTACAGAAGAATACTCAATTCCTGTTTTCTCAGAAATCTCTTTTATTGAAAATGCCCGGCCTCTGTTTTCTGCCAAAAAGCCATAAACATTCTCTGTAAGTGTTCCATACTTTTTACTTTTTTGAACATTCTTAGCTTCTTTTTTACTACTATCTTCTTTCTCATATGAAAAAGTAACTTCAGAAACTAAGTTCTTATGCAGCAAGTTTTTGAATAACTCCACTACTAAAGCTTCGGTTATGTCGTATACTTCTAACTCTCCTTCAATCCGCATCTTAACGCCTGATTCAGGATAAAGAGTCTTCAGCACAACCAGTTGCGCATCTTTATCTTGTATATTAACTTTAATCATATAACATACTCCTTTCGATGCTGAGTTAACGAGTTACAGCCTTTTTACTATGCATCATCCTTTCTTAAATAAAATATTATTTTAAGCAAGCCTCAACTTACAAGCTATAGCTATTTTATCACATTTCCTCTACATTTCAATAAAAAAGACTACAATTTTTTACATTGCAGTCTTAGTTTATTTTCTTAGTTATCATTTTTAAAGCTTTTTGTCTTTCTACTAATATAAAATGTCCACATCCTTCGCATTTTAGACCAAAGTCTACGCCAACTCTTGTTATCTTCCATAATTTACTTCCACATGGATGTGGCTTTTTAGTTCTTACTATATCCCCTACATTATATTCCATTATAACACCTCTGTTGCTTTTACTATTACTCTTTCTTTTGAATCATCTGTACAAGTTATTAATGTAATATCTTTTCTACCATTTGTTAATTGGCTAACTGGTGACATATCATCATCTGTAACAGTATATTTATTGTATACTGTATATTTTACTGTTCTTCCCTTTGTATCTGTTATTTCTATAATATCACCATTTTCTAATGTTGGAACCTTGCTAAAGAATTTCTTATTTCTATAATTATGACCTGCTATACAGAAGTTTCCAACCTCGTTTGGCTCACCATACATAAATTTTGTAGGTGCTTTTTTTAATAATTCCTCGGTTGTTTCTGACAACACTGGATAATAAATATTTATTTTTGGAATTCTAATAGTTGCAATTGGTTTATACACATGCCCATCTGCTGTTGTAAACTCTTTTGATAAAACAGATTTTGTTTCTTCATCCAAATTAGCTAAAGCTGCATCGTCTTCTGTTCCAACTGTATTTACATCATTATCTAGCATTACAACTAATTTTTCTGTAGGCTTTGTTGTTTGGTCTTCCCCAACAATATTTGCACCAGCCAATATTTCTTGAGAAACCGCTTCATCTTTGTTTTTATTATATTCTGCATATATGTAATAAGAAGATAAGACACAAACTACTACAAGTGAAATAAAAAATTCGAATTTATATAATTTCTTTTTTCGCTTTATTTCAGGTGTTATATATAATTTTTCTGTAACCAGAATCTGATTCATGTTTACCTCCTTCTTAACCTTTTTTTACAAGCATATTATATCATTTTAATATGGCTTTTGCAATAACCAATTTATGCATTAAGATTATTAGAAAGCTCTGCAAATTGGTCTATAGTAAGCTTTTCACTTCTTATCTTTTCGTCTATATTTAATTTATTTAAGAGCTGTGTTAACTCTTCTTTATTTGATATTCCATTATTAGTTAACGAATTTAATAATGTTTTTCTTCTTTGTAAAAAGGCTACTTTTATTAGTTTAAAAAATCTTTCTTCATTTTGTACTTTTACCGGAGGTTCTTTTCTAATATTTATCTTTATTACTTCTGATGTAACAGAAGGTTCTGGAATAAAAGAACTTTTTGGAACTTCTAATAATTTTTCTGTCTCACCATAATAATACACAGTATATGTTATAGCTCCAGTATTTTTTCCTCCTGGAATTTCTGCTAAACGGTCTGCTACTTCTTTTTGAATCATTACAGTTATACTTGTAATATCTATCTTACTTTCTAATAACTTCATTATTATTGGAGTAGTAATATAGTATGGTAAATTAGCAACAATTTTGGCATTTTTTAAATTATATTTTTCTTTTGCTTGCTTTATAATTTCATTTAAGTCTACTTTTAATATATCATTATTAATTACTTCAAAGTTTTTATAAAGAAAAAATCTTTCTTCTAATATTTTTATCATTCTTTTATCTAATTCTACACATATAACTCTTCCTGCATTTTCTAATAAATATTTTGTAAGTGTTCCAAGTCCTGGACCAATTTCTATAACTAAATCCTCTTCATTAATATTAGATTTTTCTATAGCTGTCTCTATAACGTTTTCATCTACTAAGAAGTTTTGTCCAAGATTTTTATTAGCTTTAATATTATATTTATCCATTAAAAATTTTGTTTCTTCATATAAATTCATAATATCTCCTAACCTTTTATCGTGCGTTATGCACTATTTATACACTTTTTAATTATAGCAAGCTTAAGTTAATTATGTCAAATTCTTTTGTGAAAAATCTGTGATTTTATTGATTTTAAAACACACTTAATATACAATATATGCAGTATTTTATAATAGGGATTCTAGGAACGTCCCTCAATCCCTATTAGGGAACGTTCCCAAATCCCTATCATTTTGAGGTGATGCAGATGAAGAAAAAAAATAATAATAAATTTAATTTACCCAAGACAAAAAAAAGTAATAATAAATTATATAAATCCGCTAATAATGAATTTTCTACTAATTTATTAGCTGTTAAAAAGTTTAGAATTGTACTAGCTTCTTTACTAATAATATTTTTACTTTTAATTATTAGACTTATTTGGTTACAATTTGTTCAGGGTTCAGATTTAAAAGAACAAGCTTATAATCAACAAACTACGGACCAAATCATAAGTACTAGTAGGGGTACAATATATGACTCTACAGGTAAAACCTTAGCAATAAGTACTCCAACAGATACTGTAACTATTAATCCTAAAAAAATAGTTGGATCTAATGATGAAGAAACTAAAGCAAAAAAAGAAAAGGTTGCTAAAGCATTTTCTGAAATTTTTGAACTAGATTATAATGAAACATTAGAAAAAGTTAATAGTACTTCTAATGTTCAAACAATAGCAAAAAAAGTTGATAAAGATAAAATAGATAAATTAAAGGAATGGATGGAAACAGAAAAAATAAGTACTGGTATTAATATTGATGAAGATACGAAAAGAGTATATCCATATAACAATTTAGCATCTAACCTAATAGGATTCTGTGGAACAGATAATACTGGTATTCAAGGAATAGAAGATAGTTGGAATAGTGTTCTTCAGGGTACTCCTGGTAAAATAACAACATCAACAGATGCTATTCAAGAAGAAATTCCAGATAGTAACCAAACTTATATTCCTGCCGAAAACGGTAGTGATATTGTTTTAACTATAGATTATTATATTCAAACCGTATTAGAAAAATATTTGAAACAAGCAGTTGAAGAAAACCATGCAGATAGTGGTACAGTAGTAGCAATGGCACCTAGTACTGGAGATATTTTAGGAATGGCTTGCTATCCAGATTATAATCTTAATACTCCTTTCGAGCCAAATACAGAAGAATTAAAGGCTACATGGGATACTTTAGATTCTACTGCACAATCTGATGCATTATATAATATGTGGAAAAACAATGTAGTATCTTCACCTTATGAACCTGGTTCTCCATACAAGTTAATAACTGCTGCTACAGCATTAGAAGAAAATATTACTAGTGAAGATGTTCCTAATGATTTTTATTGTAATGGTTCTATTGAAGTAGCAGATAGAAATATTAGTTGTTGGACTCAAGCCCATAAAGGAGCAAAAACTCTAAGACAAGCTTTACAAGTTTCATGTAACCCTTCTTTAATACAATTAGGTAGGCGTATTGGTGCTGAAACTTTATACAAATATTACCAAGCATTTGGATTTTTTGATAAAACTGGTATAGAGTTACCTCAAGAAGCTAGTAGTACATATTGGGACTTAGAAGATGTTGGTGATGTAGAACTTGCTACAATGTCTTTTGGGCAAAGATTTACAATTACACCAATTCAATTAGTTTCTGCAGTTTCTGCAATTGCAAATGATGGAATTTTAATGAAACCAAGAATTGTAAAACAAATTATAAATCCTGAAACAGGTACTACTACAGATATCGAGCCAGTTCAAGTAAGACAAGTAATTTCTAAATCTACTTCTGAAAGAATGAGAAATTTAATGAAATCAGTTGTAGACGATGGTTCTGGTAGACTTGCTAAAGTTGAAGGATATTCTATAGGTGGAAAAACTGGTACATCAGAGCCACAAGCAGGACGTGAAGATGAAGGTTATATTGCATCATATGTTGCAATTGCTCCTACAGAAAAACCAGAAATATGTTTATTAATTGCTGTACATGATCCAAATCCTAATAATGAAGGTAGTCACCAAGGTGGTCAAGTTTGTGGACCTGTAGTTTCACAAATGTTATCTGAAATATTACCTTATTTAGGTTTAACTTCTAGTAATGCTCAAACATCTACAGATACTGTAGAAGAAGACACAAGTTATGCAACAGTTCCTGATATTAGAAATAAAACAGTTACAGAAGCAGAAAAATTATTAAAACAAGCTGGATTTACTACAAAAGTAAATATTAGTGGTGATAAAAATTCTACTCTAGTAACAGACCAAACACCAAAGCCTGGATCTAGTATTCCAAAGAACTCTATTATAGTTTTATATACAGAAGAAAACGATACAAGAGTCTCTGTAAAGGTTCCAGATTTTAAAGATAAAACTTTAGCCCAAGCAGAAAATATGGCAAAAGCCAATAATTTAAACATTACAACAGAAGGTTCTGGAACAGTTATAAGTCAAAGTATAATGGTAGATACTGCTGTTGAGGAAGGAACGATTATAAAATTAACTTTATCTACAGAAAATGACGGAACTAATCAATAGAAAAAAACATCTCATTTATATAATGAGATGTTTTTTTGTTACTATCTTCCCTATACTTCCTGACGTGTTTTATAATCATATACAACTTTTCCAAATTTTAATTCATTAAATTTCTTCTGAATCTCTACTATAATTATTGGTGCTATAGAAATTGCTATAGTTATTAACCATTGTGTAGTATTAAGCTGTGTTAACTTAAATATTTCTGCTAAGCTTGGTACAAATATTATACCTAATTGTAATACTGTTCCAAATACAAATGCTCCCAATAAATATTTATTTTCAAACAAACCAACTTTAAATATTGACTCTTCACTCTTTACATTAAAGCTGTGTATTAATTCTAACATTCCTAAACTTATAAATGCCATTGTTCTTGCTACTTCTATTCCATAATATTTATTTCCTATGAAAAATGCTAAAATTGTAAACATTCCAATCATAAAACCTTCTACTACTATTTTTCCCATTAGCCCATCTGCAAATATACTCTTTTTTGCATCTCTTGGTGGTCTATTCATTATATTTTTTTCTGGTGGTTCTAATCCTAATGCTATAGCTGGTAAAGAATCTGTAACTAAATTTACCCATAATAATTGTATTGCAAGCAATGGAGATTTTACTCCAAGTAATAATCCTACAAATATTGTAACTATCTCTCCAATATTTGTTGCAATTAAGAAATGTATAGCTTTTTTAATATTATCAAAAATATTTCTTCCTTGCTTTACAGCATCTACAATAGTAACAAAATTGTCATCATTTAAAATCATGTCTGCTGCATTTTTAGCTACATCAGTTCCTTTACGTCCCATTGCAATTCCTATATCAGATTTTTTTAGTGCAGGTGCATCATTTACACCATCACCTGTCATTGCAACAACTGCTCCAGTTTTTTGAAAAGCTTTAACAATTCTTACTTTGTGCTCAGGTGTAACTCTTGCGAATACAGAATAATTCATTATATCTTTTTCTAATTTACTGTCTGGAATTTTATCTAATTCTTGGCCAGTTATTGCTAATTCTCGTCCTCGTAATATCTCTAAATCTTTTGCAATGGCTTTAGCAGTTGTAATGTGATCTCCTGTAATCATTACAGTTTTTATACCTGCTCTTCTACAAGCTAAAACTGCTTCTTTTACTCCCTTTCTTGGTGGATCAATCATTCCAATTAAACCTACAAATATTAGTCCTTTTTCTAAAAAATCGGCTGATATTTCTTTTGGCATTATATCTACATCTAAATATGCAACTCCTAATACCCTTAACGCCTTTTCTGCCATTTTTTCATTTTTATTTTTTATCTTACTTAAAAATGTACTATTCATATCATGTACAGTATTGTTTTCTTCGTAATAATCACAAATGCCTAATAATATTTCTGGAGCACCTTTAGTTATAATTCTATACTTTCCATTTTCTAATTCGTTAACTGTTGTCATTAATTTTCTATTAGAGTCAAATGGAATCTCGCAAATTCGTGGTAATATTTTGTTTTGTTTTTCTTTAACTGCTTCTTTTACTATTGCAACCTCTGTAGGTTCCCCTTCTACTACTCCCTCATTTATTTCACAATTACAGCATAATGCTCCATATTCTAGAATTTTATTTTTATTGCCTATAATCTCTACTACCTTCATATTATTTTCTGTAAGTGTTCCTGTTTTATCTGAGCATATTACTTTACTACTTCCCAATGTTTCAACTGCAGGTAGTTTTCTTATTATTGCATTTCTCTTTGCCATTTTTGTAACTGCAATAGAAAGAATAATTGTTACAATTGCAGGTAAACCTTCTGGAATTGCTGCAACTGCCAAGCCTACTGATGTCATAAACATTTCTACTACCGATATTTTCTTTATAACTCCTATAACAAAAATCAAAGCACAAATAACTACACATGCGATTCCAAGCACTTTACCTACTTCACTTAATTTCTTTTGGATTGGTGTTTGTGGAGCCTCATTTGTTATTATCATACTTGCAATTTTTCCAACTTCTGTATTCATTCCTATATTAGTTACAATTCCTTCTGCATGTCCATTTACTACCGCTGTACCTGCAAAAACCATATTTTTCATGTCCCCTAGAGGAATTTTTTGGTTATTAAATACTGCGTTCTCATCTTTTTCTACTGCCTCTGTTTCTCCTGTTAGACTAGACTCTTCTACTTTTAAATTATATGTATTTATTAATCTAATATCTGCTGGAACATAACAACCTGTTTCTAAAATAACAATATCACCTGGTACTATATCTTCGCCATTTACAGTAAGTACCCTTCCATTTCTTCTAACTTTCGCTACAGGTGCAGACATTTTCTTTAATGCCTCTATAGATTTTTCTGCTTTTGCTTCTTGAATTAACCCCATTATTCCATTAAACACTACTATAGCAATAATTATTATAGAATCAAAATAATCGCCTGTCCCTTCTAAATAACTTACAACGGCTGAAATTATTGCCGCGATAATTAAAATTATTATCATAAAATCTTTAAACTGGTTTAAAAATTTGACAAGCAGGCTTTCCTTTTTTCCCTCTTCTATTTTGTTCTTTCCAAACTCATCTTGCCTTATTTGTACATCTTTATCCCCTAATCCTGTTTTAATATTTGTCCTAAGTTCTTTTTCTATTTCTTTAATATTTTTAGTATGCCACATATAAATCTCTCCTTTGTATAGTTTATTAATTTATATGCTTATACTATTTTTTTATTCCTATATTACACTTATTTTTTTAGTTTACATATTATATATAGAGGTGATATGATGCTAATTACTATTATCTTGCTTGCTTTATCTGTTAGTATTGATTCATTTGGAATTGGAATTACATATGGGCTTAGGAAAACATCATTATCTACTCCTGCAAAATTTATCTTGTTTTTTGTTTCTTTACTTTTTGTAGGTATTTCTGTTGCATTTGGATACTTCCTAATTTCTATCCTTCCAGCTAGTGCAATAAAAATTATTAGTGTAATTCTTCTAGTCTTCATGGGATTTTTAATTATATATGAAGCAATGAATACTAATGAAAAAAAAGAATATAAAAGTCATAAGATATTTCTAAAATCTTTAGGTATAACAATACAAATTATTAGAAATCCAATCTCCTCTGATTTAAATAACTCAAAAGTAATTGAAAAAAACGAAGCATTATACCTAGCATTTGCTCTTTCTTTAGATTCTATTTGTGTTGGTATTACAAGTTCATCATTTGGAATGTATAGTTTACTATTTCCTATACTAGTTCCTCTTTTTCAATTTATTTTTCTTAATGCTGGAATTATTCTTGGTAAGCGAATTGTGTTGTACAACACATCCTTAAAGAAATGGAATATAATATCTGGGGTTTTATTAATAGTTATTGGAATTTTAAGAGGAATCGGGACATAAGGGCATTTCTAAAAATAGGGATTTTTTTAGCCAACTAGATAAAATCTAGTTGGCTATATTGTTCATACAAGAGGGAAAAAAGGAACGTCCCCAAATCCCTGGAACGTCCCCAAATCCCTGGGAACATCCCAAATCCCTGGAACGTCCCAAATTTCTATTTTTTATTTTAATTTCATAGAAAGAAGTTTACTAATTCCGTTTTCTTCCATTGTTATTCCATATACTGTATCTGCTGCTTCCATAGTACCCTTTCTATGTGTAATTACTAAGAATTGTGTATCTTTTGAAAATTTCTTTAAGTATTCTGCATATCTGTTAACATTAACATCATCTAGTGCAGCCTCAATTTCATCTAACACACAGAATGGTGCAGGATTTATTTTTAATATTGCAAATAAAATTGCAATAGCTGTAAATGCCTTTTCCCCTCCAGATAATAAAGTCATATTTTGAAGTTTCTTTCCTGGTGGTTGTACCCTAATATCTATTCCGCAGTTTAAAACATCATCCTCATTTTCTAAGATTAATTCTGCTTTTCCACCACCGAATAATTCTTTAAATACCTCATCAAAGTTTTTATTAATAAGTTTAAATTTCTCTTTAAATTGAGCTTTCATAATAGTTATCATTTCTGAGATAACATTTCTAAGCTTTACCATAGAGTTCTCTAAGTCTAGCCTTTGCTCACACATAAAGTCATATCTTTCTTTTAATGTTTGATATTCTTTAATAGAATCAATATTTATACTTCCTAAATCTCTTATTTGATTTCTTAAATAATTAACTTCTTTTTGTGTTTTAGCAGGATCTGTTGTTTTTACAAATCCTTCTGCATTATTTGGTGTTAATTCATACTCTTCCCACATTCTATTAATTACATCTTCTAGGTCTTGAGATGTCTTATTTTTCTTTAAATCAATTTTTACTAATTGCTCTTTTAAATCTTGCAATCTTCCAAATTGTTCTTCTATTTCTTTTTCTATTTTTTCTAATTCTGTGTTCTTTTCATTTTTATTTTTCTTTAATTCTTCTATTTTTGAACCACTATTTTTAACGTTTTCTTTTATCTCGATAATTTTTGCTTTAAATTCTTCTATTTGTGCTCTTAAATTTTCTTCTTCAAGTTTATTTTGCTCTATTTGTTCGTTTTTAGCTTTAATACTATTTTTATTATTTTCGATATCAGTATTAATTCTTTCTGTCATTTCATCTATTGACATTTCGCTTTCTTCAAAAGATGATACAGATATTTTTAAATTCGTTATATCCATATTTAAATTATCTATATATGTTTGATCATCTTTATTTAATTTAACAAATTCCTCTACTTCTAAATTTAAAGTTTGTATTTCTTTTTCTAGATTTGCTAAATCTTCTATTAATTTTTCCTTATTTTCTGCAATATCTTTTTTCTGATTATTTAGATTTTCTATTTCTTGTTTTGTTTTATCCATTCTAATTGTTAATTTATCTACATTTTCTGAAATCAATTCCACTTTTTGTTTTTGTGTTGCATATTCTATATCTATTTCTTGTAAATTATTTTCTAAGTGTTCTATTGTTTCTAATAATTCTTCTATGCTATCTAAATATTCTTCTTTCTCTTTTTCTTTATTTTTTAATTTTGAATTTAATTTGTTTAATTCCTCTTTTAAGTCCTCAATTTCTCTACTTCTTCCTAGAATATTTACAGTTTTAGTTTGTACTGAACCACCTGTCATCGCACCAGAAGAATTAATTATATCACCTTTTAATGTTACAACTCTAAATGCATAATTATTCTTTTTAGCGACAGCAATTCCAGCCTCCATATCGTCTACAATAACTGTTCTTCCTAGTAAATTGTTAAATATTCCATCATATTTTTTATCATATTGTACTAAGTCAGAAGCAATGCCAATTACACCCTTAATATTTAAATTAGCCCTGTCTAATTTTTTACCTTTAACAGCTGAAATAGGTAAAAAAGTTACTCTTCCTAAATTATTTTTTCTTAAATATTCTATTAATTTTTTAGCTTCTTGTTCTGTTTCTGTAACTACATTTTGAAGACTTGCTCCTAATGACATTTCTATTGCAACTTCATATTCTTTTTTCACATTTAATAGGTTTGCTACAACATCATGTAATCCTTTTTTTAGTTCTGGATTCATATCTGCTGATTTAAGTAATGATTTAACACTTTTTGTATAACCTTCTTTTTCTTTTTCGGTTTCTTCTAGAAATTTTAGTCTGGATTCTTTTATTCTTATTTCTTGACCTAGAGTATTAATTTCTGTTTCAAAACTCTTTATTTTATTGTCAGCCTCTATTTTTTTATTCTCTATCTCACTTAAATCATTTTTTAATTTATTTCTTTTTGATTCTATCTCTATAAAGTTTTGCTCAATCTCACTCTTTTTCAATCTTGACTGATCTAATTCAGAAATTGTAAGTTCTAATTCTTCTGTTTTAGCTTTTATATTTTTTTCTACAGAATCTGTAGTTACATCTTGTGTGTTTATATCATTTTGTACTTCGTATTTTCTATCTGTATTTTCCTCAATTATCTTCTTTTTATTTTCTATTTCTAATTGTTTATCAGATAATTTTGCAGTTAATTTGTTTAATTCTTCTTCCTTTTCCTTTAATTCTTTTTCGAATTTTTCTTTATTATTAAATAGATTTTCTTTTTTAGCTATTTTTTGTTTCTTTTCTTCTTCTAACTCTACTATCTTCTCATTTATCTCTGCAATTTCTGCTTCATATCTTTTATTATTTTCTTGTATATTATTGATTCTTTCTTCTGATACATTTATATTAGAATTTATTTTTTCTATTTGATTAGAACTTTCGAAACCAATATTTTGCATTGATTCTATTTCTTCTATTAAATTATTTATCTCTACTTTTAATTTGTTCTTTTTTTCATTCTTTTCTTCTTGGCTTTTTTGTTCATTTTCATAAGTTGAATTCATAATATCTTCATCAGCAGTTATTTTTTCTAATCTTTCTTTATATAAATCGATATTATATAAGAATAATCCTACTTCTATTCCCTTTAATTCTTCTCTTAAGCTTAAAAACTTTTTAGCCTTCTCTGACTGAATTTTTAAAGGTTCCATGTTATTTTCTATTTCTGATAAGATATCATTAATTCTTAATAAATTTAATTTTGCTCTTTCTAGTTTCTTTTCTGAATCTTCTTTTCTGCTACGATATTTTACAATTCCTGCTGCTTCTTCAAAAATATGTCTTCTATCTTCTGATTTATTACTTAAGATTTCATCTATTTTTCCTTGACCTATAATTGAATATCCATCTTTACCAATACCAGTATCCATAAATAATTCTAGAATATCTTTTAATCTACAAGGAGTTTTGTTTATAAAATAACCTGTCTCACCTGTTCTATATATTCTTCTTGTTACTGTAACTTCTGCATATTCTATTGGTAATTTACCATCATCATTATTAAAAACTAACGATGCTTCAGCAAACCCTAAAGATTTTCTATTTTGTGTTCCCGCAAAAATTATATCTTCTGATTTTGCACCTCTTAATGATTTTATACTTTGTTCACCTAATACCCAGCGAATTGCATCAGATATATTACTTTTACCAGAACCATTTGGTCCTATAACTGTTGTAATTCCTGGCATAAATTCTAAAACTGTTTTATCTGCAAAGGATTTAAATCCTTGTAACTCTAATCTTTTTAAATACATTATAATCACCTTTTTATCTTTTTGTACTTCTTTATAATATATTAAAAATCGATATAAATCAACAATATATTGAACTTTATTTCATTTAATGATATTATACTTTTGAAAAAATATTGAATTATTTACATAGCAAAAAGTAATACTATTTACAAAGGAGTTTCAAAATGATTAAAGAAAAATTTGACTTTTATGATAAAACTGTCTTAAAATCTTATGATTTAGATTCAACCGCTAGGTACCAATTAAAAATGTTAGATTCATTAGATAATTTTACAAGAAAACATTCTGAAGGAGTAGCAAATATAACTTGTAGAATATGTGATTATTTACATTTAAATAAAGATTTTACTACCTACTGTACAACTTGTGCATATTTGCATGATATTGGTAAAATGTTTATTCCACCATCTATTCTTCAAAAGCCATCAAGACTTACAGATGAAGAATATGAAATTATGAAAACTCATACAACTATTGGCTATAAAATGTGTATGAATGATGTAAATTTAAGACCTTATTCTGCTGGTCCTAAATGCCATCATGAGGCATTAAATGGTACAGGTTACCCAGAAGGATTAAAAGGAGATGCCATACCAATAGAGGCACAAATTATTAGAGTGGCTGATGAATTTGATGCAATTGTTAGTAAGAGACAATATAAATCACATGTTGGTATTATTGATACTTTAAAAATATTAATTGAAAATGCGCATAATGGTAAAAATAATGTGCCAGCTACAAAAGCATTAAAAAAAGTTGTAATAGATGACACTATTAATGAAATCTCATGTGCCTTTAACTATTTAGATTACTTAAAAGATAATATAAAAAGATTAACTCAAGTAAAAAAATATTATGATAAAATGAATTCTTCTAATTCTGAAAAACAAAAAAATTATTACTTAGAAGGAATGAAAATGTTATTTGATAAAGGTGAAACCGTAGAGAATTTTGAAGGCATCCTTGATGAATATAAAAAAGCTTTGGTAGACAAAGAAACACAAATAGATAAATTAAATGCAGAATTAAAAGAAATCAGAAAATTAAAAATTTAAGCCACAGTCCAAATCTTTGATTTGGTATCTGTGGGCTATTATAAATAAGTTTACAAAAGAGGAGTATTTAATGTTTGAACAAAAATTTGATTTTTATGATAAAACAACTTTAAAATCATATAATTTAGATGTCACTATGAGATATCAATTAACTATGCTAGATAGTTTAGACCCTTTTACCAGAATTCATAGTGAAAATGTTGCAAGTATTACCTGTAGGTTATGCGAATATTTGCGTTGCGATAAAAATTTTACTGCTTATTGTACTATTTGTGCATATTTACATGATATTGGTAAAATGTTTATCCCAGCAAAAATACTAAATAAACCTGATAAACTAACAGATGAAGAATTCGCTATTATGAAAACACATACACTTATAGGTTATAAAATGTGTATGGATGATATTAAATTAAGACCTTATGCACTAGGACCAAAATATCATCATGAAACTTTAGATGGTATGGGATATCCTGAAGGATTGGTTGGAAATTTAATTCCATACGAAGATCAAATAATAAAAGTTGCAGATGACTATGATGCATTAGTTACTAAAAGACAATATAAAACTCATATTCACATATCTGATACTCTAAAAGATTTAATAAAAGATACAGAGCCAAATATTAAAGTTGCAGCTCTAGATAATGCAGCACAGGGCGTAAAATTAGGTAAACTTAATAAAAAAGTTGTAAAAGCTTTGTTTAAGGTTGTTATTGATGATACTTACTATGAAATTAGTTGTGTTACAGGCTATGTTGACTATTTAAAAGATCAAATAAAAAGGATCGAACAAATCTTAGAATATGAGGAAAAAATGGATAAAGCTCATTCCGAAAAAAAGAAGAATTATTATAAAGAAGGAATGGAAATGCTATTTCAGGAAGGCGAAAATTTTAAAAATATTCATAAAATTTATCATGAATATCAAACAGCATTTTTAACCAGAAAAGATATTGTAGAAAAATTATATGAAGAAATTAGAATAATAAAAAAATTACAAGTATAGGGATTTTGGGGATGTCCTTCGGGATTTGGGGACGTTCCTTAAATCCCGGTTTTACCGGGATTTTTAGAGCGTCTTTTAATAAGGAAAAATCCAACACACGAATTTCTATAACTAAAAGAACGCTCTAATTTTCCTAAAAAGGAAATTAAGAACGTTCTTTTGCTCTCTATTCGCCTAAACCGAAACTAACACCAAGAGCATTATTTATTTTTCCTATAATTTCGTCATTGTCTATATGTCCTATTCTCTCTTTTAGTCTACTTTTGTCTATTGTTCTAATTTGTTCAGCAAGTACTATCGAATCTGATTTTAAACCAAAATCTTTTGAATTAATTTCTATGTGTGTAGGCAACTTATTTTTAGTTTTTTGAGATGTAATTGCTGCTGCAATTACAGTTGGACTATATTTGTTTCCCAAATCATTTTGTATTATTAAAACTGGTCTAATTCCTCCCTGTTCTGAGCCAACAACAGGACTTAAGTCTGCATAAAACATGTCGCCTCTTTTTATATTCATTTTCTTCACTCCCATTATTAGTATATATCTTGTTTTAAATACTAGCTCGAGATAAAGAAAATAGCTTTTTACTACTTATAACTTATCTCATTATATAATATGTAAACAGTTATATTTTGGTTAATATCTTGTACTTCTAATTTCTTTGGTTTATTTGTTTTTTTATCAATTGTTAGTTTTTTCTTTACTTGATACTTATTCTCTTGAGTTTTACAATCTGTTGATAATATAATCTCATTTTCGTTTTCTTCTTGTTTTGAATTACTGCTATTATTAAAATCATCTATAAATTCATTTAAAAATAAATTATTTTCTGCCATGTATTTATAATTTTCGTATATATTTGTAAGATCCATATTAGTATTTTTTAAAGTTAATGTATTATTGCTGTATTCTATTCTTACTCCTCTTATATTTTCTGGTTCTTCTACTTCTTGCATGCAGTATTCTCCCTTTTTATATTCTTGTGTCATTTTATATTTATTAGTATTTTTATTACTAACCACAGTTACCTCTATTTCAGCTTTATACGAGTTCATATTTAAAATTTGATTATTATCATTATTCCCAATTTCGATTTTTTTATTATTCATTACATAAAAAATAATTATAAAAACAATAATTATCGCTAAAATTAAAAAAATAATAAATTTATTTTTTTTCATAAATGCCTCCCAAATTAAATATAATTCTTTCTTATATCAAAAAAAGAATAGTATATATACTATTCTTTCTCTAATTTTATTCAATTATTTTTTAGATATTCGAAATATGTTTTTATTTCATTTAGCAATTGTTCTTTATCTATTATTTTATTTATTTTATCTCTCATTTGACTTGAATCTTTTAAATTTTTTATGTACCAACTCAACTGCTTTCTCATTTCTTTTATTGCGACTTCTTCTCCTCTTTCTTCTATTTCCATATCTATATGTCTTACCATTGTGCTATATCTTTCATCCAAAGTTGGTTTTTCTAATTTTTCCCCAGTTTTTAAATAGTGTATTATCTCTCTAAAAATCCATGGGTTCCCAAAAGCTGCTCTTCCAATCATTATTCCATCTACATTTGTATATTTAAACATTGCTTCTGCTGTTTCTTCATCTACTATATCCCCATTACCTATTACCGGAATATTTACACTTTCTTTTACTTTCTTTATTATATCCCAATCAGCTTTTCCAGAATAGAACTCTTTTCTGGTTCTACCATGGATTGTAATAGCATCTCCTCCCGCTCTTTCGATTATTTGTGCAGCTTCTACAGCAACAACACTATTTTCATCCCATCCTTTTCTTATTTTAAAAGTAATTGGTTTATCTGTATTTTCTCTTATTGCAGCAACTATTTTTTCTAATAAGTCTAAGTGTAATAGTAGATTACTTCCATCTCCATTTTTTACTATCTTTGGAGCTGGACATCCCATATTAAAATCTATAATATCAGCAATTTTATCTACCTCTTGTGTAGCATATTTTATCGCTTCTATATCACTTCCAAATAATTGAATACTAATTGGTCTTTTTTCTCCATCTAAATTGTATAACTTTTTAGTTTTATTATCATGATAATAAATTGCTTTTGCACTCACCATTTCTGTTGTAGTAAGTCCTACGCCCATTTCTTTGCATAAAATTCTAAATGATTTATCTGTAATTCCTGCCATAGGTGCTAAAAACACATTATTCTCTAATTCTAAATTTCCAATCTTTATACTTTTTAAATACAAATTTTTTCTCTCCTTAACTCTAACTTATGTTTAACTGCAAAAGTTGAAAGCTTTTACTTTCAACTTTTTATTCTATAAATATTGCTTTTTGTCTTCTACCACTTATATTTAATAATAATGCTATTAAAATAAAGTTAGTTAATAATGAACTTCCTCCATAACTTACAAATGGTAATGGTACACCAGTTATTGGTAATAATCCCATTGTCATTCCTATATTTTCTACCATGTGGAATAAAAATATTCCTGCTATTCCTATTGCAATATATGTCCCGAGGTCATCTTTTGCAGTTTTCGCTACATAGATTGATTTTGTAATTAGTATTACATATATTATTATTACACTACCTGCAACTATAAAGCCCATTTCTTCGCCAATAACAGAAAATATAAAGTCTGTTGTTTTTGGATATAAGAAACCTAATTGTGTTTGGTTTCCTTTTAATAATCCCATTCCTGTTAACTGACCTGCTCCTATTGCAAGTTTTGATTGTGTTAAGTTGTATCCTGAACCACGTGGGTCTGACTCTGGATTTAAAAATACCTCGATTCTTTCTTTTGCATGTTCTGGTAATACAAAAAAGTACAATAAAGGAACTGCTATAACTACTAATAAAATAGTTCCTATAATATATTTTTTATTTATTCCAGCTGTAAATAATATCATTACTGTTGCTACTAAAAACGCTGCTGCTGTACCATAATCTGGTTGTTTTATTATTAAAAGTACTGGAATTGCTACTACTGCTAAAGCTATTAATAATTTTGTAGGTCTATTTATCTCATTTTTACCCTTTTCTTGTATTTTACACAAGACTAGAGCTAAAAACAAAATTACAGCTATTTTAGCAAATTCCGCTGGTTGAATAGAAAGGAATCCTAAATTAAACCAGCTTGTAGCTCCATTAACCGGATCTGTAAATAATACTACAACCAACAGTATTAAAACAATTCCATACAGAATCGGAGATATTTTTGCTATTGCTTCGTAGTCTATGAATATTATAATAAAGACTACTGGAATACAAATAACAAACCATATTAATTGTCTTTGCAAACTTGTATCTTCCGAATCATAAGTTGCAGAGAACAAGGCTATCATTCCTATTATTACCAATAAAATACAACATATAAAAATTCCCCAGTCGACATTCTTTAAAATTTTCTTTTTCATTTTTCTTCCTTTACGTAATTTATTTTTATTTGTTATACATCCCTTGTTTATCTTCTTCCTTTTCTTCTTTTATTTCTTCTTTTTCTATTATTATGTATCACAGGTTCTTGTTTTACTTGTGAATTTGTTGTTATATTTTTGTTTTCTTGTTTTGCATTTATATTATTTTCTTTTACTTCTGCATTTACTTGCTCATTATTTGTTGCTTTAGGCTCTATATCTTTTTTATCCTCATCTTTTACATCTGTAGTAGTTTTCTCTTCTTCATTTGAAACATTCTCTTCTTGTTTAACTGTTTTTTCTATTTCAGGTTTTACTTCTTCATCCTTTTTAGGTTCTTCCTTTTCTTTAGGCTCTTTTTCTGTTTTTATCTCTTCTACTTTTACCTCTTCTTTTTTAGCTTCTACTGTAGTTTCTTCCTTATTTTCTTCTTTTTTGATTTCTGTTTCTTTATCTGTTTTTGCATTTTGAGCATCTTGCTTATTATCTTTTTTCTCTTCCATTTCTTGTTCTTGAACTTTTTCTACTACTTCGTCATCCATTTCCCCTGTATGTTTAATACTAACAATTGGAATATTTGCATATAATGCTGGAGCTGCTGATGTGCCATCTTCGTTAGTCTTACTTGTTAAATGAACATCAATTTCTTTTTCATCTACATCTATATATTTTTTAATTACATCTATAATTTCTTGTTTCATCATTTCTAAAAAGTCTGCTGAAACATTTGCTCTATCTTGCATTAAAACTAGATGTAATCTTTCTTTTGCCATATCTTTATTGTTTTCTTCTTCCTCTTCTTTTTTTAATAATTTTTTGAAGAAACCTACTATATTTTCGAACATATTTTACCTCCAATGCTAATTATTTTCTTTTAAAAAATCTTTTTAAAGCTGCCAAGAATCCTTTTTCTCTTCCTGGTATTGTTACTTCTATATCTTCCCCTAGAATACGCTTAGCAGTTTCCATATATGCTTTACCTGAAGGTGCTTTTCTGTTAGATATAACAGGTTCCCCTTTATTTGTTTGAGTAATTACATATTCGTCATCTGGTACTACTCCTAAAAGTTCTATTGATAATAAATCTACTATATCATCAACATCCATCATTTTACCTTTTCTAACCATTTCTGGTCTTAATTTATTTATAATTAATTGTGGATTCTTTATGTCAGATGATTCTAATAATCCTATTATTCTATCAGCATCCCTTATAGCTGAAATTTCTGGCATTGTTACAACTATTGCCTTATCTGCCCCTACGATTGCATTTTTAAAACCTTGCTCTATTCCTGCTG
>USBY01000009.1 GCA_900553015.1 uncultured Clostridium sp. | reverse complement strand
CTGCTGCTGCATTTCCTTGAATTAATAATACTACAGTCCAAGGTACCATTATAAAACCTGCACCAAATAGTGGTAATAAATCTACAAATCCTATTAATATTGCCATAATAGCAACATACTCTAGATTTAGTCCACATAAATTAAATATAAATAATCCTATTGAAACTAACACAAAACATAATAGTGATAATCTTGCTTCTGCTTTTATGTAATTCCAAATTATTTTTAATGATTTTACTACTATTTCATTTGCTTTTTCAAGCCATTTCTTTGGTATTTGTTGTTTTATTAAATTTTTAACGTAATCCCTATCAAAGCACATAAATATTATTGCAAGGATTGTTATAATTGTATATGTAATTGCTCCTGGAACTTGTCCTGCAAAATTAATTACTCCTGTTGCAAAACTATAAACTATATTTTTTACAACATCTATAATACTACCTAATGAATCTTGTACTGTAGAAATCCAATCTTGTGGTATAACCAAATCTCCATTTGCTAAATTATTTATAATGCCTAATCCCCAATTATATACACCATCCATTGATGAATTTAAATTACTTAATAAAACTTTTGCTTCTGATATAATTGCAGAAATTAGAACTGCTAATAAAGAGCCTATTATTACTACAACAAGTATTAGTGAAATCGTTGCTGATAGCTTTCTTTTTAGTTTACATTTATTTATAAAAAATTTTATTAATGGTTCTATCATTGTAGCAATTAAAAATGCAATTATAAAAGGTACATAAAACATTGCAAGTTTATATGCAAGAAATAACAGTACTAAAGTAAATACTAATACGACTGTTTTAAACAATATCCTAGAATAATATTTTTTCTTTTCTTCATTCATATTATTTATTTCCTTCCTCTAAAGCTCTATTTAATATATATTTTAATCTCTCGTCTTGCTTTGTTAAATAAAGATATCCAATTAGTCCTTCAAATGCTGTTGCATATGCATATTCTGCTGGTGTAGCATTTTTTGCTATATGATGGTTTTGTGTATTTCTTGCTCTTCGAACTATATTTTTCTCTTCCTCGGTTAGTTCCTCTTCTATTGCTTTTAAAATTTTAGCCTGTCCTGCTGCTTTAACAAATTTGATTGCACTAACATGTAATTTATGTACTTTTTCATTCGAATTATTTACTAAATTTGTTCTAATAAATAATTCATAAACACTATCACCTACATATGCCCAAACTAATGGATTTAAAAAATTAACTTCTTCTGGAGTTCTTTTAGGCTCTGCTATATTCTCCATTGTCTCCCTACCTTTCTTATTTTGCTTGAACCTTTTCTAATGTTATTCTTCCTAATTTACCACTTCTAAAATCTTCTAATATTATATTGGCAGTTTTAACATCATCTACATTTCCACCAGAAACAACTGCTCCACGTAATTTTCCTATTTGTAACATTATATCATATATTATTTCATTTTCTGGTCTTGTTTGATTTTCTAACGAATTTAATAGCTCTTGTTTGCTTAAATTATACCTAGCTACTAATTTATCTATTTCGTTTTCTAACATATATTTTAAAAAATAGAATGCAACATCTGTTTTTTCTAATACGTCATCTTTTATTGTTCCTGTATATGCTAAATTAAGTGCTACCTCATCACTTTCAAATTTTGGCCATAAAACTCCTGGCGTATCTAAAAGTTCTATGCTATTACTAATTTTTATCCATTGTTTTTTTCTTGTAACACCTGGTTTATTACCTACCTCTAAAGAATTTTTATTAGCTAATCTATTTATAAAAGATGATTTTCCTACATTTGGTATTCCTAGTATCATTATTCTAATTTTTCTACCAGTTCTTCCTTTTTCTTCTCTTTTATCTAATTCGTCTTTCATAATTAGCTCTGCTTGTTTTATAACTTCTTTTATTCCTTTTCCACTATTCGCATCTGTTATTACTGCTGGAATTTTTTGTGCTTTAAAATACTCTACCCATTTTATTGTTTCTTTTTCATCAGCTAAATCGCTTTTGTTTAACACAATTATTTTCTTTTTTCCTTTTACTATTGTATTTATATCTGGATTTCTGCTAGATATTGGTATTCTGCTATCTAATAGCTCTACTACTACATCTATTAGTTTTAAGTCTTCTTGTATTTGTCTTTTTGTTTTTGCCATGTGGCCTGGATACCAGTTAATGTTCAAATTTATCACTTCCTTTATTTAGTATTGTATAATTAAAATCTTCATCATTTTCTACAATTAAATCAAATTCATTTATATGACTTAATACATTTACTCTAAATTGACTACTTCTTTCTTCATCATATAATTCTATTGGATCTCTATTTAATTGCTCTGTTCTAGATTTTCTTCTTTTTATTTCATTTTCTTTATCGCATTTTAAAAATATTGTTAAAGATTTATTTTGTTCCTTTTCTAAAAACACTGTACCTACGCCTTCTATAATTGTTAAAAAGTAATTTGCTTTTAATTGTCTTATATTATTCTTTTCTTTATATCTTTTAGGAAAATAGAAACAATCTACACCATGGTCAATATTGTATATAATTTCATAAACATTTTTTAAAAAATATGACTCATAATTAGATGATGTGAATCTTCCTGTATATTTGGTTTCATTTTCAATCCAATTACTTACCGCATTTACTCTCATTTTTGTATTTGCTAGAAAATCATCTGTTGAAATTAAATTCACATTACCATATTTTAATGCTTCCTCTCGGATTTTTTTGCTAAGTGTAGTTTTACCACTTGCTCCATTCCCACATATGTATATCTTATTTAAGTCATTATTTTTGCAAATATTTACTATCTTTTTTACCAATTGCTCTATCTTCATAAGATATTAATTCTCCTTATTTTCTTTTATATTAATTATGTTTTACATCTATCTTATTACCAAATATCCTTTAAATATTTGGTCATTCTTTTGCGACAATATTATATGCTATTTTACATAAAAAAGCAAGCTATCTCTTGAATAGCCTGCTTTAACACTAAATAATATTTTCGATATTATTTTCTTCTATATATTGATCTATTATTCCTTGCATTTCTTCCATATTCTCTCCACAAAAATATATTCTCTCAATCTTACCATAATTATAATTATATACAGAAGTATATACATACTTATCCTTCATTTTTTCTTTTAAATCATTATATACCTTTTCTGCTCTTTCTTTACTTAGATTATCCACTTGTAATTCCACTACATTTAAATCACCATATTCTTCTACCACTTCTCCATCAATTTCTAAGTAACTACCACTTGGAAGTTTATACAAATTTAATATATTTTTTAATTCATCTATATCCGATTTTTCTACTTCAATTTCTATATCTGCTGCATATGGAATTCCATCATCATCTAACGGCATTCCATCTCCAGTTATTTCACCTATATCGTTTTTATTCATGTTATTTTGTATTGGCTCTTCAAAATAGTTTTCTAGGTCTGTTAAATTTAATGGCATATTTATTCTTAAATTTACATAGGTATATGTTTTAAGTTCATCGATGTATCTTACACCACCAAAGTTTCCCTCATCTATAATTTCACTTAATGATTCTTCTATAATATCCAGATTGCTCTTTATCGACTCAATTTGAATATGATAATATACATTCTCTAATATTAGTACCACACAAAATAAAACTATTATTAAAATTTTTTCTACTATTTTTTTCTTTTTCATAAATTTTCCCCTTTTATTAGATATAAATTAGGACAGACTATTTTTTGTTAGTCTGCCCCTTAAAAATTTGCCTTATAAATAGCCATCTATTTTATAAATTATAAAGTCCTATAATTATTTTTATCTGCTCTATCATCTAATTTTCTATCATATTGCTCGTTTTTATAAAACCAATCTGTTTTCTTATCTGTTGGATGTGCTGCTCTATTCTTATCAACTAATATATTTAAGAATGCGAATAATGCGACTGCTATACCTATTGTAGATGCTAATATTGTATCATATGTATAAATATCAACTCCTGCATCAGCTGTTGCGACAGTCATAATTGCATTAAATAATTGTGGTCCAAAATATCCAGCATATACTAATAAATATATTATTCCCGCTATTAAATTTCTTTTATAAATAAATACAAGTAATATTAAAACCACGAATAGTAAAACTACTTCTGTTGTAAAATCTTGTACTGGAAATCCTAAATCCTTTCCTGTTGCAGTTGTATACGCAAGTACTACTCTAAATACCCAAAATAGCCCTGCAAAAAGCAATGATAGAATTGAACTTAATTGTTTCATTTGTAAATTCCCCCTCGTTTCTTATGTTAAATTAAAAAATATTATTAACATTCCTACACAAAATAAGACCATTCCAATAGTTTTTACTGCTAAAGTTCCACTGTTTTGGTCTCCAAAACTAAATCTCTCTCTTACAATTTTTCGAGCATTATATATTAAAACAACAGCTGCTAATGATATTAATGCTCCTACAATTGATAATATAATTTTTACATCCATTTTTTACATCCTTTTTTATATTTTTCACTATATCTTTATTTTATTTATTTTCTTTATAAAAGTCAATAAATTACTATCTAATTCTTCATATTTTGCATAAATTACCAAGAGCCTACAAGATATTTAACATATCCTGTAGGCTCTTAGTATTATTTTTTGAAGTCGCTACTCAATTGTTTCGGCAAACTCCAGCATTTCCATTTCCGACGGAAATACTAGAAGTATTGTGTTTCGCAACCTCTCCTTAATTTTTGCCTTTCTCTCTTCTCTCTTAGCATGTGGTCCTGGTTCAGCCTCTTCTTCCGCAATTTTATAAATCGCTTCTTCAAGAGTTTTACCTCTTTTTATCTCGAACAGGATTTTTATTACATCTTGTTCAACGATAGCTATGCTCTGTACACTATCCGGAAATTTCATTTCCCGAACAGCTTCACTTATTGCTGCATATGTCGTTTGTTTCTCATACAGATCTGTAGCTTCTCTAACGACATTTTGCAATAGGTATTTTGTTTTTGATGTTCTTTTATCGTTTTCCGGCTCTTCTTCTAATTCCGGAAGATTTTGTGTTATTACCTGCAAAATCTCTTCGTATGCATCTTCTTGAGAAATTGAGAAGGTAAATTTTTTTGCTGCCCATGCCACTAAATCATCTATGGACATATCTCCTTTTTCTAGATGTTTATATATAACATCCTGTAATAAGATATATCCCGGGAGATATGCTAGTTTGCTACCATACAACTGTCTCATAATTATTGAGACAGACGAATATCGACTCCGTTTTTCATTTAATTTTTCATTTGTTTCTTTAGACATATAAATTGCCCCTTTCTTTAGTGCTTCTTGCATTGCAAGAATTAATTACTGTTTTTGGTTCCATTTTATATTTTATCATATTTACATAATATTGTAAATACATTACTCTTCTTTTCATAGTTCATAATATAAAGAGCCTATTCCTGTCGCTATACCACAAAACTAGCCCTATATCAATCTAATACGGACTAGTCAAATTAATTATATCTCTACTCTATTTTTAAATTTCTCTTCTATTAATAATCGTAATTCTTTATTTTTTTCTAACTCTAATTTAGGGTCTTCTTCTGTTATTTTTATAGCTAATGCTTGAACTTGCTTTAATACAGGCATATCTTCAAAAAGGTTTGCAATCTTAAATTCTGGAAGCCCATGTTGTCTTGTTCCAAAGAATTCTCCACTACCACGAAGTTCTAAATCTTTTTCCGAAATTATAAATCCATCATTTGTATCTGTCATAACCTTCATTCTTTTTCTAATAACATCTGAATTTCCTTGGTATTTTAAAATACAATAAGATTGGTATTCGCCTCTTCCAACTCTTCCTCTTAACTGATGCAATTGTGCCAATCCAAATCTTTCGGCATTTTCAACAACCATTAAACTTGCATTTGGAACATTTACACCAACCTCAATTACAGTAGTAGAGATTAGAATATCAATATCACCATTTTTAAATCTTTCCATAATTTCGTCTTTTTCTTTATTTTTCATTTTTCCATGCAAATATTCTACTCTGTAATCTTTAAACACTTCATTTTTATATTTTTCCGCCAAGGCTGTTACAGATTTTAAATTCATTTCTTCATTTTCTTCTACTAATGGACATACAATATATGCTTGTCTACCTTCATCAACTTGTTTTTTTATAAAGTTGTTTACCCTTTCTTCCATTCCTTTTGTAACGGCAAAAGTATCAATTTTCTTTCTGTTTGGAGGTAATTCATCAATTATAGATATATCCAAATCACCATATAAAATTAAAGCTAACGTTCTTGGAATAGGAGTTGCTGTCATAACTAATACATCTGGGTTTTGTCCCTTTTCTACTATTGTAGTACGTTGCTTTACACCAAATCTGTGTTGCTCATCTGTTACTACAAAACCTAAATTTTTAAACACTACATTTTCTTCTAATAATGCATGTGTACCTATTAATATATCTATTTCGCCATTTCTTAATTTTTCTAAAATCTCTTCTTTTTTCTTTTTTGTTATACTAGAAATTAAAAGTTCACATCTAATTCCAAATTGATCTAATATTTCTTTAAAACTCTCCAAATGTTGGCTAGCAAGAATTGCTGTTGGTGCCATAATTGCTACTTGATATCCACATTTAACAGCTTTATATGATGCAATAATTGAAACTGCTGTTTTCCCAGATCCAACATCTCCTTGTAATAATCTATTCATGTTTTTATTGCTTTCCATATCTTTATCTATTTCTTCTAAAACTCTTAATTGAGCTTTAGTTAATTTAAAAGGAAGAACATTAATTACATCTGACATCTTTACATTTTTATCAAACTGAATACCATTAGTATCTGCTTCATATTTGTTCTTTAAATTTAATAGAGCAAGTTGCATCCCCAATAATTCTTCAAATACTAGCCTTTTTCTTGCCTTTTCAAATTCATCAAAATTCTCTGGAAAGTGTATTTTATGTATAGACTCATTTATTCCTAACAATTTATATTCATCTAAAATGTATTTTGGTAATGTTTCTGGTAATGAATTATTAACTAATGTAATTGCATTTTCTATTATTCCTCTTAACACATTTTGAGATAAATTATATGTTAGCGGATATATAGGTATTATTTTTCCTGTATTTTTATTTTTAGTTTCTTCATCAAAAACAGGTGATACCATTTCAATCCTATTTTGAATTCTTTTTACCTTACCAAAAAAGTGATAAATTTCTCCAACCTTAAATTTATTCTTTAAATAGCTTTGGTTATACCAAGTAATTAAACATCTTCCTGTTTCATCCTCTACTATAAGTTTATATATAACCATTTTTCTATTTCTTATTCTTGTTTCATTCATTCTAGCAACTGGTATTGCAGCAATTAGAGCTTCTTCACCATCTACTAAATCTTCTATCTTTACAGGTTTACTTCTATCTTCATAATCTCTTGGATAATATGTAATTAAATCTTTTAGCGTAAAAATATTTAGATTATTTAGAAGCTTTACTCTATTAGGACCAACACCTTTTATATATTGTACTTCTTTGCTTAAATCTGCCATTTTTACCTCCTAATTGAAGTGTAATTTTGTATATTATATACTATTTTTTATAAAAAGTCTTGTTTTTTTTGTTATTATATGGTAAGATTATAAACAGTCAATTTATTATCTTAATAGGAGGTGCAATAAATCATGGCAAAATGTGCAATTTGTGAAAAAACATTATCTCATGGAAACAAACTTAGCATAACACGTTCTCACGTTAGTAATAGAGCTTCAAGAACTTGGAAACCAAATTTAAGAACTGTAAAAACTATAGTAGATGGTCAACCAAAGAAAATTAAAGTATGTGCAAAATGTTTACGTTCTGGAAAAGTTAAAAGAGCTTAGTTTATATACTATTTGTGGGTTATTATAGAATAACCCTTTTTTTCATGATATATATTAAAAATATCGTCAGAGCAATCTGGCGATATTTTTATGTATTAATCCTTAATCCTAAATATTAATTTTACAAATCCTCTTAAAAATTTTGGAACTTTCTTTACAACAATTGTCATTCCTATCTCCTCCTTTTCAATTGTTTTCTATATTTATAGTTGTTAATTAGAAAGCCATATAATTCCAACTATAATAATTGCAACACCTATTACAAAAAGCCACCCAGCAAAAGGAAGTAATAACACCAATAATATTCCAATTCCTAAACCTATTAATATTACAGCCAAAGTCTTTTTCAATATTTTACACATAAAGTATTACCTCCTTTTTTTATATAATATGAAAAAATAATTATTCATGTGATTACTTTATGTTGATAAATAATTATGATATAATTTGTCGTAAAAGGAGGCTAATTATGAGAAAAAAAGATGCTATAGAACTAGTTCAAATATTAAAAGATACCTATCCTGATGCAACTTGTAGTTTAGATTTTAAAACACCTTTTCAATTAGTAATTGCTGTAATGCTATCAGCACAATGTACAGATGAAAGAGTTAATTTAATTACACCTGCATTATTTAAGAAATATCCAACAATTGAAGATTTTGCAAATTGTGATATACGTGAATTAGAAGAAATAATTCATCCTTGTGGATTTTATAAAAATAAAGCAAAAAATGCGCGTGCTTGTGCTAATAAAATTCTGAATGATTTTAATGGAATCGTTCCAAATACTATGGATGATCTTATAACCCTTCCAGGTGTTGGTAGAAAGAGTGCAAATGTAATTTTATTAGAAGTTTTTGGTATCGCAAACGGTATTGCTGTTGATACACACGCAAAAAGGATTTCCAATAGGATAGGTCTTTCAAGTGAAAAAGAACCTACAAAAATAGAACAAGATTTATTAAAAATATTTCCTAAAGAATATTTAAAAGATATTAACCATCTTTTTGTATGGCATGGCAGAAATACTTGTATGGCCAGAAACCCTAATTGCGATAATTGTACGATTAAACAATTCTGCAAAAAATATAAATCAGAACACAAAGTTTAATTTGTATTGACAAATAAAAACTCATAATATATATTTTGATTAAAGTAATTTTAGGAGGTATACCAATGAAAAAATTAAAAAACTTTATAATAACTTTGTTTCTAGTTATTATATTATCAATTACTACAACATGTTTTGCAGATACAAATGAAACACAAGAAGATGTAACAGCAACACCATATGCAGTAGATTCTTCTGAAAATACAACTACAGTGGTCGATGATGATTTGTATTTATATGGAGATGATATTAATATGAATCAAATCGTTGATGGAAATGTTTATATCTTTGGAAAGAATGTTACAATAAACGGAGAAGTTGATGGAGATTTATTTGTTTGTGCAAGTAATGTTACTTTTGGTGAACAATCTTACATAAATTCAAACGCTTATATAGTAGCGAATAAAATAGACTTTAATACTTCAGCAACTTCACTATATGCTGTTTGTAATGAACTTAACATACCTGAAGGCTATGGTCCTTTTAGAGATTTATATGCCATGACTCAAAAATTAACTTTACAAGGTAATGTAGGAAGAAATGCATATGTATATGCACCAGAATTTATCATATCTAAAGATTCAGTACAAGGTTCTATTAGTGGTAAACTAACATATGTTTCTGAAAATGAAGTAGAATTTCCTAGTGGTTCAGTTGGTGGAGAAATTACTCATTTAACTACATCAACTTCATCAAATACAGGAACTACAATTTGGAGCATAATTATAAATATTGTAAATAGTATATTTGCAGCAAGTTTAGTATATCTACTTTATAGATTTTTCTTAGAGAGTAGTTTAGAAAAAGCTTCTTCTTGTTTATCACATAAATTTGGAAAAGTATTTTTAGCTGGTCTAATTGCTTTAATTGCTATTCCTATTTTATCTATTATACTTATTGCTGCACAAATAGGATTTAGTGCTGGATTATTACTATTAATGCTATACATATTTATGATTGGAATTTCTCCATACATATTTGCATCAATTTTGGCTAGAAGAATTTATAATAACAAAAAGTTCTCTAAAATGCCATTAGAATATTTACTAGCAATATTAATTGCAGTTGTAATTGGTGCTTTAAAAATGATACCTTTTGTAGGAATTGTAGTAACAATATTTATTTCTATTTTAGGATTTGGAATTATTATTTATAATTTATTTTTTAATGGACATAAACATAAAGAAGTAAAAAGTGAAGAAAACGTAGCAAATTAATTGCTACGTTTTCTTTATTTATAAATGATTAATTTTTTAATTTACTTACAGTTGCTTTATAATTTTCGGTCTTTAATATTCCATTTCCTACAACAGCTATATCTACTCCTGCCTCTTTTACTTCATCTATTGTATCAAGATTTATTCCTCCATCAGCTTCAATATATGTATCTAAATTATGTTGTTTTAAATATTCTTTTAATATTCGAACTTTTCTTAAAGTTTCTGGAATTAAAGCTTGTCCACCCTTACCTGGCTCTACTGTCATAACTAATACTGTATTTATATATGGTAAAAATTCATATATTTCTTTTACTTCTGTAGCAGGTTTTATGGCAATACCAACTTTACAATTATTATCTTTTACTAGTTTAATCATTTCATGAATTTTCTCTTTATCTTTAATTGCCTCTAAATGAAAAGTTATCATATTTGGCTCAATTGCACTATATAATTTTATATATGTTTCTACATCTTCTACCATTAAATGAACATCCAATGGTAATGTAGTAATTTGCTTTAATATATTTGAATATTTATTCATTTTATCTACAGTATTTTTTTCTACAAATTTTCCATCCATAACATCTATATGGAAATAATCTATTTTTGCTACCTCTAAATTATAAAATATTTTTGCTGCTTCATCTTCCTTTGCATCTAATATTGATGCTGAAATTTCTACCATTTGTGTTCCTCCTTATCTCTTAAATTCTCATATATTTTTATAAAATTTTGATATCTACTTTCTGATATTTCTCCTTTTTGCAATGCATTTTTTATTCCGCAATTTTCTTCTTTAATATGTCTACACCCTATATACTCACAATCTTTTATATATTGTTTAAATTCTTTAAAATATTCTGCTAATTTATCGGATTCAATTTCAGAAATATCAAAAGTTGAAAAACCTGGTGTATCTGCAATATATTCATTTTCTTTAATTTTATATAAAGCAATATTTGTTGTAGTATTTTTACCTTTTTTATTTTTATTACTTATTAATCCAGATTTAGTTAGCTCTTTTCCAAAAATACTATTTAATAAAGTTGATTTTCCGACTCCTGAATTTCCAGCAAATACGCTTATATTGTTTTCTAAAATCTTATTTAGTCCATCTATTCCCTCTTTTTCTTTTGCATTTGTCTCTACTATTGGATAGCCTATATTTTTATAAATTTCTTTTATCTCTTCTACCTTTTTCTTGTCTAAATCTATTTTATTAATTACAATTGCAGCCTTTATACCAACATATTCGGCATATGCTAATTGTTTATCTAGCATTAATAAATCTGGCTTTGGATTTTTTGCAGATAATACACACACTATTTGGGTTATATTTGAAATTTTAGGTCTTTTAATATAATTATCCCTTTTTTCTATTTTTTCTATTATATTCTCATCCTCGTTAAAATCTACTATATCTCCAACAACTATTCCTTCATCTTTTAACTTTCCTCTTGCATTACAAGTATATATTTTTTCATTTGCTTCGATATAATATAAATTTGAAATATTACTTATTATTTTTCCTTGCATAATTCACCTTTTCATATTTTTTGTCCATTATACCATATTTATTTTATTTTTTAAATATTTTT
Source organism: uncultured Clostridium sp. (assembly GCA_900553015.1). Taxonomy (GTDB): domain Bacteria; phylum Bacillota; class Clostridia; order TANB77; family CAG-508; genus Merdicola. Next base: position 41,841 of record USBY01000009.1, on the reverse strand, counting down.
ATAAATGACTGTAGCACAGCCTAAGCTGTGCTACTCCGTTCGAGATACTGTTTAAAAATATCATCTGTTAAAGCCCAGTTTTCTTTTTTGAAAACTATCACTTCAACTCCACCAATATCTTCCACCAAATATCCAATAGGCAAAATCTTGCCTTTTAAAAAAATGAGATATCTTAAAATTGGATCCCGGAATACTGGTGTTGGAATAAATTTGTATTCGTTCATTCCTTCAACCTCCATTTTTTTGATGGATTGATTATATCATATATATTCATTAATTCAATCTTATGTATCTAAAGAAATTTCATTCCAATCTTCTTCACTAGCAATTAGCCATTCAAGTCCTTTTCTGCGTTCAACAACTACATCTGGGTTTAAATCTGCTATAGGTGTATCTGGATTAATTCTTTTTTCAGTTACAGCCCAGTCATAACGATAATATAGATCTAACATATTCAAAATTTCTTCTATATCTCTCATTTTACATTTGCCTTTAAATTCTTCATATGTTTTACAAGTACTAACTAGCATAATTGCTTTTTCACAATCACAAATCTGGTTTGGATAATCAATATTATCTACTAGTCCTAATGCCCATACTAATGACCAATAAGCTTCATAAGACCATACCACATCAATTACGTCTTGTTTACCATATTTTCCATTAAATATTCTTTTTTCTTTTTCTATTAAATTATCTTGAACGCCATATTGTTTTAACATATTTAGGAAAAATGTCTTAGAACTATCATAATCGTTATTCTCTGATATATCTATAGCTAATTGAGTGGATATTAAACAAGCTATAGCTCTTTTACAGATTGTATCTATATCTTTTAGGCTTACTTGTGTACTATCTTCTATTACTGGTAAAGTTTCAAGACAAGCTATTCCTAATTGTTTTATTTTTTTATTTGAATTATTTCTTCTTTCTATATTACTTATTTTTTCCATAATATTCTCCTATTCTTTTATATATTTTAAATTAGCTCTTGCTATTTCTCTAGTTTCTTCTTTTATAAGAAATTCTATTTCATTATCTTTTATTTTTTTATAGATAGTTAACTTTTGTCCCTCTTTACTTTCATTTATATAGTGTATCTCAAAGTCTGTTATCTTATGGCTATCTATAAAATCTGAATTTAATGAATTTAGAATATATTTAACATATGCTACATTATTTGTATGGTAACTAAAATCTATATCTGTTGAATGTATTTTCTGTTCATATACTTTATCAGCTTCAGTAAATTCTGTGTTTAATCTTAAATATTTTTCTTTGTTTATTCCTTCCTTTATTTGAATATCTGCTGGATAATTAACTGTATTAATTTTTCTGATTTTTCTATCTGTTAAATCTATAACACAAGTTTCTTGATTTGCATAAAACAATACATTATTATCTTTATCTTTAAATTGTGCTTCGGTTTCTACACGAATTGGCTTTATTCCTGTGGTAAAAATAGTTCCTTCGATAAAATCTCTCCATGTTGGATATTTATTAAAATGCACTTTTGTTTTTGTTAGTACCCATATTGCATTATTTTCTCTTTTTAAAATTATATTATCACTTTTCAGAAATCCAAAATACTCTGTCATCATATCTTGTATTAAGTATAACGAATTTAACACACTTAAATTTACTTTTCTGTCACAATCTGAATAACCTATAAAGAATTTCCTTTTATATTCATTTTCCACATTTATCACCTTCTAATTAGTCTTTTTTATATTATCAAAAATAAAATAATTTATCAATATTATATACGACAAAGGAGCAGATTCACACTGCTCCTTTGTCTTGTAATCACAAATTGTCGGTTAATCTTCGCTTTGCTGCAATCTTAAATATTCTTTCATTCCTTCCACTGCTACTTCAACCTCTTCATATGTTGGTGGTAGTACCACTAATTTTTGCAAAAAATCACATTTTCCATTTGCCCATAATTTTAAAGCAATATATCCCGAAATCACAAGCCATACTATTTTTAAAATCAGCCAAGGAATAAATGCTTTACCTACAAGAAATAATGTAGCAAATATAAGTCCTACTGTAAGAACAGTTGAACCACACCGAAATGAAATTGAACTCATATTCATAACTTTTTCTACATCCAATACAGCATTCTTCCCATATTTATCTACATAGTTTAAAACTTTATGTTCCGCTGCATGATATTTAAATGACTGGGTATTGTTCTTATTTTTGTTTCTTTCTACATAGAAAAACAGAACTACTTCCCAAACAAATAAAGCTACTAATATGACTTCTATATTCGGAATCTTTAATTTCCCGATTATACTAAAAATCACAACATTTAGTGCACAAAGAAGTAGTAAAAATATTTTTGATTTGAAACTATTTTCTTTTTTTCCTGAATAAGAATTGTTTCTACTTTCTACTACAACTTTTCCATTACATCTCTTAGCAAAAATTACTTTGCCATTCTTAGGATAAAACTCTATCCCATCATTATATGCCCGAGCCTCTGCAATATACATATTTCTACCTCCTAAAATTATTTATTGGTTTGTTTGCAAGTGGTTAATACCAAATTTTACTTAGCAATTCTATCATATTTTTATGTTAATTTCAAATTTAATTATATACGCAAAAACAGATAAAGCAAAATAGCTTTATCTGTTTTATTTCTAGTCAAATGTATATGTTGTTGCATTGTTAAAGTTAAATGTTGTAGATCTTCCGTAATTGTCTCCTTGTGAATTCTTTAAAGTTACTTCAACCTTCTTTGAACCTTTTCCACTTACTTTTGCAGTAATTTTACTGTTCTTATCTACACCTGTCTGTCTAAAAGCTTCACTTCCATCAACAGTAATTATTATATCAACTGTTTTAGCAACATTACTACTTGTAGAATTTCCTTCTTCTTCTTTGTATCCGCCAGTAATTGATTTTACATCAATTGTAAATGTTGCCTCTTTAGATTCTGAAACCTTATTTACTGTAATTGTAATTGTAGTTCCTTCTTGTACTTCTGTACCAGCATCTCTACTTTGTCTTAATACAACTCCATCATTTTTAGATTCATCCTCATCATTAACTACATTAACTTTTAATCCAGCTTCTGTTAATAAGTTTCTTGCTTCTTGTTCAGTTTTTCCTACAAGACTTGGAACTTCTACATTTACAATTCCACTACCCTTACTTACAACTAATTTTACAGTGCTTCCTTTATTAACAGTTTCACCATCTTCTATATCTTGACTTAATACGATTCCAGCTTCTACCTTTTCATCATTTTCTTCGGTTATCTCTGCTACCAGTCCAGCATCTTTTAATAGTTTTTCTGCCTCTTCTCTTGTTTTACCAACAACGTCTGGAACTTCTACTGTTTCTGTACCTTTACTTATAACTACAGAAATTTCACTATGTTCCTTTACTGTATAATTCTCTTGGTATGCAGGGTCTTGAGATATTATCTTACCTTCTTCAACATTCTCATTATATTCCTCTGATTTTACAACTAGCTTTAGTTTTAAGTCTTTTACAATTTGTTCTGCTTCATCTTGAGTTTTATTTACTAAATCTGGTATTTGTACATCTTTTGGATTTACTAATTCCACAATTCCCATTGTAGCACCAAATGCAACAAAGAATAATATAATTGCTCCTATTACAAAAGATAATGCTTTATGTTTTTTTACAAATTCTATAAACTTATTTGGTTTCTTTCCATTCTTAGGATTATTAGCTTCTTTTGCTTTTCTTTCTGCTTCTGCTATTTCTTGAGTAGAAATTCTTTGTGTCGCAGCTCCTACGTTACTTCCAATATGTACAAAATTATCATCTGGATTTTTTAAGGCCGCATTCAAATCTTTTAGCATTTCTGTTGCAGATTGATATCTTAAATTGACATCCTTTTGCATTGCTTTCATTATAATATCATTTACGACTTGAGGAATATTGTCGTTTAACTCTTTTGGCTCAATCGGTTCTTCTTGCATATGTTTTAATGCTACAGATACAGGTGTATCTGCATCAAAAGGTACTCTACCAGTTAACATTTCATACATTACAACACCTAAAGAATATAGGTCAGATTTTGCATCTGTATATCCTCCTCTTGCATGCTCTGGTGAAAAATAATGTACAGAACCTATTGTTGTTCCAAAAGCTGTAATTGTAGAATTTGAAACTGCTTTTGCTATTCCAAAATCTGTAACTTTTGCTATTCCATCCTCTGTTATTATAATATTATGTGGCTTTATATCTCTATGAACAATATTATTTTTATGGGCGGTCTCTAATGCTGATGCAATTTGAGTTACTACATTTAAAGACCATTTCCAAGGTAAAGGTCCGTTTTCTTCTGTAATTATCTCTTTTAATGTTTTACCTTTAATTAATTCCATTACAATATAATATAAACTGCCTTCATTACCTACATCAAATATAGATACAATGTTTGGATGTGTAAGACTTGCTGCTGATTGTGCTTCTATCCTAAATCTTTTTATAAACTCTTCATCTGTAGTAAATTCATCCCTTAATATTTTTACTGCTACATATCTATTCAAAACACGGTCCTTACTTTTATAAACCGTTGCCATTCCACCATTTCCTATTTTCTCTATTATCTCGTATCTGTTACCTAATATTTTCCCCTCTAGGTCCATTCTTCCATCTCTCCTTAATCATTATATACAATAACAACCGTTATGTTATCATATCCTCCTCTATTGTTTGCTAATTCGACCAACTTCGTAGTAGCATTTTCTACATCATTTGTTACTATATCGTATATTTCTTGGTTTGATACCATGTTTGTTAACCCATCTGATGTTAATACAAGTTTATCTCCTTTAAGAAACCCTTTAGTTGTTACATCTGGCTCTACATAAGGAGTACATCCTAAAGCTTTCATAAGCATATTCTTTTTAGGATGATTTTCTGCTTCTTCCCTTGTTATTGTTCCTTCTTTTACTAATTTTTCAACATAACTATGGTCTGTTGTTAATTTTCTTATAATGTTTTTTCTGACTCTGTATATTCTGCTATCTCCAACATGACCTATATATATTTTATTCCCATAACCTAAAACTAATTCCAAAGTTGTACCCATTCCTTCTAATTCTGGTACTTCTTTTGATTTTTCGAATACTACCATATTAGCATATTCCATACTACTTCTTACTAGTTCTTCAATATTTATTCTATCATGTGGTATTGTATTAAAATTATTGGTTAGATATTTCCTCGCAGAATCTATTGCAAGTTTACTTGCAATTTCTCCTCCATTATATCCGCCCATTCCATCTGCCAACATATATATTCTTAATTCATTTTCGTCTGTTGGAATATAGTATGAATCCTCATTTAATTCTCTTGCTTTACCTAAATCGGTCTTAGCAAAACATTTCATTTTATCACCTCTAACGTTTTTCTTCTATCGTCTTCCTTCTTAATTGTCCACATGCAGCTTCTATGTCTGAACCTAGCTCTCTTCTTATTGTTGCTACAATTCCATGTGCATTTAAATAATCTCTAAATCTAATTATATTATTATCTGTAGATTTTACAAATTTTCCATTTTCTATTTTATTAATTGGTATTAAATTTACATGTGCAAGCATTCCATGTAATAATTTTACTAATTCTTTAGCATCTTCCAAATTATCGTTATTGTCCTTTGCTAAAGCATATTCAAAAGAAATTCTTTTATTTGTTTTTTCTATATAATATTTACATGCCTCCATTAATTCTTTAATTGGATATGCATTGTTAACTGGCATCATAGCAGATCTTTTATCGTCATTTGTTGCATGTAATGATATTGATAATGTACATTGTATTTTTTTGTCTGCCAACTCATAAATTTTAGGTACAATTCCACTAGTAGAAATACTTATATGTCTTGCACCTATATTTAATCCTTTTGGATTATTTAAAATTCCAATAGCATTTATTACATTATCAAAATTATCAAATGGTTCACCAATTCCCATAAAAACAATATTTGATATCTTTGTATTTTCTTCTTGCTCTACTGCTAAGATTTGTTCTACAATTTCTCCGCTACTTAAATTTCTAACAAATGGGATTCCTGTTGATGCACAGAATTTACACCCCATTTTACAACCAATTTGTGATGAAACACATAATGTTTTACCATGGTGGTATTCCATTAAAACTGTTTCTATCATATTCCCGTCTAATATATCAAATAAATATTTTTTAGTTCCATCTTTTGAAACTAATTTTTTTGCTATCCTATAATTACACATTGTATAATTTTCTTGTAATTTTTGTCTTAGATCTTTTGATATATTCGTCATCTCATCAAATTCTTTTACTTTTTCTCTATATAACCACATAAAAACTTGTTCTGCTCTATATGGTTTTTCTCCTAATTCTTGAAATTCTTTTTTTAGTTCGTCTAAATTATAATCTTTTATATTTTTCATTTTCTTTCTCTTTTTCACCTATTATTTGTAAAACTATATATATCACAACTTAATCTTTTTTTCAACTTATACACGAAAAAAATAGAAGGATTTTTAGCATATAATCTATTAATACTACTCCTTCTATTTTTATTTTTTATTTTTAAGCAGTTTCTATTTCATTTGGCTGAATTTTTCTTCTTTTAACGACTTGTCTTTTAGGTTCTTTATTTTCGTTTATAATTATTTCTGGCTTTGCTAAACCTATTACAGTCTCTTTTGTTACAATACATTTTTCTATCTTTGGATTAGATGGGATATCAAACATAATATCTCTCATAATCTCTTCTATAATAGAACGTAAACCTCTAGCTCCAGTTTTTCTTTCTATTGCTTTATCTACTATTGCTTCTACTGCTTCTGGTTCAAATTCTAATTCTACACCATCCATAGCTAGTAATTTTTTATATTGTTTTACTAATGCATTTTTTGGTTTAGTTAATATATTAACTAATGCATCTTTATCTAGTTCTTCTAATGTACTTACAATTGGTAATCTTCCTACAAATTCTGGGATTAATCCAAATTTTAATAAATCTTGTGGTAATAATTCTTTAAATACCTCTGTTCTACTCTTTTTAGCAATTTCTTTCTTTTCAGCACCAAATCCTATGGCTTTTTTACCTGTTCTTTGGTCAATAATCTTTTCTAAACCTTCAAACGCACCACCACAAATAAATAAAATATTTTCTGTATTTATTTGTATTAATTCTTGATGAGGATGTTTTCTACCACCTTGTGGTGGAACTGATGCTGTTGTCCCTTCAACAATTTTTAATAGAGCTTGTTGAACTCCTTCTCCACTTACATCTCTTGTTATAGATGGATTCTCTGACTTTCTTGAAATTTTATCTATTTCGTCTATATAGATAATTCCTCTTTCAGCTTTTTCTATATCATAATCTGCTGCTTGAATTAATTTTAGTAAAATATTCTCGACATCTTCTCCTACATAGCCAGCCTCAGTTAAAGTTGTTGCATCAGCTATTGCAAAAGGAACATTTAATATTTTAGCTAAAGTTTGTGCAAGTAATGTTTTTCCAGAACCAGTTGGACCCAATAATAGAATGTTGCTTTTCTTTATTTCTACATCATCCTTATTATTTTTTTCGTCTTCATTGTTTATTCTTTTATAATGATTATATACAGCTACAGATAACGTTTTTTTAGCGTCTTCTTGACCTATTACATATTCATCTAAAACTTTTTTTATTTCTTCTGGTGTAGGTACAACATCTTCTTCTACAGTTGTATATAAATCTTCATCATCTTCATAATATTCATTTTCTATAATATTTGAGCATACTTGTATACATTCATTACAAATATATACTCCTGGTCCTGCTACTATTTTATCTACACTATCTTGTGTTTTACCACAAAATGAGCATCTAATATTTTTATTATTATCATTTTTTTGCATAATAAAGCGCTCCTTCTTTTTATGTTATCTTTAGCAACTTCCTTTATCTTCTTTTGTCCATAATTCCATCTATAAGACCATATTCTAATGCTTCTTGTGCTGTCATATAATTGTCTCTTTCTGTATCTCTATTAATAACTTCTATTGGTTGACCTGTTTTTTCGCTTAATAATTTATTTAATTTTTCTCTTGTTTTCATCATATGATCTGAGTATATTTTTATTTCTGTTGCTTGACCAGAAATACCTCCACCTTGACCACCTATTAATGGTTGGTGAATTAATATTTCTGAATTTGGTGTTGCAAATCTTTTTCCTTTTTCACCATTTGCTAATAATACTGCACCAAAACTTGCAGCTAATCCTACACAAATAGTAGAAACTGGGCAAGAAATATAATTCATTGTATCTACAATAGCCATTCCGTCTGTTATAGAACCTCCTGGGCTATTTATGTATAAATGTATTTCTTTTTCTGGGTCTTCTGATTCTAAGAATAACATTTGTGCTATTACAACACTTGCAGATGAACTATCAACTTGTTCCCCTAAAAATATAATTCTATCTTTTAATAGTCTAGAGAATATATCATATGATCTTTCTCCTCTACTTGTTTGTTCTATTACATATGGTACTAAACTATTTAATTCTTTTTTATCCATAATAAAACTCCTCCTTTGAAAACTTACATTATTTTATATCATATTTATTATAAATGCAAATTTTTTTATCAAATTATAATTTAAGTCTTCTTTCCTTACAGCTGTAGCTACTTTCACATTGAACAATTTAGGAGTTTAATACCTAAAATATTAAACTCCTTTTATTACTCTATTTTATTTTTGCATTTTTTACTACAAATTCTATTGCTTTTTCTGTTTCTAAACTTCCTTTTATGTAATTCTTTAATGCTTCGTTTTCTTCTAAGTCTTTTGCTTCTCTACCATAGTTTTTAGCCATTTCTTCTATTTTTGCTGTTACATCTTTATCGTCTGCTTCGATTTTTTCTGCTTTTACTATTGCTTCGATTACTAATCTTGATTTAACAGCTTCTTTAGCTTGTTCTTCATAATCTTTTCTAAATTCTTGTTCTGTTTTTCCTACCATTTTTAAGTAGTTTTCTAATGTTAAACCTTGATATTGTAATCTTGATTTCATATCATTTACCATGTTATCTATTTCAGAATCTATCATTCCTGATGGAATATCGATTTCTGTATTATCACAAACAGCTTTTACTGCTGCATCTTGTGTTTCGAATTTTACTTTTTCTTTATTTTCTTTTTCTAATTTTTCTTTTATACTTGCTTTTAATTCTTTCAATGTATCAAATTCGCTAACATCTTTAGCAAATTCATCATCTAATTCTGGTAATTCTTTTTTCTTTATTTCATTTACTTTTACTTTAAATGTAGCATCTTTTCCAGCTAAATCTTTAGAGAAATATTCATCTGGGAATTTAACTTTAACGTCTTTTTCTTCTCCAGCTTTCATTCCTACTATTTGATCTTCAAATCCTGGGATAAATGTGTTACTTCCTATTTCTAGTTCATAACCTTCTGCTTTTCCACCTTCGAATGCTTTTTCATCTACAAATCCTTCGAAATCTATTACAGCAATATTTCCTTTTTCTACTGGTTTATCTTCTACTGTAACAATTCTAGAATTTCTTTCTTGCATATGTCCTAATTCATGATCTATATCTTCATCTTTTACAGTATACTCTACTTTTTTTAGTTCTATACCTTTATATTTTCCTAATTTAACTTCTGGTTTTACTTGAACTGTAGCTGTAAATATTAAGTCTTTTCCTTTTTCCATTTGTTTTATATCAAATTCTGGATAACTTACAGCTGTTATATCATTTTCTCTTAATTCTTTATCATATTCTTCTTTTAATATTTCGTTAAAAGCATCTTCGTAGAAAATACTTTCTCCATAATATTTTTCTACTATCTTCATTGGTGCTTTACCTTTTCTAAATCCTGGTATATTAAAATATTTAGCTGTTTGGAAATACACTTTCTTCATTGCATCTTCAAATTTTTCAGCTGCTACTGTAAATTCTAATTTTAATTCATTTTTGTTATCTGTTTTTTCTACTTTTATACTCATTTATTTTTCAACCCTTTCGCATTTTTAATACTTATCGTTTTTTCGTGCTTTCATATTATATCACAAATTATGTGAATTGCAAGTCATTTGAGCAGAAATATTACAATAATTTTACATATATTACTTATTTATTTTATTTTTCATGTCCAACCATAACCTATTTAAATCTTGATATAATATTTTTTCTTCAACTTTTTCTATGTCCACCCATAGTGTTTCTTCCTTATCTTTAGGATTAATTTCTCTAGTAACTAGTCCTGTATCTTTTGCTAGATATAAGTGAAGCTCCACATTTTCGCCAGCAGGAGTTAAATATTTTAAAATTCCAATTTCTTTTTCGTTAATTATTGAACACGTGTGGCCAGTTTCTTCCTCTGTTTCTCTTATTGCACATTCTTTTAAAGTTTCATCATTTTCTAAATGTCCTTTTGGAAATGCATAGCTTTTGTCATTTTTATTATATACCAAACATATTTCTTTATTTTGTAAATTTATTAATACTGTTCCAGCTTTTAATGTTTTCATTTTTCTTCCTCCTACAAATTAATAAATTTTTAGCAATTTAAAGTTTGTATAATCACAACTTGTCATAATATATTCTATTCCATCAATATTTTTTTCTACTATAAATTTATGTGCAGGTCCATGTAAATGTCCATAAATACATTTCTTTACATTATAGTCTTCCATTATTCTTACAAAATCCGAGATTTCGTCTATCTTTAATGGTGGATAATGTAAACAAGCAATAATTTCTTTATTTTTTCCAAATCTATTCACACCATCTTCTAAAGATAATTTTAGCCTTTGCTTTTCCCTATTGTATATCTTTTCGTCTTCATCCTGAAGTCCACTAAAATTCCATCCTCTAGTTCCACAAATTATTTTATGTTCAAATTCATAACTATTATTATATATAAAATCTATATCTGTAAAACCAATACTATTTATATATCTCCTCATGCTTGTTAAAGTTCCCCACCAATAATCGTGGTTACCTTTAAGCAATAGTTTTTTCCCTGGTAGATTATGAATAAATTCAAAATCTTTAAATGTATCTTGAAGTTGCATTGACCAAGAAAAATCTCCACCTAAGATTACTAAATCATCTTCTTTTACTTTACTTTTCCAATCTTCTTTTATCTTATTTTCATAATCTTGCCAACCAAATATATCCATTGGTTTATCTGCATTAAATGATAAATGCAAGTCCGAAATTGCATAGATTGACATTTTCCAACCTCTTTCTAATTATTATAATTTTAAATTTGGTACAGCATTTAATTTTAAATCTGAGAAATTTCCTTTTAAGTAATTATAATACCCAGCTGATGCTATCATTGCTGCATTGTCTGTACATAATTTAAGTTCTGGATAATAAATTTCTATATTTTCTTTCTCTTCTAATTCTTTAAATGCTTTCCTGATATAGCTATTGGCAGAAACTCCTCCTGCTAATGCTATTTTATTTATATTTGTCTCATTTACAGCTTTTTTGGTATTTTCTAATAAGATTTCTGCAACATCTTTTTCGAAGCTTGCCGCTAAGTCTGCTTTGTTTATATCAGGTGTTTTATGATGCAAATTAATGATTGCTGTTTTCAATCCACTAAAACTAAAGTCTAAACCTTCTACATGAACTTTAGGTAAATCTATATTCGACTTACCTTCTTGTGCTAGTTTATCCATCTTAGGTCCCCCAGGATATCCTAATCCTATAACTCTTGCAATTTTGTCAAAAGCTTCTCCTACTGCATCATCTCTAGTTTTACCTAATATTTCAAACTCTGTATAATCCTTTACTAGAACAAGCTGTGTATTTCCTCCAGATATTAATAAAGTTAAAAATGGTGGCTTTAGTTCTTTATATGTTATATAGTTCGCAGCAATATGTCCTTGTATATGATTTACTCCAATAAGTGGTTTGTTAGCTGCATAACTTAATGCTTTTGCATAGGATACACCAACTAATAAAGCTCCCACTAAGCCTGGGCCATATGTACAAGCTATTCCATCTATATCATCTATTTGTATATTTGCTTCTTTTAATGCTTCTTTCATTACAGGTGAAATATTTTCCACATGATTTCTAGATGCAATTTCTGGTACAACTCCACCATATAATTCATGAATACTTATTTGTGTATTTATTACATTTGATAAAACTTCTCTACCATTTTTTACAACTGCTACAGATGTTTCATCACAACTTGATTCTATTCCTAAAATTATTATATCTTTCATTTTTTTCTCCTTTTATCGCTTAAAAGTATACCATTTATTTGCTTATAAGTAAAGTAATTGCTAAGTCTTCTCCCTTCTTTTCTATGTTTGCACTAAAAAAAGGGCTGTTCTTAAAAGCCCGGTTTTACCGGGATTTTAAGAACGTCCCCAAATCCCTATTGCTAAAATATTGCAAATCCTATGTTTAGTAAAAAGTTTAATATAGCATTTATTATTGGTGATGTAATTCTTGATGCTATTGGTGTTAACCAAATTATTATAAAGGCTATATAAAATATATTTTCATGTTCTATAAACCATCTTCTTGCATTTATAGGTAAAAAATGTGCTAATATCTTTGAACCATCTAATGGTGGTAATGGTATTAAGTTAAATACACCTAAACCAATATTAACAATAATAATATCTAAGATTATTGTTGCTACAACGCCTCCAGCCATTGTCCATATGCTAGGAACAAATTTTGCAAGAGCCGCAAATATTAAGGAAAATACTAGTGCTAGTATAAAGTTCATAATTGGTCCTGCTGCTGATACTATCGCTTCTGCTGCACTTGTAGATATCCTTCCTTTAAAATTTCTTGGGTTTATTTCTACTGGTTTACCCCAACCAATATGAGCAAATATAAGCATTATAATACCTATTGGATCCAAATGTGATAATGGATTTAAGCTTAATCTACCTTGCATTTTTGGTGTTTCATCCCCAAGTTTTACTGCTGCAAATGCATGTGCAAACTCGTGAAATGTTATCGCAATTAAAACTCCTGGTAAACTTAGTAATAAGCCTAATAAACTTACTCCACCTGTCATAATATTACTAATTACCATTATTAATAATATTATATATAAGTAACTACTTCCCCCTGGAAAATAAAACATGTTTTTCCTCCTTTGTTAATTTAATGTTTTCATTATGCTACTTTATCAAAACATTTACAAATTTTTACGTTTAGAACGCTTATAAAAATATATCATATATTATTTAAAATATCAATTATTTAATAATACCTTTTATAAAATGGTGTTATATCTCTTAAAACAAAAATAAACCCTCCATGTTTTGTATAACATTTTGGGCTCATTTTTATTATTTTAAATTTTACTTACTAATAGTTTGATTTAACATCCATAAATTTTTCATATATAAGGAAATATAATTATCCATTAAACTAGATGTTCCATAATCCTTTTGATTATCAGCTTCTTCTTTTATCTCAGTTACTTTCTTAAGCAAAGTATTATAGTCTGTTATAATATTTTTAATAACTTCGCATCCATCTATTTTTTCATTTTTAGCTTCAACAATACAAGTATTATCAAGGTAATCTTTCATTGTTCCTAAAGGCTCACTGTTAAGCATTAAGATGTGCTCTGCAACTTCATCTATTTGTTCATTTATTTCATCATAATATTCTTCTAATTTTTCATGCATTGTAAAGAAATCTTTTCCTTTAACATTCCAATGATAATTCTGAAGTTTTCTGTAAAATACATTTAAGTCAGCAAGTAAACAATTTAAATTTTTAACTGAATTTTCCATAAATAGCCTCCTTATTCTTTTAAACTAATTTTTCCAATAAACTAATATTTTATACATTTTTAGGTAAAAAAAAACTGTTTGTTCAAATACAAACAGTTTTTTCATTATTTAAATTTTATTTAGTTTAATGGCTTCATTGTTGGGAATAATAATACATCTCTTATTGATGCAGCATCTGTTAATAACATAACAAATCTATCTACTCCTATTCCTAATCCTCCTGTAGGTGGTAAACCAATCTCTAATGCATTAATATAATCTTCATCCATCATTCCTGCTTCGTCATCACCAGCATCTCTTGCTTCCACTTGTTTCTTAAATCTTTCATATTGATCAATTGGATCATTTAATTCTGAGAAAGCATTACCATATTCTCTTCCACCAATAAATATCTCAAATCTTTCTGTAAGTCTTGGATCTGCTTGTTTTCTTTTAGCAAGTGGTGAAATTTCTACTGGATAATCATATATAAATGTTGGTTGTATTAAAGTTTTTTCTACATATTCATCAAAGAATAAACTAATAACATCTCCTCTAGTTTCTTTAGTTTTATCTGGAATTTCTATTCCTTTTTCTTTTGCTAAAGCAACTGCTTCTTCGTCTGTATTTATGTTATTAAAGTCTATTCCTGTTACCTCTTTGATAGAATCAATCATTGTAATTCTCTTAAATTTAGGTGTTAAATCTATATCTTGTCCTTGATATGTTATTTTAGTTGTACCTAATACTCTTTTTGCAACCTCAGAGAATAATTCTTCTGTTATATCCATCATATCATTATAGTCTTGGTAAGCAGCATATAACTCTATAGAAGTAAATTCTGGATTATGTCTTATATCCATACCTTCATTTCTAAATATTCTACCCATTTCATATACTTTATCATATCCACCAACAATTAATCTTTTTAAGTTTAATTCTGTAGCAATTCTTAAATACATATCTATATTTAATGCATTATGGTGTGTTATAAATGGTTTTGCTGTTGCACCGCCAGAAATAGTATTTAACATTGGTGTGTCAACTTCTAAATATCCCTTTTCATCTAATATATTTCTTATTTCTTTTACTATTTTACTTCTAATTTCGAAAGTTTTCTTAACTTCTGGATTTACAATTAAGTCAACATATCTTTGTCTATATCTTAAATCTGGGTCTTTTAGACCATGGAATTTTTCTGGTAATGGTCTTAAAGATTTAGATAATAATGTTACTTCTTTTGCATGAACAGATATTTCTCCAGTTCTAGTTTTAAATACAAAACCTTTTATTCCTATAAAGTCACCAATATCATAAGTTTTAAATGCTTTATAGCTTTCTTCTCCTAAATCATTTATACTTACATAACTTTGAATTTTCTCGTCACTGTCTTGTATTGTACAGAATGATGCTTTACCCATTATTCTTTTTGCAATTATTCTACCTGCAACTGATACATCTTTTTCTTCGTATTCATCATAGTTTGCTTTAATTTGTCCTGCAGTTTCTGTTCTATCGTATTTTGTTATTGCAAAAGGATCTTTTCCCTCTTTTCTTAACTCATCTAGTTTTTCTCTTCTAATCTTCATTAATTGATTTATATCTACTTCTTCATTAACATTATTGTCCATTAAAATCTCCCTTTCCTTGTTAAAATCTTGCCCTATTATATAACAAATTTCCAGTATTGTAAACCTTGTATATTACAAATCTACCACTACATAAAGAACATCATCTATATATTTGATTTGTATTTCTTCATCACTTGGGTTCTCAAAATACTTATCTACAATTTCTTTATCTGCATATTGCTTCTCTAATTTAATATTTTTGTCTCCATATATTCCAAACATATTACTAAAATCTCTTGATAATAGATAATACGAATTATAAAATGTAATTTCTGAATTATATAATTCATTTAACCTATCGCCATTTGTAGTATAATATACTGCATATTTTTGTATATTTATTCCTTTGTCTTGTAAATTTTTAGCTTCTGTTTCTATTCTTTTTACAAATCTTTCATCTAATTCATTTGCAAATTTAAATTCACTTGTCACTTTTACAGTATTACATACACTTAATATAAAATACAGTATTACCATAGTTGTTAATATATTTAAATATATTTTTTTGCCTTCTAGCATTTCCATATTACATATCATATAAATAAATAACGCTGGTATAGCTGCTCCTAATGATAATGCACATCTAAAACATAATTCTATTGATTGTATTGGGAAAAATATAAATATAGAAACTATGTATACATAAAACACTATTAATGCATTTATAGGCTGTGTAACGTTTTTGTTCTTTATTCCATATACGAATACTACTATTAATATCAATAGGCTAGCACTAATAAAAATATATTTAGGAAAATATCCACAGCAATCTATAAGAAAATCATCCATCTGCATAATGTTTCTTTTCAATATACTCATATATTTTTCTAAACTTGGAAATCTCTCTGTAAGTTCTAATTTAGTAATATACGGAACTATACTTACTATTAAAGAGCTTAATATTGCAGAAATTATAATAATAATTGCTGGATTTAATATTTTCTTAAAAAACTCTTTGTTAATTTTTTTGGTTTCTAATAAGCACATCAAAAATGCAGTCGCTATATATATAGTAACTGTTCCTTGATACCATAACATTCCTAGAACAGCATATATAAATCCCATTTTTTTGTTTTTATTTATTACAGTATTTTTTAGTGATAATATATATAATAAAATACTTGTTGCAATTGCAAAAGCCTCAATAAATTGCATTGTATCTATCTGAACGAAATTAAAAATAAATGTATAACTAACTAAAAAGTATATGCATTTATTTTTTGTATTCTTCGCTTTTTTATAATGATTTATAATCATATACAACTGTAAAACTGTGATTGCAGATATAAAAATTGCAATTGCTAAATTTATAATATACCATACCTTATAGCTTGGATTTATTATTCCAACTAAACTTACAATTCCTGCAAGAAATAATCTTCCGTCTCTTATATATGCATCTTTTAATGCATAATCTGTATATCCTTGCGAAATTATTCTATATGTATCTATAGAATAATATCCATCCCAGAAAAACCAATAGCTAATTCCTGCAATAACTATTGATAGTAATACTATGATTAATTTTTCTTTAGTCTTCATTTTTCCCCTCTTTAAATATTTTTCTTATATGCAAAAAGCTACCATCTGGTAGCTTTTGTAGTAATAAACTCTTACATTGAATGTTTACCTTTTCCTCTTTTTGTCTTTTTCTCTTGTTTTATCTCTTCTGCATAATTGTAAAAATCATCTAATGCTTTTTGATGTCTATAATTTAAAGATGCTGTATCTTCTTTATTTTCTATTTTCTCTTCTATTTCTTCTTTTTTATTAGGGGCATCTTCTTTGTTTTCTTCCTTTGCTTTGCGTATTTCTTCTAGTTTTCTTTCATCTTCCATTTCCTGTATAGCCTTTGGCTCTTTAGCAGCTGCCTCATCTTTAAGTTCCTTCATAGCTTTTGGTTCTTGTCTTTCTATTTCTGGCTCTTCATTTATATAATCATCTTCATCCCAATCATCCTCGTCAGCTCTGCTCCTTGAATATAATGAAATAGCAAGAATAATGCCAACAAAACATAATAATACTGCTGCTCCTCCAATTACTTGTTCCATTGTTAATGGGCCAAATTTTGTATCTTCTTTTTCTATAGACGGATAAGCAAGTTCTATATCATCATTCTCTGCTACTGTATTTTCTACGGCTTCATTTGTAACTTGATTTGTAGTATTTGTTACTTCATTTTCTGTCGAATTATAACTAGCTGTATTACGTGCTCTAGTACTTACAGTATTTGCTGCAAAGCAAGAAGTATTCATCGCAAAAATCATTAATAATATTATTATAACAAAACTTATTTTTCTATTTATCTTTTGCATAAGCATCCTCCTAATTTATAGAAAAATTTTCTGCTTTTAGTATATAATAAACTAATTTTTTCGTCAATAAAACACCTTTATATTCTTAATTTTTGCCCTACATAAATATAATTTACATTTTTTATGCCATTTAGTTCGGCTATTTCATTTATATTTTTTCCAAATCGCTTTGCTATTCTACTAAGTGTATCTCCTCTTCTTACAGTATATATACTATGCCCACAGTCATATTCTCCGATACTTATATTTACAGGTATTCGTATTACCTGATTAATATATATTCTATTAACATTTCTAATTCCATTTATATATGCAAGTTCTTTTACAGTAGTATTATATTTATTAGCAATTCCCCATAAAGTATCCCCTCTTTTTATTCTATAGCTCATATATTTCGTTTGTATATTAGTAGTACTTTTAGCAATTATTAATCTTTGACCAGGATATATAAGATTTGGATTAGAAATGCCATTATTATTTACAATGTTTTGTACAGTCGTATTAAATCTTTTTGCAATACTATATAAAGTATCTCCCCTTTGTACAATATAAATTGTATTATTTTTATCATCACTACCAGTACTTATAGAATTATTTTTAGTTGGTATTAATAATGTTTCATTAGCATAAATCATATTAGGATTTTGTATATTATTCAATCTTACAAGTTCATTAACGGTTGTATTATATCTTTGTGCTATTTCTGATAGTGTATCTCCTCTTTGAATTGTATATCTTATATAATCGTCAACATTACCTGTATTTCCACTATTTTCATTGTTTTCTTCATTACTTGGTATTTCTTCTTGACTATCTAACAATATCTCGCTTGTAAATCTATCTCTATCAACATAACCGTTTATTCCTGGTACAGTTCCTCTATCTGTATATTGAAACCCTTCCCATACACTCCATTTACCATTATCTGATGGATTACTTACATAATACTGTGCTACCCATAAAGGATATTCGTTTGCAAGTTCCTCACTAAATATAGTTCTGGCTGATGATGTATTACTATAAATTATCATTTCTTTGTTTGTTAATTCTTGTACTCTTTCTAAAAACACTTTAGAAATTTCATTTATTTCACTTGTTGATAAATTTCCGAAATTTTCAAAATCCATAGCTAATTTACAAGTTGGAACAGTCCCTGCAATTGTACTTGCAAAATGTTCTGCTTCTAATATAGCCTCTTCCGTAGTTCGTGCTCTTACATAATGATAAAATCCTATATTAAGCCCATTACTTCTAGCTCCTTCATAATTTCTACGAAAATAGCTATCAACTGTATTTTGCCCTTCACTAGATTTTATGTATACAAAGTCTATGCAAGAATTTTTTACTTGCGAAAAATCTATTTCTCCTTGCCAACCACTAACATCTATTCCTTCATATACTCTTCCTGCAGGTTCAATTGCATAAATATTAGGCTGAAATATAATCAAAAAATTAGTAATTATATAAACAATAAAAATAACCTTAACAATTCTTTTCATAAACTCACCTACTTATTGTAGTTTATGATTTTTGCCTTGTTAAGGTTCTTCGGAATTCGGGATTTGGGGACGATGTTTATATCCCGAAAAGGGAAAAAAGGAACGTCCCCAATTCCCGATTTACATGTGTAATCTTTTCTTTGTTTCTTCCCACATTGCCTTGCCACATAAAATTACTGTTAGCAATAATGAAAGTCCTGCTATTCCGCTTGCAACAATTGTTAAAACTTTATTTTCTAGTACTCCACAAAATAATAATATTAATTGAATCATACTAAACAAAAAAGTTAACATATGATACATTGCATATCTCATATATCTTTTTCTACTTACTATAGTTAAAACCATAAGTGTTGAATTAGCTACCATAATTACTATTGGTATTGCTATATTTATTGACCATCCACTATAACCTATAAAATAGTCTATTGCCAATATTAATAATGACACTAATAAGCATTGTACGAATACATTTGAGGCAATATTTATATTTCTTTTTTTAGTATAAATTACCGTTCCATATACATATATTATCCCTGCTATGCAAAGCATTGACCAATGGTTTGTTTTATCTACAAGAACATTTATAATTAGCAAAATATTAATAATAATTATAGATATTGCTATTGATGCAATTAAAATTATATTATTTCTTTTTATATTAGATAATTTTGGATATAACATATTAAACACCATTACTTTCTATTTCAACATGAATTCCTAATTCTTCTAAAATCTTTTTAAATTCATCTTCTATCTTTGTTTGCATTAATATTGATGTAAATGTAAAAAACATTTTATCTTCGTATGAACATGTTGAACATTTTATTTTTTCTACCCTTTCTGGAGCAATCAAAAAGAAAAAGTCTTCTATATATTTTTGATAATCTGCAATAATACCAATTCTACCGATATTTGAAAAAGTAGTTGTCGTATATTTTCTAATTTCTAAATAACTTAATCTTACAAATATTTGCTTCATAAATAATGGAATTATTCTTATAAAAAAGTTATTTCCTAGTTTAACATTTAATGACATTGTTTTCATTACTTCTTCTGGTTTTAATAAATTTTCAAAATCTGATTTTACCAATTTTAAAACATCATCTAAATTGTTAAAATCAACCTTTTTACCATCTGCTGTAACTGTTATATAAGAAAAGAAATTACTCAATGTCTTGGATTTAAAATACTTTTTCAAATTTACAGGTACACAAATTTTTATAGGCTTATTACTAGTAGTATTCTTCATGTTACCTAAATAAATAGCCTTTATCAATACCGCTGTTAAAAATTGAGTAATAGTAACTCCCTTTTGCTTGCTAATTTCTTTTAACTTAATTAAATCTATAATTTCATGCGTTGCTCTTATAGCTTCAAATGGAATCTTTCTTCCTTTTAAAATATATGCCTTTTTACTTATAGAATTATTCTTAGCTTTTTTATTATAGTTTTTTAAATAGCTATCTTCTATATTAAAATCAAATTTTCTGTCTGTTCTTACTACATTTTTAAAGTCTTTTGCATATTCTATTTCTATATATTGATAAACTATTTCTTTAAAAAATTGTACTGCACTATTTCCATCTGTTAATGAATGAAAAATATCTATATTGATTTTTCTATCAAAATAAGTAACCTTAAATAAATAATCGTTGTTGGTGTTTGGATCAATATATTTGCATGGATAATCTTTTTCTTCTTCTATTACTATTTTTTTATCATTATACTCAAAATAATACCAAAAAAATCCTTTTCTTAATCTTACTTTAAAGAATTCAAATTTGTTAAGTGCATTATTTACAGCCTTTTCTAATAGTTTTGGACTAACTTTATCCTTCATTACAGCAGATATCCTAAAAACACTACTATATTTTCTGCTAGAAGATAATGGAAATATCTTAGCAGAATTGTCAAGTCTTCTCCAAACTAATTCTTTTTTTTCTTTTCTTCTCATTTTTAGCTCCTTAATTATTTTTTAATAATTCTATCATTTGTTTATATGGCTCTTGAACCAGTGGGTCACTTTCTTTATCCTTGTATTTATATAAAAGCCAAATATGTGTTGCTTGTTCTGTTTCATAAACATTAATATTAGTTCCAACTTTTTCTGCTCTTTCTTTTAGTACTTCAACATCTGCATTTAATATATCATATGTTCCTGTAAAAATAGACACGTTTTGTAATTTATCCAGTGGTCCATCTACAGGGTTTACTAAATAATTATCTATCCCATCTTCTCCTGCATAATTTTCACCAGCTAATTTTAGTGCTGCTTTATTAAGCATAGGATCATTTTCTTCTATTTCTGCAATCTTAGGATTATTCATCCTTACATCTAACCATGGTGATATTAGTATTGTTTGATTTGGCATAGCTATATTTTCTTCTCCCATTTTTTCTACTAAAGCTAATGCTAAACCTCCACCAGCTGAATCTCCCATTACTACAAAATTAGATGGTTCTACTTGCTGTATAACTTTTTTATACAGAGATTCCATCATGTTAATAGTATCTTTATAATTATATTTTGGAGTAAGTGGATAATCTGGAAGTATGATTGTACATCCTAATTGATTTATAATATCTCCACATGTTTTCCAATGCTCTTTTTCTAAATCTGCAACATATGATCCACCATGAACATACATTATTACTAAATCATTTGTTACACCCTCTTTTGGCTCCATTACATATACTGGTCTATTTTCTACTTCGTATTTACTTAAATTATATTCTTTTTTGACGTATCCCGGTACTCTTGCTTTTATATCTCCCTTAAATAAATATATAATTAACACTACTGCACATATTGTTCCAATTAATATTATAGCTAATAGTATTTTCACTATAACAAATAATTTTGCTGTTGTCATTTTTCTTCCTTTCTTATTTGTCTTGCTCTAATTTATGTCTTATATTTTATCATATTTTATTTAGTTGTAAAATAATTAAATAGAAAAATCACTTATCTCTAAAAAAGAAATAAGTGATTTTGCAGAGGTTATAAAATGCTTAATTAAACAGTTTCATTTTCACTGGCCATTTCTTTAATAATAGGCCATAATTCAAATGGCGCATCTTCGATGCTATCATTTTCTAAATAATAGCCACCTTCGAACTTTTCCGGAACCATAAAACGGTCTTCTCTTATATTATAGATTTGCACATGTTCTATCGATGGCTCATTATTATTTTCGGTAGCCGGAAATATTATTCCTTCTACATAAAAATACATATCTTTCAATTCTTCTTCATCATATTGCTTAACCAACATTCTCTGCCCAATTTTACAGTCTAAGAACATTATGAGTTCTTTGTCCATATCAGTGCGGTAAAACTCCACCTCACTCACAACTGAATCTGAATCAATCTCGTAGTCAAAATACCCTTCAACTGGATTAAACCACCTAATATCATCAGTTTCCAAAAGAACTGCATCTTCACTTTTGTCCTCTGGTACAAATACCATTTCAATATTCTCTTGCTTAAGTTCTTTTGAAAGACTTGGACAAAGTTTTCTTACTTTGCGATTATCCTCTGTAAACAGATAGGCTGTTTGCAACCGGATAATTGATATTTCCGAAAATTTCTTCATTTTCTACCCTCCATATATAACCTCTGCATTTGCAAATTATTTTTGCGTGAATTTTATTATATTCCCATCATAAAGCTTGGTCAATATTTTTTATCTAATTCTTAACCAGCACTCTAAAAAAGACTATCTAAAATTAGATAGTCTTTTAGTATAATTTATTTTTGAAAATCTTCTATATCAGACACATTTAACGCAAAATATGGTAATTCTTTATCTTTTTCTTTTAAGAATATTACAAATGAATCATTAAAAGAAAAATCTCTAATATCTTGTGGTTCTATCGCATTTGTTGTTACTGCCATACCAGCTTCGCTAGTTAATTTTGCACCTTCTTTGTTTAATTCAAATTCAATAGTTTGCATTGCTTTTTCTATTGTTAATTTTTCGCCATTTACATCTTCGAATTCTTTATTTTCTAAATCTGTATATTCTTTCTCAGAATTAATACTAATTTCTGGAACTTGCAAAATCTCAGCTTCTTCTAATGAAGTATTTCCTGTATAATTTGTTCTTTCATTAGTTATTTTTTCCCAGATCTGATTAAAATTTTGTATTGTATTTGTTCTACACAAAATTATTTCATCGTTTGTTGTAGTTGATATTGATATAGCTTTATCCTTTTCGTTGTTATAATATAATACACTAACCTGGCTTCTTGCTTCTGAATTAGAGTTTGCTTTTAAACCAAAGTAACTTGTTTTTGTATCTTTCCCTGCAAAATCTCCTGTTTCTAAATCATCAAAAGGTGTTGCAAATTTTAGATCTTTTACAAGCATTGCATATATTAGATATTTTTTAGCATTTGCATCTGTATTCCAATTAAAATTATTTATAAAATCGCTTGTTTTTCCAAATTTATTATTTAAATCTGTTTCTATTTGTGTTTTTAATTCTGGTGAGATTACTCCATAAGTTTTATAATAATCTTCTTCTGAAATCATATCTGCTGAAAAAGCAGATTTATTAAGGTTATCTACACAATCTAATTGAGGAGAAAATTCTATATCTTGCTTAACAATCTCATTTTTTAAATCGTTCCAAACTATTTGGAATGTACCACACCACATAGTATTTCCTTTAACCTTATCAGATAAAGTTGGAACTATTTTTACACCATCATCTTCTGCTGTAAAAACTGGTGCAATTGTATTTTGAATAATATCTTGTGCCTTTTCTGCAATCTGTTCATTATATTTACCTATTAAAACTATAATTGCGACGATTATAGCTATTAGAACAATAAATAGAACTATATTGACTTTTTTATTTTCCATATTTTCCACCTCATTTTTTGCCATTATACCAATATTGCAATTTTTTTACAATACTCTATTTATATATTCTTCTAAACATTCCCCTGTGTTTTTCATTTCTTTTGCAATATCTTTTCCTACGTATCTATAATGCCATTCCTCGTTAGAAACTTTTGTTATATTAATTTTATCTTTAGGATATCTTAATATAAAACCATATTTGTAACTATTAGCATTTAGCCATTCCCACATAGGTTCATTATCTTCAGGATTGCTAGGATTACTAAAATCTATTGCAAGTCCAGTTTCGTGTTCAGAATACCCTGGCTTTTGAACTTCAGAATTTGTTTTCTCTATTGCTTCTTTTTCTGTCATTCCTTCGTTCTTATATGCTTTAATTCTTCTATCATATATATCTTGTTGCTCTTCTTTATCCCTATAAGCAGTATTTATATTTAAATTAACGCCATCTTTTTTAGCATCTTTAAACATATCGTCTAAATCATTAATAATACTACTGTCAACCAAATACCCATTATATTCTACTAAATTTGCTATGTAATCGTCTGGAATTTTATTAGTTCCATTTACCAAAACAACATTCATATTATCCTCTACTTCCATAGTATTTGTATTTATTGCATATGTGTCAAACTGTATATAACCTTCTTGATGTAAAAATACCAAAATACCAATAAAAATTATAATAAGAATTACTTTTGAGGAATTTTTCTTTTTCTTTTTTTTCATTATGTATTTCTCCTTAAAAAGCCCATATTTACATATGGACTTTTAATGTTTTAATTATTCTTTATTTGCTGATTTTTTTCTTATTAAAATCAATGGTGTTTGTTCATGTCCTTGACCTGTTGGATTATCCCTTATTAAACCTTTTAGTTCTTCCTCTGTTAGTTTTATATCATCTGAATGACCTATTACTTCTTGTCCTAAGTCATTAGCATCAACAATCATACAAGAAATTCCTAATTTATCATGTATTTCGTTACATACTTTTGATGGGTTTTCTGGTAATAAAATTCCTATATCTCCATATTCTTTCCATACGTGATCATAAAAACCATCTAAACCACTTACTTCTTGTCCAACTATTTCGTAAAATACTCCTTTTTTACCAAATAATTTTGTAACCGCACTTGCTAAGCTTGCCCATAGTACTTTTAATAGTCCTACTTGATTAATAGCAAATTGCATTTTTATTGGTTCACCAACACCTACACCTGCAGTAGTTTTATGTGCGAATTTAGATAAAAATTTTGCCCAAAATCCTACTTTTATATCTTCTCTTTTTAATACTCTATTTTGACATAATGCGATTATTTTTTCACTGCTTGATATTATATCTCCCTCTTGATATATTGGTGAAACATATTCTTTAAATAAATCTATATAACTATCTCCTTGTTTTACAAATCTTGTTTTAATTGCATGTCTTAAATAAACTTCTCCATTAACCTCTATTTCTACATTTTTTCCTTCATTAGCATGAAATTCCATTGTAATCCACCTTTCTTTCGTTTGTTTTTGTTATTTTATCCCTATTCTATATTTTTTTCAATACTTAAAATAGTTTTATTATATATATTATTATTTGATATAAGATATTTATTTGGGCAATACCAGCTAATGTTCCAGTTATTAACCTTCTAAAATTAGTAGATTCCTTTATTTTCTTAAATTGAATATACCAATCTAAAAACATTATTCCTAAAAATATAAAATCTAAATGTATTGGAATATTAACTTTTATAAAAATAAATATTATAGAAATAATTTGCCCCAATAATATTCCTGTACATCTACTACATATAGGAAACTGAAATTCTCCTATTTTAAAACTTCTATCTTCTCTTTGATGACAACCACACCTATTTCCTAGACGCATAGACCATGCCCATATTTTTCTTTGTGTACTCTTTTTCATTAAAATCTATTCCCGCAATCATTACATATATTTGTTGTTTTAGTAGTTGTTGTTGTATCTCCAGTATTACATAAGCCACATAATACTCCTGGCCATCCAAACAGTAAATAGCCACAACACGCGTCTCCGCCATCAAAACCTTTAGTATGTGTTTTAGTATCTATAATGCTCGATATATTTTCACTTCCACATCTTGGACATCTCATATATTTTCCTCCCAATTTTTTTCTAATTATATATATATTATGTAAAAAAATCAATTAATGTTTTCTTAATTCTTGTATATTAGGTTCATAAATGTTAAAATAAGTTTCGAAAGGAGCAGACTATATATGTACAAAAAAGATTGGTTATTAAATCAAATAGATGATTTAGTTGAATTTTTAGCAAAAGTATTCTTAAATCAAACTTCAACAGAATATCTTCCAGAAAATATTGTAAATTCAACTTCTGATGAATTATATAATTCACTTGATAAATTAATTTGTGAAAAGAAAATTAACGAAGCAGAAAATTTATTATTTGATAAAATAGAAGTTCAAAATCCTAAGCATCTTGCTATAGCTATAAATTTTTACGATAAACTTAATAAATTACCAGATGAAACTTTAGAAGAAGCTAATTATTCAAGAGAAGAAATAAATCAAGGATTAAACGATATTTTAGATAAATTTGGAATTAAAATAGATTTAAAATAGCTCATTTATATAAAATAAATGAGCTGTTTTTATATATATTAAAATTTATCCTAATGCTACATCTAAAATCATCATTATTACAAAACCTAATGCTACACCAATTGTTCCAATGTTAGTATGTTCTCCTGCTTGTGATTCTGGTATTAATTCTTCTACTACTACATAAATCATTGCACCTGCAGCAAATGCTAAAATATATGGCAATATTGGAACCACTGCATTAGTAAATAATATTGCAACAATTGCTGCTATTGGCTCTACAATGCCTGAAAGAGCTCCATATAAAAATGCTCTTCCTTTAGAAATTCCTTCTGCCTTTAATGGCATAGATATTATCGCACCTTCTGGGAAATTTTGTATAGCCATTCCTACTGCCAATACTATAGCACCAGCTATAGTCATACTTGTATTTCCAATTAACGCTCCGGCAAATACGACTCCTGTTGCCATTCCTTCTGGTATATTATGAATAGTAACTGCCAATACTAATTTTGTAGTTTTCTTAAAATTTGATTCCAATCCCTCAGCTTTTTCTGTTTCTAGATGCTGATGTGGTACTAATGTATCTAAAATTAGCAAAAATATAATTCCTAACATAAAACCTACTGCAACTGGAACCCATGCAAATCTTCCAGCTGTCATATCTAATGCTGGCATTAATAAAGACCAAATTGACGCTGCCATCATTACTCCAGCTGCAAAGCCTAATAATAGTTTTTGAACTTTTTTATTTATTTCCTTTTTTCTCATAAAAAATACTAAACCAGAACCTAACGCTGTTCCTAAAAAAGGAATAAGTACTCCTATAATTACATTACTCATTATGTCCTCCTCTACATTTTAATAATATTTTACTTATTTATTATAACGCAGATGTTTTTTTTATACAATTTTATTTTTTGCAATATGAATTTTTTTATGTTACAATTTTTTCGATAATATCTTTTAGGAGGTTTTTATGACAGAAAAAGAAAAAGCAAAAAATGGCGAATTATATAATCCTATGTATGATGAAGAATTAATAAATGAACGTTTTAAAGTTAAAGATTTATGTTTTAAATACAATAATACTCTTCCTTCTAATGTAGAAGAAAGAAATTCTATTTTAAAACAAATCCTAGCTACCACAGATGAAACTACAATTATTGAACAGCCTTTTATTTGTGATTATGGCTATAACATTTATTTTGGAAAAAACTTTTATGCCAATCATAATTTAGTAATTCTTGATACCGCTACTGTAAAATTTGGTGCTAATGTTTTTATTGGTCCAAATTGTGGATTTTATACTGCAGGTCATCCTGTAGATGTTAATCAAAGAAATTCTGGATTGGAATATGCTAAACCTATAACAGTTGGCAATAATGTTTGGTTTGGTGGAAATGTTGTCGTACTACCTGGAGTTACAATTGGTGATAATAATATAATAGGAGCAGGTAGTATTGTTACAAAGGATATTCCTTCAAATGTAATCGCAGTGGGAAATCCATGTAAAGTTATAAAATCAATCTAATAAATAAAACTGTGGATGATTTTTCATTCCACAGTTTATTTTATACTTATATAAGAAATTTAAGTCATTTATATTTCCAATCAAATTGCATGGTAAAAAACTTTCTTATTTTAATTTTCCATAATACATATCCTTAAATATACCTTCTTTTTCTATTAGCTCAGTATATTTTCCATCTTCTTCTATTTTTCCTTTATTTAAAACTATAATTCTATCACAATTTTTTAAAGTAGTTAATCTGTGTGCTATAGAAATAATAGTAGTATTGTTTTCTTTTTGTAATTTCTCTATCTCAATTTGAATATGTCTTTCTGAAGTATTGTCTAGTGCTGATGTTGCCTCATCTAAAATTAATATTTTAGGTTTTCTTAAAAATATTCTAGCTATAGCTATTCTTTGTCTTTGACCACCAGAAAGATTATTTCCACCTTCTGATATTAAAGTGTTAAATTTATCTGGTAAATTGTTTATATAATCAAAAATATATGCCTTTTTAGCTGCCTCTTCTACTTCTTCTAAACTTACTTCTTTATCCATTCCATAACAAATATTTTCGTATATCGTACCTGCTATTAAAAATGGACTTTGTGGTACTAATGCAATAATCTCTGAAATATCTTTTCTAGTTAATGAATTTATATTTTTACCATCTATGAATATATCTCCATCACCTTTTTCTAGTTTACATATAGCCTTAATAAGTGAAGATTTTCCACAGCCACTAGGACCTGCAATTCCTAAAAACATACCTTCATTTATATTTAGGTTAAAATTATCTAATATAACTTTTTCTTTGTTTTCATTATAAAAAAATTTTAAGTTATTAACTTCTACTATTGATTTGCTTGTATCTTTATTAGTTTGCTCTCCCTCTTCTACTAATGCATAAGAAAAGTCATTAGGTAATTCTGTCATTTTAAAGAAATCTGTAGCTAAAACTGTACATTCTGATAATTCGTCAAATATTCTATGTAACTCCTCTAATGGTTTTGTTAATTGTGTAAAACATAAATATGCTGTTAAAACATTACCAACAGTAATTACATTTTTAGTTGCTAGCCATGTTGAAATTCCTATAATTAAAACTGTAAATACTGCTTGATTTATAAATTTTAAGCAATCATATTTTGCCATTTGTTTATGATGCTTCATTTCTTTTTTTCTTAAAAATTCTGATTTATTATTAAATCTATTTGTTTCTAATTCAACACTATCTGTTATTCTTATTACTTCTATTCCATTTAGTAATTCTACAATTGTACCATCCATTGCAGATTTAGTTTCTAATAATTCTACTCTTATACCTTTTTGAGTACTAATTTGTCTAAATACTATTGCGATTCCTATTGGAATAACAAGTAACATAGGTAATGCTAACGATATGGGTAAAGTTATAAAAATTGTTATTATAGCTGCAATACTATTAAATATAGCTGGTGCAAAATCCATAAACATTAATTTTTCTAATTTTACTGTTCCCTCTAAGCATCTATTTAATCTTCCATGAATATTCCCTGTCATATTCTCCCTAAAATATGATAAAGGTGCTTTTAACAATGAATTAATTACTATTCCTCTCGCTTTTTTTTCTGTTCTTGTAGCTGTATCTTCTACCATTACTCTTCTTACTATCTTTATGATTTCATTTACTACATTTACTATTAATATAAAAACTAAAAATGGGATTACCTTAATAAAATCCACTTGATTTGCTACTAAAATATCATCTGTAAGCCAACCTATTGCTTTTGGTGTTAATTGCGCAAGACCTGCAGATACTATCATTATTATAATTATTATTATAAAATTACGTTTTTGCTTATTATCTAATAATTTATATAACTTTTTTAGTACATTTTTTACATTAGTTTTCTTTTTCACATTTATCCCCCTTTTCAATCTCTATTATTTTACTATAGTTTACATAAGTTTTCAAGACTTTTATAAAAAATAGAGGTATTCCTCTATTTTTTATAGTACTATATCATCTTTCTTTATCTCCATAGTTTTTAGATTACATATTTCGAGTGAATTGATTCCATCATCCTTCTGATTAAAAGTATATCCATATCCATTTAAAAAATAATAATATCTTTTTGGTAAATCAGTTTCTTGCCCTGTTTTTAAATTAACTTTATATGTACTCTGACCTGAAGTAAAATATGCAAATTCATCATCTATATATGCTAATCTTTCAAATCCACCATGTGCTTTCCAAACAATTTCTTCTGTATTATTTTCTGGATTAATCTTATATAAACTAAATTCTGTTTCTATATTGTTTCCATCAGTACCTTTTCTAGTAAACACATAATTACCATCTGCTGAAAATACATCGTTCCCAAACATACCTAATTTATGATTTTCATTTGTGTTTAAATATATTATTCTATATGCTTCATTATCTGCAAAATCAATATATGTTAAACAATTATCATCTACATTACTAATATATGTTCTTCCCTGTGCTAATTCTTTTTTGTTTGTTCCATCAATATTTGCAGAATATATACTTCTTGAAGTTAAATCTGTGTAATAAATAGTATTATTATGTATTTTAAAATAATTTTTAACATTTTCTATAATTGTTTGTTTATCACTACCATCTTTATTCATAACACATAAATTACCTTGAGGTGTTCCGTTTATTCTGTCATACCCTACCTGATCTGTAAAATATATCTTGTCATCTGTAAGCCATAATTGTATAGATGCTCCATCATAAATTTTTTCTGCATTTCCTTGTAAGTCTATCTTATAAATTCCTTTTCCTCTATAGTAATTTGGCATTGCATATACATATTCACCATCAAAATAAAGTTTATTTACACCATCTTCCATCGTATATAGTAAGTCTAATTTCTTTTCGTTACAATCATATTTAAATATATTATCTGTCGAATTATTATATATAATAATATTACCTATTTTTGCAAAGCTACTTCCTGTTTGCATACTATATGTTTTCTCATTTTCCAATTTTTGTTCTTCACTTATCTTAACATCTTCTATCAATGTATTTGTAGAATTACTCTCGCTTATATTTACCTCGGTTCCAGTTTTAAAAATAATAAGCTGTATTAAAACTATTATTATAATTATAGCTAACGCTATTATAATTTCTCTAAATCTTTTCATTATTTAATCCCCTCTATGGACTTTCTAGCCAATATCTTAGACATATTTAAATCTCTAAAGTCCATTTTTTCATTTGATAAATTTTCGTAAACATCATTTATATATCTTATAGTCTCATTTTTAGTTTGCTCATCTACATTTTTTATCTCTAAAATTTGTATAAACTCTGGAATAGCATCTGTTCCAGTTTCTTCTTCTAGATACTCTAAATCTATTTTTCCTGTTTCTATATATCTTTCTATATTTCCTTTTGCGATAATTGCATCAAAATTAATAAAATTCATTCCTATATATACAACAATTAAAATCATACAATATGTTCTTAATAAGTGTTTCTGCTTGTTTAATATATATAATACTGTTGGAATTAATAAAATAGCTTCTGCAAATAATACACAATATACTAATAACCTTAAAAAAGTATATCCATATGCTTGTTCATAAAAATGCATTCTAACTGCAGAAGATATTATTATTATAAATGTAAATATTACCATAATTATACACATAAAGTTTAAATATTTGTTATTTTTAGCTGCATATTTTTTTGTAACTAATATCACTATTAAATTTATCACTGATACAACCATTAACTGGAAAAATCCCTGTCTTGCATAATCTGCATAATTAATATTCGTTTTTTGCATAAATAATGAATTTATCTGGATTATACAAAATACTAAATAAATTACATTTAATGATGTTAATACCATTTTAAAAGTAGTACTATCTACACTTTTATTTTCTTCTTTTACCTCTTCGTCCACAAAATATTCATCATATCTGGTAATAATATAAAAGAAGCTTGATAAATATATAAACAGACATACTATTAAAATTACTCGTATAAAAATCCCCATTAAATCTACATTATTAAATAAATTGAAAAACGAATTTAGTATATTTGTAATCATGTTACTAAATACTGAGTCTGCTGATGCTAAAATTGCAATAATAATTATTACTAAAGGAACTGTAATACATATCCCTTTTATTATATTGCTTGATTTTTTATCTTTAGTCTTTTCTTGATTTATATTAAATTTCCCGGCAAGTGAATTCCTTAATTCTGCCATTGTTTCGCCAATATATGCAAATGGTTCTATTACTATATCTAAAATTCTTTCGAGCAATGTTTTTGGAATTAATTTAGTTGTCGTTAAATTTAAAATCATTATAATTAATAATATTGGTATTAGCAATAAATTTAATAAATTAAAAAAACTGTTATTATAAATAAAGTAAGTACTTGCTAAAATAATTATTGGTATTATTAAAAATCTTGAATTTTTATTTTTTATTTTATTTGTTTTTTCTAATAATGTTACTATGTAATATGTAATTGGTATTGCGAACAATAACATTGAAAGTCCTAGCTGTTTTCCAAAGAATAATATTACACTCCATACACTGAGTAATATTGCTCCTAAAAATATATTTATTTTTTTCATAATAAAATACCTCCATAAATATTTTATGAAGACATTTTATTTCTTTTGTTATCGTTTGTCAATAATTATTTATTGTTTAGTGAATATTTTTTTATAAAAACTTGCACATTTTACATAATGTGTTATAATAATATTATGTACTATCAATTATATAATTTAGGAGGATAAACAACATGGAAAAAACAATGTACATTCACAAAATGGTAGTAAAGAAGGACGCTGTTCGGGTAAATGGAGCAGATGATATTCCTGCTTTTCTGGAAGATAGCATCGTTCTCAAAGAGAAGCAGTTAGTACTAACATGCGTTGAAGGTACTGAGACTGCACCTCTCGGAGTGGTCGTTGGCTATGAGGAATCTAGTCAAACCCCAACTGGTTTCAACTGCTGGGTAATCGGTAATGCAGCAGAGAATTTGGACTACATCGATGGCGTCTTCTACACAAAGAAGACCGTGCTTCAGGCACAGCCAATCGATGATGAATTTCCGGAGTTTCTTTCTGGAGCTGACATTCGCCACAACGAGGATGGCTCTTGGACCATCAAGACAAGTTGGGGCGAGTCTACCGGATTTCCGGGAAAAGCGTACTGGGTAAGATATGGAACTCTTGCAGACGGGAGTCCGGATGCAAACATTCTTACAAAATCCGAGAAATCATACCAGTTGTTTGTGGTATGTGATGCGGACGGAAATGACATCGGACTCCTTTCCGAAATAGACCCGGCATAAGAAATCGCCCCCGCATAAGCGCCTACTACCCCGCGTGACCTCTAGTTGGCAAAGATTCCATTCGTCTTTGCCAACACAATTAACCGACCAATGCTCATTTGCATTGGTTGGTTTCATTTTATATAAATAATTGAATTATTATATCCAAAACTAATATAAATAAACCACTTAAAAATATTAACCAAAATGCCCACTTTCTATTAATATATCTTAAAACATATGCTAATTTTGGATTACTTTCATCATAATATACATCAATTTCTGAACCTATTGGGTATATTTTTTCCATTGGATTTTTATAAATTCTAATAAATGAATTTACTTTTTGTTTTATAATTAATCTTTGTTTTTCATCTTCTTTATATTCAACTTCAGAATTTGATTCTAATGGACTACTAGTAGTTACTATTTTATATGATTTATACTCTGGACCTGTTACTTTATATTCTTTTCCATTTGCTTCAAAAGAGACAATTGGAAGATGTACTCCACTATGTTCTCCTCCTCTATTTGCTAAAGTATATTTTTTAACTATTCCTTTAGTTCTTGCTTTGCATCTTTTTTCTTGAATTAGATATTTATAATAAACTTTAAATGCTATTATAAATAAAACTATCGCAAATATTGTAAGAAATATCCCAAATACAATTTTAATTATTTGTGTCTCTTGCATCTTAACTCTCCTTAAAATACTCTTTTATAATTTTTATCAAATCATTTAGTTCTTTAAATTTGTTAGAATTTATATAAATTCCAAATTCAATTTTACCTAATTCTATAGTAGTTTTTACCTCAACTAAATTAAACTTTTTTAAATCATTCTTATCTACATATTCTCGTGTTATTAAACCTAAAACTTTTCCTGAACTTGCAAGTTCTAGAATAGTTTTATAACTGCTATTTCTTAAATTTAAATTCTTACCATGAGTTAGTTCTTTTATTCTTTCTACAGATTGTGCATATGTTCTTGGTGCATATATAATTTGATCCTCTATATTTTCAATCGTTAGTTTTTTCCTTGCAAATGGTGATTCTTTGCTTGCAATAATTACATCATGTAAATATCCTAATTTAATATATGTAATTTCATTCAATATATCTTTATTATTTCTTTTTGAAAAAACTATATCTAATTCTTCATTTTTCAATTTTTTCATCATTTCAGATGTTTCTTCACAAATTAAATTTAATTTTACATTTGGATATTTTAAGCAATATTTATTTATAACATCTCCAAAGATGCAACTTCCCATATGATTATGTGTTCCAATGTTAATAAATTTTTCTTTAGTTAATAGTTCGTCAATTCTATTAAGTTCTTCAATGGGATTTTTAACCTTAGCATATAGTTCTTTCCCTTCTGCTGTTAAAGAAAGTCCTTTACTCTTTCTATCAAATAATTTTAGAGTTAATTGTTTTTCTAAATTTTTAATTTGTTTGGTGACAGCTGGTTGGGATATATTTAGTTTTGCACTTGCTTTAGTTATATTTTCTTCTTTAGCAACTGCAACAAAAATTCTATATAATTCAAAATCTATCATATTACATCATTCCTGTATTATATTTTTTCTAAACGTTTTTATATCATAAAAGCATGAGACATTCAACATATCCCATGCTTTTGTAATTAAAATCTATCAAATAATTTTAATAAATCTTCGAAGGCTTTTTTTGTTTGCCTTCCCTCTTTTCCATTTAAATTATAATGGATTGAAGTATTTTTACACCCAGACAAGTGCAATACCATATTCGATGATAAAAATAAGCTAAATACTCCTTCTTGGCAATTACCTGTTTTATATAGTAAACAATTACTAATGCAATATTCAGAATACTTTGCTCCTCTTGTAGAATCCTTTACTTGAATCCAATTATTGCCCCTAAAATAGCAACTCATTGGAATTCCATTGCCTTTGCTTATTAATTGTGTTGTCCACTCTGCTTCTGAATGATTTGAAATTTCGGATAAGAAATCATAAAAGTTGCTCATTGGAATAAAAAGCTCTTCCCACAATTTATATGCTGCTTCCCCGCTGACTTTATTAGAATATCCAAAGTATTCAGAGAACCTATTTAAGTCCAATAATTTAACATTTACATTTAATTCATCAATTGCTTTTAATACAAGTAATTTAACTTGACATTGATTTAGCTTAGTTACGACAATATTGTATCGTACTGAAAGTCCATTACTCCTTAACAATTTTGTTATTCTTATAACATCTTTAGAAAGATATTTTGGAAAATGAACACCTTCTATGTATTCTGATATGCTATCTACACTAAAAACAATATCTATATTTTCTTTGTATTTTTTAAGTATATCTATGTATTCCAAAATTTTAAACCCATTTGTATTAATTCTTATTTTAGTATCTTTGAATTTCATAATATATTCAATAAGCTTACCAAAATAAGGTACGCCTGTTGGTTCTCCTCCCGTTATTCTAAAATTTGTGATTCCACTTTCATGTGCATTTGCAATAATCTTTTTAATGTCAAAAAAAGAAATAGTTTCTTTTTCTTTTGATATGCTTTCTCCTCCTCTTTTACAATAAAAACATTTATAATTACACTCTGTTGTCAATGCTATTGCCAAATAAGTTACCCGTTTTTTCATCTAATTTACCTCCTAATAATTAGTATCTGTTAATAAAAAAGCTTACATTTTATTTTAATATAATAATTCTATTTTTAGAAATACATAAATGTTAGGTTGTTATAACTAAATGGAATATCATTACACAAAAAAATAAGCATAACTTCGCTATGCTCTTCTTTGTACCGATGGTGGCAGCTCCCCTTCGGGCCGCGTCGTAAAAATAGTCCACAGGACTATTTTTGTCTTAAGTTTCGTGTCTGCCTTAACAGACACAAAACTTAGACCCTCCTTTTCGAGTCCCACCAATTTACAAAATAAAAAGCATAGCTTTGCTATGCTCTTCTTGGTACCGATGGTGGGACTCGAACCCACATGGTTTCCCGTCAGATTTTGAGTCTGGTGCGTCTGCCAGTTCCGCCACATCGGCATGTTATATGCTAATACATATTAGCATATATTTTTTTATTTTGCAATAATTAAATTATCAAATCTTTAAAACTCTTTCCGTATTTTAAGATAGGATAATCAAAAATATCTAATACAGTAGCTGAAATATCTGCATATGTGTCCCTTATTCCAAGATTAATACCATGTTTTATATTTTTTCCATAAACTAAAATAGGTATATATTCCCTATCATGATCTGTACTTGGTGTTGAAGGATCATTTCCATGGTCTGCTGTTATAATTAATAAATCATCCTCATTCATTGCTTCAATAATTTCTGGTAATTTATTATCAAAATATTCTAAGGCCTTTGCATAACCTTCTACATTATTTCTGTGACCATAAAGCATATCAAAATCTACTAAATTTGTAAAAATTAATTTTGCATTTTTACTATTCTTTATTTCCTCTATTGTTTTTTCTATTCCATCAGCATTTCCTTCTGTATGAATTGCTCTTGATATTCCCCTACCAGAAAATAAATCTTCAATCTTTCCAATTGCTACTACTTCTTCATTATTCTCATAAAGTACATCAAGCATTGTCTTACCAAATTCCGGCGATTCAAAATCTTTTCTATTATATGTTCTAGTAAAGTTATCTGCCTTATCACCTACAAAAGGTCTAGCGATAACTGTTCCTACATCATATTCTTCTGTACTTAACATTTCTCTTGCTATTCTACAAATTTCATATAATCGTTCTACAGGAATTATGTCTTCATGTGCCGCAATTTGAAAAACACTATCTGCAGAAGTATATATAATAGGAAATCCTGTTTTTAAATGTTCTTCTCCATATTGTTTTAATAATTCTGTACCTGAACCAACACCATTAAATAAAGTACCCTTTAATTCTGTTTTTTCCTTAAATTCTTCTATCATCTTATCTGGAAAGCCATTTGGATATGTTTTAAATGGCTTTTCTTTTACAAATCCTGAGATTTCCCAGTGTCCTACAGGACTATTTTTACCGGCACATTTTTCTTGTGCTTTACCATAATTTCCAATAGGATTTTCTTCTTTTTCTGGAATTGTTAATCCATCAATATTATATAAACCTAATTTTTTCATATTAGTTAATTTAGGTTTTGCAAGCTCATAAATATGTCCTAATGTATTTGCACCTACATCACCATATTTATCTGCATCTGGTAATTCTCCAACTCCAAAACTATCTAAAACAACAATAATTGTTCTATTTATCATTGTTTTCCTCCTTCTTATGTTTTAATTTCAAATTATATTCTT
The DNA here is from genome assembly GCA_900553015.1 of uncultured Clostridium sp. Lineage (GTDB taxonomy): Bacteria > Bacillota > Clostridia > TANB77 > CAG-508 > Merdicola. Next base: position 4,010 of record USBY01000009.1, on the reverse strand, counting down.
TTACATGTATATCACAATTTTGGTATTCAAATTTTTCTACTTCCTTATTCATTCTGAAAAATGATTCCTTTTTCTTTAAAAATTCAAATTTCGAATTATCTAGTAATACTAAATCATTTAACTCCATACCTTCTGGAAGTGTTTTATTATAATTGTCATAATAAACTGTATTAGTTAAAAATATAAGTGGCATTCCCTTTTTTATATTTATCCTACAAATATGCTCATCAGTACTTTCTATATCATTTATAGCCTCTTCTGGATTTACATGATAAATTTCGAAATTAGATTTATTTATATCTTTTTCTGCCACATATAATGATAAATTCATTGGTGCTTTTATTTGTAATAATGCCTTTTCTATATCACTTACAATTGCTTTTAATTTTTCTACAAACCTATCTAATGACGTATTCTTATTTACATCTATTACTCTGTACATATTTTTCTCTATTTCACGATGTTTTCTTCCTGCTAATACTCTAATTTTTGTTTTATCTTCAGAAAGCCCACCAAAAATATCGTATTCTTCTTTTGGAAATAATGAACTTACAATTGTAGTTTTCTCTTTTATATCATTAAGTTCTTGTTCTATTAGATGTAGCTCTTTCTCATTTAGGTCATCTTTATCTTTTATCATGTTTATGAATTCCAAAATCTCTGTTGTAGCTAAAAATATACTGTCACATTCTTTTTTAGATAACTTTTTCCTTATTATTTTATCCATGTTCTTGCCAAGATCTTCTAAATCTTCTAAATAATCAAATGTCTTTTCTAAATTTGTAACTGGAACTTCCTCTTCAGAATCTATCTCTGATAAAATTAAATTATTGTCCTTATTAGTATATTTCCAAAAATCGAAAATACTCTTGTTATGCTCATCTATTTCTTTTAAATATGACTCTGCATTGCGAATTTTACTATTTAAAATTTTTATTTTATTTTCTAATGCTCGTACATCCATTTCATCATTTTTTAGTCTTTTATCTTGTCTTTCAAAAGCCTTAATTAGTAAAACTAAATCCTCTATTGTTAAGAATTCTTTTGTTCTATCTATACCATCATTCTCTTTAAAAATCTCTTCTATTTCTTGTGTTTCTTGTTCTTCTTCACTATCTTTATTTAATACTTCTTTTGCTCTTCCTTTTAATTTTTTCTTATTTTGCATAAAGAATTTAATCTTTCCAAAAAAGCTACGTTTACAATCTAAATATATTGATATTTCCTTTTCTTTGTCTTGAAATTCTTTTACTTTGTTTTTTTCTTCTATTGATAATTCTTGTTTTTGTTTTTCGCATTTATTTAGGTTTTCTACGATATCATTAATTTCATTATCTGTTTTATAAAACTCTGTTTTTATAAAATTTGTTAAATTATCGTATTCTATTATATCTCCGTTATATAAAAATTCTAAGCTTCCATCTTTTTTTATTCTTGGTTCGAATACATATTTACCATTTGTTTCTGTTTGTAAAATAAATAATGCTTTAATTAATTTAAAAAACTTAATCGCTTCTTCTTCATTTTTTATTACAATTTTATAATGGCTATTAATCTTTTCATAACAAACTGTGTTACCTATGATATGTACATTCATAACTCCATTTTTGTCATATACTTCATAAACAAATGGCCAATCTTTTGTAAATAGCCATATATAATTTTCTGTATCTGCAATCTCATTTCTTGTTAATAACTCACCAGAATATTCTGTATTGCATACAGGTACATAAATATATATATCCTTATGTTCATTATATGCTTCTATTTGTTTCTTTAGAAGATAAAAAAACGCCTCAAACTCTTCGTCTTCTAGTGTTACCATCATAAAATACTGTTTTGTTATGTCAGAATAATAAATTTGCCAAAGATAATTTTCACTATATTTTACTTCGAATGGAATTTTTTCATTTAAAATATCTTGTTCGGTAGCTATTCTCTCTAATTCATTTATATTCATCTTATCTACCATTTTTAAAAACACGCCATGTTTTACTATATCATCTTCTGATTCAAGCTTTAAATAATCATATAGTTGGTTACATTCCTCATATTTTTTTGAAAGCAAATCCATTTTATTTTTTGGAGTTATATATATTTGGATATCTTTTATATTTAAATATTTATATACTCTACTTTTATTTTCTGAAAATCCTCTAATAGGTCTAAATTCAAGAGGTCTATAATTTTTTATAAATTCTGGTATATTATTTAAATCTAGTCCTATATATTCTAAGTTTGTTTGTATTTTTAATTTTTCATCACTTGTAAGTTCATTCATATTAACCTCCACGTCTTTTCATGCTTACTAGTATAACATAACATAAGAAAAAAGTGAATGCAAAATAGGGATTTATGAACGTTCTTTTTTCCATTCTTTAAATCCACAAAAAAACCACCTAATGTCTTAGCATTGGTGGTCTTAGTATATATCTTATGCTCTTGGATGAGCTTTTTTATAAATATTTTTTAGTCCTTCATCTTGAAATTGCATATATACTTGAGTTGAAGAAATATCAGAATGACCAAGCATAACTTGAATTGCTTTTAAATCTGCACCATTTTGCAATAAATGTGTTGCAAAAGAATGTCTTAATACATGTGGTGTAATGTCTTTATCTATATGAGCTTGTTCTTTATAGAATTTTACTATTTTCCAAAAACCTTGTCTTGTTAATCTTTTACCATTTATATTTACAAATAAAGATTTCTCATCTTCGCTTTTTATTAAGTATGGTCTTGCTTTCTTTATGTATTCTTTTAAAGCATTAATAGAAATTGCTCCTAGTGGTATATTTCTTTGTTTATTAGCATTTGTGCAAGAAACATATCCTTCTTTTAAGTTAACGTCTTCTAAATTTAGATTTATTATTTCTGTTACTCTCATTCCTGTTGCATAAGCAAATTCTAACATTGCTTTATCTCTAATTCCTTTTAGATCAACAGCTTTAGGTTGCTCTAATAATAATTCTACTTCTTTAGAACTTAAAACACTTGGTACTCTTTTTTCTACTTTTGGAGATTGTATTCCCTCTGTTGGGTCTTCTTTTATTTTTTTAGTTCTTACTAAATATTGATAAAATGATCTTATTGATGCTAAGTTTCTAGAAATTGTTGAAGTTTTTTTACCGATATTTTTTAAGTTCTCAAGATATTTTTTTATATCGTCTTTTGTAACCTTTAAATATTGTAAATTTTCTTCATTTATATATGATTCATATTGGGTAATGTCCCTCTTATATGATTGTAGTGTGTTATTTGATAATTTTTTATCTTTTTGTAAAAATTCTAAAAAAAGTTTAATTTTCTTTTCCATGCTACTATCTCCTCTACTGCTTTTTTTAGTTTTATGTACATATATTATTTACATAAACTATATATGTTATATCAAAGATATTCAAAATTGTAAATATCTTTTTGCTAATTATTAAATATATTTTGTTATAAATGTAAGTAAATTTGTTGAAATATAAACTTCTATTAAAGAAGATAACATAAAAAATATTACTGCTATTATAGATAATATCGAGTGTCGTATAATTTCTAGTTTTATATTTTCTTTTGTCCTATTTTTCATAATTGCATAACATAATTTTGTACTACTTACCGCTATAAAAAATAATGCTGGAATAAATATAATATTATGAAATAATATACTTCCTATGCAAAAGCACACACCCTTTCCAGTTCCTAATGCAATTATAGCCCCAGATATTGTATATCCAATACATAAACCTTTATACAACACAAAAAAATATATTAGTGGTAAACCAATAATAGTAGAACCTATGAACCATAATATTATTCCCATTAATATATTTCTTTTGAATGATACATTTATTAATTCATTTTTATCTATCGAGTTATTATTTTTTAATGTTGTAACAAAATTATTTATATATTCACTAACCTCATTTTTTTGTGCTTCATCAGAGTTATTTATAAAAAACACTCCTAAAACAATTCCTATAAGTAGAAAAATTAATAATAATATATATATTTTTTTATTT
>USBY01000008.1 GCA_900553015.1 uncultured Clostridium sp. | reverse complement strand
TCCCTAGCAGCATAATACTTAATCAAAAAGTATCCAACTTTTTGGGTTCAGTACAAAAAAAATCTGTTTTTTCTATCTTTACTATTTAATAAACCTTTTTATATAACTTCGCTTGATTTTTTCTTACATATCTATTAATTAAGGCATTAAGTGCAAGTAATACTATCAATAAAAATATTAATAATGCTGTTGAATTTCTAAAAATAAATGTAGTTAATGCAAGTAAAATAATAACAACTACAGCATAAAAGAATTCATACATTACATTTACATTTTCCTTCATCATAGTATATTCGCTTGTCCACGTTATTTTTGGTGCATTTAAATCTATCAATACCATTATCTTCTCTTCTAATAAGCATAATTCTATTAATACAACAAATAATGTTAAAACTAATATAAAATTAAATTCTGGCATAAAAAGACCATAAAATGCTGTAATTATTATTGCTATTATTCCATTGGCTATTAGACCTGGATATAATTTATATTTAAATTGATTATATAGACCAATAGGAATTGTTTTCATTAATTTAGCAGATTTTCCTTCTCTTGAGATTGCTGTAATTGATGTAAAGTTCATTATGTATAATACCTGTGCAATACATACGCATATTACTACACCAATCGGTTTTAATATGTTTTGCTGTGCATCTGCTAAAAAGTCTAATCCTATACTTCTTGCAAAAGCAATTAATGCAAAAACTGGTAAGCCTACAAATACTACTGGAAATACTACTGGAAATATTATACATTGCATACAAAATATAGGTGTTCTAATAATTTGTTTTAGTTCCTTTGATAAGTATGCTATCTTTGAATTTCTTGGTTTAAAATCTTCTGGTTTTAGTTTAACATCTATTATTCTATCTTTTATTGATCCATTTATAGTTGCACCTATAGCTCCTTTTAAGTATACTTTAGAAATCAACCATGTCATAACATAATAACAAATTATACTTTCTGCTGCAAAAATTACAATATTAATTAATCCACTTAATTCTTGATAATATAGTAAACTATTCATTATTGGCTTTAATATTACAAAATAGTCAGAAATCAATTCGATTAAACCATTAACTTGAAGCATTCTTTCTGTAAAAATATCTGTAGAAAAACCTTCACCGGTAGAAAATAAACTAGTTATTATTCCTAAAATTACAAATATTATAAATACAGTTATGTATTGTACCTGTGTCTTGTTTTTTATTACATTTGTAAATCTCATAATTATTGCAGTAATTAGTGATGTCAGCACAATTGGTATTATTGGTAACAACAGCAATATTATTGCTGAATAAATATAAAATATATAATTTACGTTCATTATTATTCCATATACAATTATTGGTGAGGCTAATAACATTAGTTCCATTAAATACTCTGAAACGATCATGTTTTTGATCTTTGATTTAACTAATTGTAATGGTTTTATCGGCATTCGTAAAAATATTTTTAAATCCTTAGAAAAGTATAAATTATTTAAACTTTCAAAAACACTTCTTGAAAATAAAAAAACTATCATTATAAGTAAAATAATATTTATAAATGCTGGTGCTTGGTCTACTTCTATAAGCTGATTTGTTAATCTATAACTTGCAAATGCCATTAATGATGAAATTGTTCCAAATATAATGACAAAAACAAAAACTGATAAAATTTTTGCAGTAATATCTTTATTTACATTATCTCTTCTATAAGCATTTTTAAAAATAACTTTTGTTAATTCTTTCATCTCTATATATCCTATTCTTCTATAATTTTTAAGAATAATTCTTCCAAAGAACTATTAGATTTCCATTTTTCTCTTAGTTCTTCACAAGTTCCAACAAATTTAATTTTTCCTTTATCTATTACTGCTATTTTGTCACATATTTTTTCTGCTACTTCTAAAACATGTGTAGAAAAGAATACTGTATTTCCTTTATCACTATGTTCTCTCATTAATTCTTTTAATTGGAATGAAGCTTTAGGGTCTAATCCAGTCATTGGTTCATCTAAAATCCAATTTTTAGGATTATGTAATAACACTCCTATAATAACTATTTTTTGTTTCATACCATGTGAATATCCTTGTATTCTGTCTTTTAAAGAATTATATATTCCAAATTCATTTGCAAGTTTTGATATTCTCTCATATCTTGTTTTTTGATCAACACCATATACATCACCAATAAAATTCAAATATTCTATACCGGTTAATTTTTCAAATGCATCTGGTGAATCTGGTACAAATCCAAATTCTTTTTTGGCTTTAATAGGTTCTTTTTCTATATTTATTCCATCAATTAAAATTTCGCCTTCATCTATATCTAATATGCCTGTAAGCATTTCCATTGTCGTTGTTTTACCAGCACCATTTGGTCCAATAAATCCGAAAATAATTCCATCTTCTATTTTTAAGTTTATATTTTCTACTACTTTCTTATCTTTCACATAAGCTTTACTTACATTTTTTAGTTCTATCATTTGTTCTCTCCATTTATAATATTTTTCATAATTTTTTATATCATATAAAATATAAATTGTATAGGAGTTTTTATATAACATAATCAAATAATTGTTAAAATCATATATAAATAAAGTAATCTTGTTCTAAATGTATTGTAAGTTATCATTAAATTACACTTATTATGTAAAAAAATCGGGATTTAAGGAACGTCCCCAAATTCCCAAGGAACGCACTAATATCCCAAAGAATTTTTCCAAATCACTTTACCATTCTTTATTGTTTGTAAAATCTTTATATTTCGCAGTTCATCTTTTGCAACCTTTAATGGATTTTTGTCTACAATAATTAAATCTGCTTTCTTTCCAGCTTTTAAACTTCCTCTTATTTCTTCTTCGCCATATTGATATGCAGCATTTATCGTAACAGCTTTTATGGCTTCTAATACAGAAATTTTCTCATCTTCTCCTAGTACTTTACCAGCTCTTGTTCTTCTATTTACAGCACACCAAATTGTTTCGAACATATCTGGTTCTATAACAGGTGTATCTTGATGAAAAGTAAATAATATATTTTGTTTAAGAGTTGAACCTGCTGGACTAATATGTTCTGCACGTTTCATTCCTAAGTTTTTTATATGAATATCTCCAAAATAATATATATGGCTTATAAAGAATGAAGGTATTATATTATATTTTTTTACATAAGGTAATTGGTCTAAACCTAAGAGCTGTGCATGTATCATAACTGGTCTTTTTAATCCTGATACCTTTTTAATTGCATTTATATATTGTTCTGCTGCTTTATCACCATTACAATGAGCTAATATTTGCAAATTGCTTTCTTTACTATTTTCTAATATTTCTTCTACCTCTTCATCTTTCATTATTCTATATCCATAATATTCTGGTTCATTTATATACGCTTCTCTTAACCATGCAGTCTTTGCCTGTGGTGAACCATCTAAAAATATTTTTATTCCACCTATTTTAAAATTATTGTTATATTTATTAATAAATTCACTATATTCCTTCTTTATTTCATCCACATTTTTGTAATCCATGTATGCAACTATATCAAGAAATATTTCATGCTTATCTGCCAATAACTTGTATATTTTTGCTAATTCGTTTGTAATAACACCTTCTTGTGCCATAGTTATTCCATGTGATGCATATATTTCTTGTGCTTTTTTAAACGCATTCATAATTTCATCTATTTTTGGAAGAGGTATCTTTTTAAGAGAATCAATAAATGCATTTTCTTCTAATAATCCTGTATCAAAAATAATTCTTCCACCTTCTGGGGCTGCTGTTGTTTTTGTTATGCCTAATTTTTCTAATGCTTTACTATTTGCAATACCATTATGTCTAGATTTATTTTCTATAATAACAGGAGTATCTGGAAATATTTCATCTAATTCTTGTTTAGTAATATGTTTTCTATTATTTAATATGTTATTATCATAACCATTTACTATAATCCATTCATTTGTTCTATTCTCTTTTTTATATTTGGCTAGGCAATTCTTAATTTCTTCTGTACTAGTTAACCCATCTATGGATATCTGCATTAAACTTTTAGCTAACGCAAATATATGGCTATGAGCATCTATAAATGATGGCATCAATGTATTCCCTTTTAAATCTATTATCTCTGTATTATCATCTGCTAATTTTATTATTTCATCTTTAGATCCTGTTTTTATAATTTTATCATTTTCTGTTGCAATCGCTCCTATATTGTCATTTTCCAGAGTTATAAAATCCCCATTTATATATATTTTCATAATGTCTACCTCCATTTTATAATTTATATAAGTATTTCCAGTTTAATATAATTTAATAACATTATTTTTGACAAAAAAATAGGATTATAGCATCATTGATATGCTACAACCCTATTGTATGTTATGGTTTTCTTAAGCTTTCCTTTTCATGGTTAAGTTTTCTGTCCCTTCTTGAAACAAGCTCCCACTTTCCATCAGGACCTTTCTTCCATTCCTGCCTATCTTTTGATTCTACTGACCTCCGATGTTTTCTTCCCATAACATATACCTCCTATAAATTTTTAATAAATTATATCACTACTTTATAGTATTTTCAAATTTTCTTTATAGATTTAAGAGTTTTGTATTGTTAAAACGAAGAAACCGGAGGAATTACGCTTCCCTCCGGTTAAATTAATGATTAAAGTTTCCACTCTACTGTTTACTGTATAACTAAGACACAATCGGTTGGTGTATTATAGTACATATAGCCTCCTCCTGTTTTAAGAGGAATGATCAATACTTTGAATTCTTCTTTTAACATTGAATACATTATCATTGTTTCTATTATCTGTCTCCTAATCTCATCAAAGAATTCTCTGTAATTCTGATCAAAATCATCAGCAGATATATCCGGTGATATTCTTCTGTCCCATGCATAAAACCAGTTTTCTTTCATGCCTATGCAGTATAAAAGAATTCGGCCTTTGTTTCTTAAATGACTATGCATTTTTCTAATCTTACTCACATAATCATTAGGTGTATAAAAATTATGTAAGTTTGATAGATATATCACATCAAATGCGTTATCTGGCAGGTAGATGTTAAAAATATCACTATTTTCTACATATATTGTAGATGCATCTAATGCCTCTTTTGCTTCATTCCATCTGTCCGGCTTTATATAGTCAAAATGCATTACTCTTTTCATGTGTTTGTCTATATAATATGGCTCATTTAAGAAATATTTCCGGCGAATATCTGTTGCTGTGTTATCATTATATAGCATTCTCCAGAACTTGTTTTCTTCAGTTATTGTTTCTTCAGCATTTAATATTTTGTTGGCAATTTTTCTAGAAAGTGCATTCTCAGATGTTGATACTACAAAATCATAAAACTCCGAATATTCCTTAAGATAAACAACAGAAGCGTACTTAAGCCAAGATACAGGTAGCTGTGATGGATTTATATCTACAGCATATATATTTCGTATTCCATATAATGCCATATCTATAACATTGTCTAATGTACTGGCTACAGATAGAACTGAATCAGAAGTTTTTAAGATTTGACGGATATAACCACTGTTTTCGTTAGACGTCCATGCTGGCGCCATAGTTTCATAGGGATTAGATTTACTATCCCCAATATGTACTACATCTTTAGAGTTATTGATAAGTTTTTTCCGTAATACAATTGCATTAAGATTGTTTTTCACTTTTATCATGTTTCTTCCCCTTTCAACATATTTATTCCATTATTAATTATACTGATTTTATAATATTATGTCAATTTGTGTCAATAAGCTTACATTCATGTTAACATAATTTAATCAATAATTATTTCTTGTTTAGACAAAGAAAAAATCCACATTGTTAAACATTCATATAACAATATGGATTCTTAAATTAATTTTTAAATTAGTCACCTAAACAAATTCCAATATCTCTTGCTGTTTTTACTAAATCATCGTCCATTGTAACATATCTTACGTTACTTTCTGCTGTACCACCTTGAACAGCACCAATCTCTTTGTTTTCACCAACAACAACTTCTAATGGAACACAATCTAATTTTCCATTTTTGATAACTGTTAAAACTCCAAATTTTCCTTCCATTGCAAGTTCCATTGCTTTTGCACCATATTTTGTAGATAAAACTCTATCATATGCTGTTGGAGTTCCGCCTCTTTGCATGTATCCTAAAATTGTACATCTAGAATCTAAACCAGTTAATTCTTTTAGTTCTTTTGCAACTCTATTTCCTTCTCCGCCAAATTTTACACTTATTCCAGCTTTATTATCTATGCCTTCTGCTTCATGTGTTGTTTGTTCTTCATTTATTGGATGAGCTCCTTCTGATACAACAACAACGCTAAATCTTTTTCCGTTTTCTTTTCTTTTATTAATTGCTGCAGCTGCTTTATTTATGTCATATGGAATCTCTGGTATTAAAGCAACATCTGCACCTCCAGAAATAGCAGACTCTAAAGCTATCCAACCAGCAAATCTACCCATAACTTCTAGTACCATTATTCTGTCATGTGTTTCTGCAGTTGTATGTAATCTATCTAAAGCTTCTGTTGCAACATGAACAGCTGTATTATATCCAAATGTAACATCTGTACAAGCAACATCATTATCTATTGTTTTTGGAACACCTATTGTGTTAATTCCTTTTAAATATAAGTCTCTTGCAGATTTTTGTGTACTATCTCCACCTAATGTAAATACACAGTCAAATCCTGCTTCTTTTACATTTCTTACACATTGGTCTGATAAATCTTCGTAAGTAACTGTTCCATCTTCATGTTCTACTTTATAATGGAATACTATAGCATTTGTTGAAGAACCTATAATAGAACCTCCTTTTGTTAAAATACCAGAAGCTTTTTCGTTTCCATCTAAACGAATGTAATTATTGTTTACAAGACCTCTGTATCCATCAATATAACCATAACATTCAATTCCATTTGTTTCACAAGTCTTTTTAATTGCTCTTATAACAGCATTAAAACCTGAAACATCTCCACCATTTGCTAAAATTGCTACTTTTTTAATCATTTAAAAAACCTCCCTAATTGATAAGTACAAACATAATCACATACTAATATACAGTGATTTAATCTTCCAATAATCTTTCACTTGTTTCTTTTAAGTGTTCAAAATTAGTATGTCTTAAAACTTCATATGCTAAAATAGAAACAGCATTTGATAAATTTAAACATCTAATTCCATCTATCATTGGAATTCTCATAGTTTTATCAATATATTTTTTCATTATATCTTCTGGTAGCCCTTTTGTTTCTTTACCAAATAATAAAAATACTTCATCCATATTTTCGTATTTAGGTTCATCATATCTATGTGTACCTTTAGATGTAATAAAAAACATATTTGTTTGTGTAGGGTCATATCTTTTTAGAAATTCTGCAAAAGAAATATGTTTTTCTATTTCCAACTTGTCCCAGTAATCTAAACCAGCCCTCTTTAAATATCTATCTGATATTTGAAATCCTAATGGTTCTACTAAATGTAATTTAGCTCCTGTTGCTGCACAAGTTCTTACAATATTGCCTGTATTTTGTGGTATTTCTGGTTCTACTAGTACAATGTTTAATTTCATTTATATGCCTCCTTACGCAAATTATATGATATCAATTATATTGTTTTATTTCAAGAGTTTTATTTGAATTTGTATAAAATTATTGTATAAATAGAAAAAGTTAGCAGATTACCCTGCTAACTTATCCTGAAGAAAGAACATTGCAGTTGGAACGATAAAATATTCTTCCTCGAAAGTTTCTACCACTGTCCAACCTAAAAGTTCTAAATTCTCTTTATTTCTTTTGTATAAAGTTCCCTTTTTGATTGGAATATAAATTACCACTTTCCACATTTCAGAATTGGTAATCTTTTCGCTGTTTTCAACAAGAATACTTTCAATCAATTGCCACTGAATCTTTCTTTTTCTGCCTAACATATTAAGTCCTCCTTGTACTCTTTCTAGGAGTACCTTCGTCTTTAGTGTACAAGCCTTAAGTTTATATTCATTCTTCCATCCAATATTTAGGAGTACTTACCATTCCTGGCGATAAATATAATACTTGCAAAAAACACTTGTAACATATTAATTATACCACTTTTTTATGTTAAACACAAACTTTATAAACATAAAAAAACAAAGGCTCAGACTCCTCCGACTTTTCCCTGCATACATTTTTAATACTTATTTATATTGTTACTTAATTTGTTATTAATTTTTTTGTAAAAGATCTTGTATGATACTTTTCCAATAATATATGTTATTACTGTTATTATAAAAAACAGATATATTGCATTTTCAAATTTGCCTAAACTGAACAGCCATATAGTAAAACTAAGTATATATCCGTTTATAGAACCGGCTGCAATTTGGAAATAATTACACCGTATTATTTTTTTAATGCCGACTTTTTTCTTGGGTTCAAACTTCCAAATTAATTTTACTGTAAAAATTGGCATAAACAAACTTCCTAATGCAAACACAATAAAAAATAACACAAGCAAAATTTTCATGTACTTCCTCCTGACGAAAAAAGATTGTAGGGAAAAGATTTTATTCAGCTGTTTTCGGGTTACATATTAATTATACCACTTTATGTAAAATACCGCAAATTACTTATTACTAATATGTATATTCTCTATTTCTGCATTCATTTCTCTTGCTATAATATTTTGAATCTGAGCTATAGTATCTTGTTCTAATGTATCTGCTTTTACTATTACATTTATACTTTTATCATTTACAAAAATAACAACATCACTAATTCCCTTTGTTTTTATTAAATTCTCACAAATCATAATACTATTCTGCGTATTATTAATTTCTGTAATCTCTTGTGTAGCTACAGTCTTTTGCTCCTCACTCACATTTTGATTATCTAATAAATTTTGATAACTTTCTATCATTTGTGAATACATAGTATCTCTACCTAACCTAGAGCTTGCAAAATAGTCATCAGTTCTAGAAGAGGAACTACTGCTAGTTGCTACACTTACTTCATTTAAACTATTAGAATCTATAATGTTATTACTAGAAACTAATTGTGCGTCTCCAATACTAGATACCTCATTTTCTGAAACAATGTTACTAGAAACAGGTGTTCCTCTCATACTATAACTTAAATATCCTGCTGACACTAGCATTAATGCTACAACAAATAAAATAATTTGATTACTTTTAATATTCTTTAAATTCATAATTTTCTCTCCTTTTATTTATTTTGACATTTGGAAAACTTGTATTTTATGTGATGCAAGTCCTGTAGCTGCTGATACTGCTTGTATGATATTTTCCTTTACGTTTGCATCTCCTGCACCTTCTGCAGTTATTATTGTTCCTTCTATTTTTGGCATAATAGTCTTTTGTGTAATTGGTGTTTTCTCTCCATTATCTTCCTGAAATATTACATCTCTTTGAATATCATTTTCTGTTATAACCCTAGTACCTCCAGATTCATCTTGTTCTTCTGTAGAAGTTTCTTTTATGTTCTCATTATACATTGCAACTACTTCTGTGCTTTCAGAATAATTAATTAATACATCTACCTTTCCAACACCTTTAATTTTTGCTAATATGCCTTCTAATCTTTCTTCTAAACTATTATTGTTTACCTGTGTTGTTTCTGCTACTGTCGTGTTATTTGTTGTATTACTATCTTTGCTTGTTTCTTTTTTATCATCATCTGCCAAGATGGTATTAATTGCAATTACTGTTACTATTAATATAAGTATTCCAACTACTAAATTTTCTACTTTTTTCTTACCAGTTTTATTATCACTTTTAGTCATATTTTCCTTTAATTGTTGTATTTTTTCTTTTAACATTCATACCACCTCCTTACTTTCCATTTATATAAATTTTTTCTTTTTCTATTTCATATTTTTCTGCTAATACTTCTTTTAATTTATTTACTTCACCTGATGATATAGTAGATTCTTCTACATTAGATTCATCTGTACTATTACCTATCTCTACTTTGTTTACTTTCTTTATATCTTTTTCATTTTGCTTTTTAGTTACCTCAATATCAATTTTGTATATTTTAGCTTCTTCGTTTTCTACATTTATATCTGCAGTTATATTAATCTTTTTACTTTCATACCCTTCATTATCTAATTCTGTCTTTATATCTGTCTTAATAGTATTTAAATACAAATTTTCTATACTTTGATTATTAATACTTGTAATCTCATTTGCTCCTTGTACAGAATTTGAATTAAATAGATCTTCATATTTACTAACATCAAGTTCAAAATTATTTCCAGTAACTTTTGTAATTATTGGAGAAATTATTGTAAATGTAATATAGACTCCCATAACAATCTTTATGTATTTTTTATTTTTTCCTTCTGGCACAATCATCTCTAAAATAGTTACAATTATAACTGCTAGAATAATTCCTTGTGCCCAACTATTAAACCATGAAATCATTTTAATACCTACCTATACATTAGTCCTGTATTAGAAATATTAATAACTAAAGTTATTCCAATTATAAGCATCACACTTATAGAACACAGTATTGCTAGTAATATCTTAAATGTATCTGCCATTTGAGTTATTAATGATACAATTTTTGAATCTGCTATTGGCTCACATAAAGCTGCAGTAAGATGATATATTATAGTTATAATTGCTAGTTTTAATATTGGTGTTATACATATAGCAATTACTACAATAACGCCAACTATTCCTATAGCATTTTTTAAAATTGCTGAACAACCAATTACTGTATCAACTGCATCTCCTAGTACTTTACCTACAACAGGGATAAAACTAGAAACTGCAGCTTTGGCTGTTTTAGCTGTTATACCATCTACACTACTGCCTAAAGTTCCTTCTATTGACAAAACTCCTACGAATATTGTAAGTAATAATCCTATTACCCAAACTGAACTAGATTTTAAAAATTTTGATAATTTATCTATTTGAATTCTATCTGATATTTTTGAAACAATTGCAAGTGCTGTACCTACTAAGATTATTGGTATGATTATTGATTGAAATATATTTGAAATTAAATTTATTATAAATAATATTATTGGTTGTACTAAATTTACCGACACAACACTTCCAGAAGCAAGCATTAATGTCATTAGAAGAGGAAATAGTAATTGTATAAAAGAAATCATATTTCCTACTGCTTCTTTTGTAAGTGTTATAATACTTGAAAAATTAGTCATTATTACTGTTGCAATTAAAATATATTGTACATAATATGTAATTTGAGCTACGCTTTTATTATTTAGATTATCACTTATACTTTTTAGTACACTATGTATTAATACAATTATTAATATACTTCCCATAACTTTTAATGCTTCTTTAATTTCTGTGCCGAGAAGAGGAAAAATATTTTTTAATAATTGATTTGTGTCTAATTCTCCTTTTATAGCGTTATTTAACAATTCTTGTATGTCAATATCTTTAAGAATATCATTGGAATATTTGTTGGCCTCATCTATAAAATTAGAAATATTAAATGAATCCATTTGTGAATTTATAACTTCATCTTCTGTATCTGCTATAGAAATACTTGTACCAAAAATACAAATCAGAATAGCAAATATTGTTATTAGTTTTTTCATTTGCAAACTCCTTTAAGGTAGAATTTGTACAACAGATTCTACTAATGAAGATAGTATTGGAATAGAAAGAGAAATTATTATAACTTTGCCACCTAAATCAACTTTATTAGCTAAAGCAGACTCTCCTAAGTCCATACATATCTGAACTGCAAATTCTGCTAAAAAAGCTATTCCTGTAATTTTTAGAAGTATTTTTATAAAATCACTATTTATATTTGCTTTAGACGTTAATTCGTTTATCAAATTAATTATTCCAGAAAGTTGGTCAAAAACCATAAAAAAGATGATTATACCGGCAATGATAGAAACATAAATAGCAAATTCTGGTTTATACTGTTTTATTATAGTTATTATAATTACTGCAACTATACCAATTCCCACTATTTTTATAATATCCATATTAGCTCCTTTAGGAATTTTAGGGATTTGGGGACGTTCCTTTTTTCCCTTTTTTGTATCGAATAGGGATTTAAGGACCGTCCCTATTTCCCTATTTTCCTATTTTTCTATAGGTTAAACATTGTTCTAACACTGCCAAACAGTGTACTTATTTCCTTTATTACCATTGTTAATACAATAATTAGACCTGCAAGTGTTGTCATCATAGCTTGGTCTTCTCGCCCTGCTCGTACTAATACTTGGTATAGTACCGCTACTAAAATTCCTATTGCTGCTATTTTAAATAATAAATTTATATCCATATTGCTCTCCCCTTATATAAAAATAATCATTATAGCCAGTCCGACAGTTGCGCCTAATGTTTTATATAATTTGGTGTTTTTATTTTGTAGATTTGTTGCTTCTATGATTTGTTCATCTATTAATTTGGTTGTTAATTCTATTTGCATAAGTTGTCCTTCTAAATCTGTTTTGCCTAATAGTTTTGATAGTCCTTTAATGATATTCATATCCTCATTTGTAAAGTTATTGCTACTTTCATCAACCGCTTTTTCCCATGCCTGTCCCGCATTTAAGGTTTCCATATATGTATGTGCTTTAATAAAAATATTAGCTATGTTTTCATTTAAATCTTTTGATATTTCTTTAAATAATTCCGGTAATGGTTCATATGTATATCTCATTTTTGTTATTGCCAAATTTAAAGCTTTTTTTATTTCTTGCAAATCAATTACTCTTAATTTATATTTATTTGCTTTCATAATTCCTAAAACTGTACACATACCCATTATTGCTGTTAAAAGTATTATTTTAAAAATTCCCATTTTTATCTTCCCCTATTATATATATTCACTAAATTTCATTTTAGAACTAAGAATTTAAATTGTTACATATTCATTATTTATTTTGTCTAAAGCATATACTGTTTTTACTTTTCCTTTAATTGTTTTATCCAAAAAAATTATTCTTTCAAATATATGTTTGTCTATTATTTTTGATATAGCAGGATTTAATTGTAATTCTTTTAAACTTCCACCATGTGCAGTAAAAATCCCCTTGATTCCAGAACAAACTGCATAATTTATAGCTTCTACATCTTCGTCTTTACCTATTTCATCTGCAACAATTATTTCTGGAGACATAGATCTTATTAACAGTCTCATACCGATACTTTTGTCCACGTTGTCCATAACATCTGTTCTAACTCCAATATCATTTTGCGGAACACCTTTATATACTGCAGCAATCTCTCCTCTTTCATCTACAAGACTTATTGTTTTACCTTTAAAATTAATTTGATCAATTCCATCACTTAGTCTTCTTACAACATCTCTTAAGATCGTTGTTTTACCAGCTCCTGGTGATGATGCTATTAAAGTATTGTATATACTATTTTCTTCCATATTTATTATGTATCTTAAGATTTCATTACTAGCACCTATTATTTGTCTGGCTATTCTAAAATTAAGATTTGAAATATAGTTTATATTGGTTATTTTTCCATCAGTTTGTACTACACTTCCTGATATTCCTATTCTATGTCCACCTTTTATAGTAACAAATCCATTGCAAATTTGGTTTTGATATGTATATATTGAATTATCACAAATATGTTGAAGTGTTTCTAATATTTCATTTATAGAAACTGTTGTTTTTAATATTTCTTCCCCTTTGGAATGTTTTATTATTATTGGTCTTTCTGTTCTCAATCTAATTTCTTCTATAACATAATTTGTTTGTTTAAAAATATCTTCTAGGCTAGTACTTATTCTTCTTGGAAAATATCTTAAAATCTCGTTATATGTCATTACCTTGTCCTTTCCATATTTATGCTTTTCATATTCGAAAACTTAATAATAGAACATGAAAAAAGCACATATATTAAATATATATGTGCTTTATATATAAATTATTACTATTTTTTAACTTATTGCATATTAAAAAGTTGCTATTTGTCTATGAATTAGCAATGTTAAACTTTATATGCGTGTGCAATTGCAGAACAACTTTTCTTATTGTTCCCAGTTATGGTATACATTCATAACATCATCTAAATCTTCTAGATTATCTATTAATCTTTGCATTTTTTCTCCATCTGCTTCACTTAAAGAAACATATGTAGTTGGAACCATTTGTACTTCTGCTTCTACGAATTCTAATCCAGCTTCTTCTAACGCATCCCTTACACTTGAGAAATCAGCAGGAGCTGTTGTTATTTCGTAGCAATTTTCGTCTGAAGAAAAATCTTCTGCACCAGCATCTAATGCTAGCATCATTAAATCATCTTCTTCCATATTTGTACTTTCTTTATCTATAACAATAATTCCTTTTTTATTAAATAAGTATGATACACAACCTGTTGTTCCTAAATTTCCACCAGCTTTATCAAATACGTGTCTTACATCTGCTGCTGTTCTATTTCTATTATCTGTACTAGCTTCTACTATAACTGCAACACCATTTGTTCCATATCCTTCATATGTAATTTCTTCATAATTTGAAGTATCTGTTGCTCCAGAAGCTTTTTTAATAGCATTATTTATTGTATCATTAGGCATGTTATTTGCCTTGCATTTTGAAATTACATCTTTTAATTTGGAATTACCTGCCGGGTCTGGTCCACCTTGTTTTACTGCGATTAATATTTCTCTTCCTAGTTTTGTAAATATTTTTCCTCTTGCTGCATCAGCTTTTCCTTTTTTGGCTTGTATGTTGTGCCATTTACTGTGTCCTGACATCTTAATTCCTCCTCTTTATTATTTTCTATAAATTACGGTAATAATTGTAACATATTTTTTATAATTTGTGTAGTCTTTTTGTAAATTATAGTTGTTATACAGTAAGAATAGAAAAATTTAAACATGATATACTAAAATAAAAAGGATTTAAATATGGAAAATACTGTTAACCTTATTATGCAAAAACTAGAAAGTCTAGGTAATGAGCAAATTAAAAAAATCTATATAAAGCATGGTGCAAAAGAGCCTTTATTTGGTATAAAAACAATGGATTTACGACCTATTGTAAGAGAAATAAAAAAGAATTATGATTTATCAATAAAACTATATGAAACAGGAAACTATGATGCCATGTATTTAGCAGGCTTAATTGCAGACCCATTAAAAATGACAAAAGAAGATTTTGAAAAATGGATTGAAAATGCATATTGTCATGGATTATCCGATTATACTGTTGCAACTACATTGGCTAAATCTTCTATGGCTCAAGAAATTGCAGACGAATGGATATTTAGTAATAAAGACTTGCACCAGTCAGCAGGTTGGTCATGCTACTGTAATCTATTTTAAGATAAAAATAATGATAAAATTAATAAAGAAAAAATCAAACAATACTTGCATAACATTGAATTAAATATACATCAAAGTCCTAATCGTGTTCGCTATTCGATGAATAATTTTGTAATTGCTGTTGGGAGTTTTTATAAACTTTTACAGGCAGAAGCCCTCAATGTTTCAAAGGTTATCGGAGAAGTTTTTGTGGATATGGGTGACACAAGTTGTAAGACACCATTAGCAACAAAATATATTCTAAAAGCAATTGAAAAAAATAAAATTAAGCCTTCTTAAAATTTTTTTCAGTAGGCTTAATTTGTTCTCACTATCAATCTAAATAACTGATTTCCTATCATAACTAGTTATATCACTATCTAATTTTTCATATAATGTTTTTACATCAAGCTTTTTATTCATTATAGCCAATAACTCTTCATTTGTAACACCAATAAATTCTACAAAGTCAACTGTTCCATTTGGAGTATTTATAGAGTTAAAATTATTATCTGGAATCGTTATAAAACCTGTTATATTAGACTCCATTTTTGTATCTATTCCAGTTGTTTGTCCTGTATATAAATATTCGTAAGCCTTAAATAACTCGCCTTTAGTAAAAGTAATTCTTGCAATCGCCTGCAATATTCCACATATACATTTTATTTCTGCTTCTTCATCTTCATAATTATCTTTCTTTAATTTAAGAGTAAATTCCATTCCATAACCACTGATATCTTGATTATTAGATTCTTTTTCATATAACTCTGATAAACCATATGTAACAAAATGCCAATAATCTCCACCATCATATATACTAATACCTTCAAGAGGATCATTTCCTCCCAATTTCCAATTTATTAATGTTCCATAGTGCTTTGGATTTGTTTGATTAGGATAAATTCTTTCACATTCTTTTGTAATTGCATCCCAACCTTGAGCATTTATTTTATTAGTTTCTTTTTTATTAAATTTATCAAATAATTTCATAATTATTCTCCTTTATACAAATTTATTGATTTTTCTTAATTCTTCTCTAAATGAGTTTAAATATTTTTCCTTACTTATAACATATGATGGATGATTAACTTCTACTATAGGTTTATTAAGTTTTTTATCACATTTAGTGTAAACCATATTAATAATTCTTTTTAAACCAATACCACAACATATAATAAGCTCTGGATTAATTATTTCAATTTCACTTACGATATTATCACTAAATTGCATAGCATATGTATTTAAAATTGCCATATTTGTATAAGAAAAGCCACCTCTTTTATTAATATTCATGAAAGTTATATCATCAATATTTTTATCCAATACTTCTTCCTGCATATTCCTTATTCTTGTAGGAAACAAAGATTTTTTATTATCAGCAAAACAATTTTTTAGATATTCATATTCTTTTATTTTCTCTTTATCTATAATGCTATTTTTATCATATTCATGACTTTCCTTAGAAATATATAATATAGTATTTTCTTTAATTACATTAGATAGACAAAAGCCATCACTTATAAAATTATCTTTTGGAATAATTTTCCCATCTATACTAGGCGTATCATATTCATATAGTTTATCATTCTTATGATCTTGTTTCCATTTTTCAAATAATTTTTTCATTTTTACTTCTAAATTCTCCATAAAAACTCCTTATTCTATATTAAATATTTTCCTAAACTCTTCGCTATTGCCATTAAACACATTCATATCAATCTTAGATTCTTTTCCATTATATCCATCCAGCTTGACTTTGTCAGTATATTGCCAGAAAGTCCAATCTCTATTATCTCTTAAGCTTGGTCTAAAAAAGACATCTCTAATCCAAATATAATTGTCTTTAAAGTTATTCATTATGTATAAATTATAAGATTTGTATGTTGCATATATTATTGCCTTTTTTCCATAATATTCTTCTAGTCTATCCAATAAGATTTGTAATTGTTTTTGTGTTTCTTCTATGTCTGGAACATTTTTATACTTATCACCATAAAATTCGATATCAACAACTGGCGGAAGCATATCATCTTTTTTGGGCACATTTTTTATAAAGTTGTCTGCTTGTGTATTTCCATTACTATCAAAACTAAAAAAATGATATACACCTATTTTTAAGTCTGTTTTTATTGCATTCTCGTAGTTTTCCTTGAATTTTTCATCTGAAAATGAACTTCCTTCTGTTGCTTTAATAAAGGCAAAACTTATACCTTGCTTAGCTAAGACATTCCAATTGATATCTCCTTGATAAGATGAAACATCTACACCTCTGACCTCATATCTCTTTTCTGAAGGATAATTAAAAATAATAACCCCATTATACCAAAGTAAAAGTATTGTAATAATTATTATTAAAATAGTACCTATTATAAATATTAGTTTCTTTTTCATAATTACTCCTATTATTTTATACATTTAATTCAATAACAAATTCAATATATTCATCATCATTTTTTACTTTTATAGTTCCTCTATGTAATTCTACTATTTCTTTTGTAATTGCTAGTCCTAATCCTGCGCCACCTGTTGAACTTGCTCTTGAATCATCTCCTCTATAAAACTTTTCAAATATCTTATTAAGTTTGTATTCTGGTATCTTATCACCTTTATTTTTAAATGATACTCTTATTTTATCATCTACTTGCTCAAGTTTTATTTCGATTGTAGTATTTTTATAACTATAATTTATTGCATTTTTTAATAAATTTCCAAATGCTCTTGCTAATTTATCTCCATCTCCTACATACATAACTTTAGCTGGTGTATCTAACTTACATTTTAGGCTATTCTTTTCTAGCATTGGATAACATTCGTCAACTAATTGTTCCAACAAATATGCAATATTTATCTCATTTTTATTAATTACCATAGTATGTAAATCATATCTAGTTATATCGAAAAATTGATTTGTTAATTCTTCAAGTCTTAGAGCCTTAGTTAAAGCAATCTTTGTATACTTTTCTTGTAATTCTTTTGAGATACCTTTTTCGTCAGAAAGTAATGTTAAATACCCAATAACTGAGGTAAGTGGAGTCTTTAAGTCATGTGCCATATACATAATCAAGTCATTTTTCTTTTGACTTGCATCGCGCTCCCTATTTTTGCTTGCTATATAATTATACTTTATATCATTTAATTTTTCAGCAAATTGACTTACATTATCTGGTAGTTTTATTGTTGTATTATCCTCTTTTAATATTAAATCTAATGAGTTATATACTTGGTTTATATCATCTATATATTTCGAAATAAATCTATATGTAATTACTAACAAAACAACAACTATATAAACATATAACACTATATCTCTGTTATGCACAATCCATGAATATACTTCATAATTTAAGTTTGCAATAAAAACTGATATATTATTTTCAAAAAATAATGCTAAAACAAAATATATTGCTATGGCAATTATACTTACAACTACAACATTTGTAATTAAAGACATAAATAGTCTGATTTTTGTTTTAGTTAAACTATTAATTTTCAATTTTATATCCCACTCCCCACACAGTCTTTATAAATTTTGGATTTTTTGAATCCTCATGTAATTTTTCTCTTATTCTTCTTATATGAACCATTACTGTATTATTACTATCCAAATATTTTTCTTTCCATACTTTTTCAAATAATTCTTCAGAACTTATTACCTTCCCTCTATTATTTGCTAAATACGACAATATTTCAAATTCTGTTGGAGTTAAATCTACTTCTTTTTCATATAACAAACATTTATGTTCGTCTTTATCTATAATTAAACCATTTATTTCAATTATATTATTAGTTTTATTTTCTGTATTATATAAAGTGTATCTTCTTAATGCTGATTTTACTCGTGCGACTACTTCTAATGGATTAAATGGTTTAGTTATATAATCATCTGCCCCGAAGAGTTAATCCTTTTATTTTATCATTATCTTCTATTTTGGCTGTTAGCATTATAACAGGAAATCTTAATTTCTTTTCTCTGATATATTTACATATTTCAAAACCATTTTTCCCTTGTATCATAACATCTAAAATAGCAATGTCTAAATGTACTGTATCTATACACTTTATTGCATCTTCTGATGTATAAAATTTATACACATTATAATTTTCATTTTTTAAATAAACTTCTAATAAATCAACAATTTCTTTTTCATCATCCAATATTAAAACGTTCATTTCATATCCCCCATTTTGATTATAACATAAGCACATGTATTTTCCATTTATTTGATACATTGTAAGAAAAAATTAAGAAATAGTTAATGAGTTCTTAAAATCATCTTCATTTATTTTAGCTATAATAGTCTTAATTTAAAGGAGGAATTGAAGTGAAAGAAAATAACAAAAGAAGATTACCAAAAAGAATTTTTATAATTTTAATATTAATTATTAGTTTAATTTTTATAGTAAAATTTTTAGGGAATAATTCGACTAGGATTTTGAATTTTTTTAATATTTCAAGTGAATATAAAGTAATAAAAAAAGATTCGAATAAAAATTATCCTGGTACTGGTCAGCAAAAAGTAAAAGATAAAGATGGTTATTTTACAACTTTTACTACAGAAGATAAGTATAAAAAAACTTATAAAGAATATAAACAGAATGGTAATTCGTCATGGAGCAACAAAGAATATTGGGGTGGTACTATGGCAGAAAATGGTTGTGGTATAACTGTTATGTCAATTATTTTGAGTGGATATGGTAAAGACTACACACCAGAAAAATTAAGAAAGATGTATTATCCAGTAATGGATTATGAAAAATTATCTAAAGAACTATCTTCAAAATTTGGTATAAAAAATTCTGACTTTTATTATGATTCTAATCACTTATCAAATGAAACAATTATAGAGCATTTACAATCAAATAGACCTATTATTGTTTGTGTTTGGAATAAACCATCCAATAATCGTTGGACTACTGCTTCACATTATATGGTACTACTTGCTGCAGATGAAAATAATATGGTTTATGTTTCTAATCCTAATCGGTCTAGAAAATGATAGTAAAAGTTCTGGTTGGTACAATATTAAAGAAATAACTCCTTTTATAGCTAAAGCATTATACATAGAGGATTATGAATAAATTAAATTTTTAGCCACTATAAAGCTATTTATATATACTTTTTAGTGGCTTTTATTGTATCTATATTATCTTATAATTATACTTTCAAAAAATCTTTCTTGGAATTCAGTTAATGCTCTTATTGCATCATCAGAATAATCTTTGCCTTCTGGCGCTATAATTAATTTATCATCATTATCATTAACCCTATGTAATACAGCAATACATTTTCCTTTAAAAGTTTTTACTGGTTCAAATACACCTAATATGTAGCAATCCAACTCTTTTCCATCTCCACTAATTGTATTAGGAATATATCCATAATTAATAGGATATATAGATTCTGGAAATTCAGGATGTCCTGTTCCCATTGGCCTATCTATTTTAGCTTCTACCATTTTACCAATATACTCTTTTGTATCATTCATTTTAATTCCCTCCTATTTTCTTAAAAATTCTTCTACACTTCTTTGTATATTGTCTAATTCATAACCAAATGCATTACAAATATTCCATCCTTTTTCTTTGGCGGGTTCTAAGTTTGCTTGTACATCATCTATAAATAAAATATTAGTAGGATTAAGTTTACAATCATTTTCTACAATTTCATAGACTTTTGTATTAGGTTTACTGTATTTTAGTTCACATGAAAGCCAAACATAATCAAATTGTTTTAAATCAACTTGTTTATCTAATCTTTGCTTATCAATTGTACCTAGATTGGATAATATCCCTATTTTACATTTAGATTTTAAGCTATGAGCATAATCTACTACATCTTTATAATATTCTATTTTATCAAATTCTTTTATATAAAAATCATAGAATTCTTCTTCATCGCATTGTAAATTAAACTCATTTTTTATTTTGTCAAACCATGTATATTCTTTAAAGTCCTCCCTAAGTTTGCGAGCTGTAACATAAAAATATTTTTCAATTAAATTGCTTTCATCTACATTATTATTAAAATGTTTTATAAGATTAGTTATTGCTGTATTTAAGCAATATTCACCATCTCTATGGCTTTCTATTACTCCTCCCCAATCAAATATAACTATTTTAGCATTATTATCCATTAAATACTCACCCTCATTTTTTTAGTTCGTTATTTTCCGTATATCTTGCTTCATTTTTTGATTTAATGTATTCAAATTATTTCCCAAAATCCATTTTTATCAGCTCCGACCCTTCTGATTATACCTTTTTCTTTTAATTTTTGTGTACTTCTTCTTACTGTTTTTTCTGATACTCCTAGTTTATTAGCCATTTCATTATGCGTTATACGAGCATTTTCTTCTATTAATCTTATGATTTTTAATTCTTTATCTGCAATATATCCACTTACACGGTCATTTACACGGTCATTTACATGGTCATTTACACGGTCACTTTGATATTCAATAGCATGTTCTTTTGCATTCTCTGTAAGAGGAATATATGCTCTAAAAATATCATCTTCTTTTAAGTCAGGTAAGCCTCCAGAATAAATCTTAGTATATTTATACATATTTCTAACACCTGAACCTAGCTCATCAGCCAATCCTATTTCTTTAAATATTTTAGCTATTTTAGGATTTTTGGGATATGGCTCATAAAAATCCACATTTATTTTTCCAATCATTTTTGCTCTATTTGCATTTTCAGTCCTTAAATAATCCTTCTCAATAATAAGTTTAGCAGGATACGGATTAGAAAATTCACGATGTATTAACATGTTTACACATAATTCTCTTGCAATTTTATTTCTAACATCTATTCTTTGATTTCCTTCTAAATAAAACTTATCATCTAAATGTTTTTCCACAAATGCCATTAATCTATCAAAACTTTCAATTAAATTAGTTCTAACATCATCTCTATCATCATATCTATCCAAATTTTTTACTCTATATATGCAATCTGTTTTATGGTGAGGAAGAACAGATAAAATAGTTTCGTCTTTTCCAAATAATAAAATTGCAGCAAGAGTTAAACCTTTTTTACCTGTTACAAAGTCTTTTGCAAATAAATTACTACTTCTAAGCATTTCTTCATCAGACATATTGGCCCATATATGATTTTGACCATTTCGATTTATTGCCATTTGTCTTACCCTTTGTATTAAATCTGGTCTTAAATCTTCCATTTCTGCATATGGAAAAATTTTATTTTCTGTATAAAACTCTTGTTTTCTTATATATATGTTGGCTATTCTTTCTGCTTGTTTTACTTCATAATCTCCATCCTCATTTCTATCAAAGACTTTACCTGCTGTTCTATGAACGCTTGAACTTTCGTTAACATATATGTGTAATATTACTTTATTATTAATTTCATAATCATTAATATTTAAATATATTGTTGGCTCTATTTTCTCTGGATTATTACATAAGTTGACAAAATCTTTTTTCATCATGCTAATCTTTTCTTTATTAACGCCAATTACTTCTCCACTATCTGAAACTCCTAAAAAAATATTACCACCATTTCTATTTAAAAAGGCACATACAGTCTCAAACAAATTTCTAGGCAATCTATTAGAAGCTTCTTTAAATTCTGTTGTTATTCCTTCACCTTCATTTATAATATTTATCAATTCATTATTGAGCTTTTCTATCATAAATAATCTCCTTATCTTT
Organism: uncultured Clostridium sp.; assembly: GCA_900553015.1. Lineage (GTDB taxonomy): Bacteria > Bacillota > Clostridia > TANB77 > CAG-508 > Merdicola. Next base: position 41,729 of record USBY01000008.1, on the reverse strand, counting down.
TTATGTATTTTATCATTATTCAATCTAGTTTTCCATATTTTTAATATTACATTTTATTACAATTTTATACACGCAAAAAAAGATTGACTTAGCTTTTTTACTAAATCAACCTTTTTTTACAAATATATAATTATAGGGAAAAAAGGAACGTCCCCAAATCCCTATCCTAATCTCTGCTTTCTTTTTCTATTACTTCTAGATTTGCTTGTCTCTTGATTTTGCTTGTTGTTGTTTTTATTAATGGTTCTTCTGAAATTAATATTCCTCTTATTGCTTTATATTTTGGCATTATTTGGTTTATTTCTTTTATCTTATCTGCTAAAACTTTATAGATTTCTTCATCTGTCTCTACTTTATATGCTTCTTTCATTACTTCTCTATCAAATATTATTTTTACATTTATTTTTATATCATCTTTATCATCTGATTGTTGTTTTCCGAAAATAAATGATTCTTTTACACCTTCTATTTTATTTACTAATGCTTCCATTTCTTCTGGGAATATATTTTTACCATTTTTAAGTACTATTACACTTTTCTTTCTTCCACAAATAAAGATATATCCATCTTCATCTATTTTTGCTAAATCACCTGTGTGGAACCAACCATCTTCCATAACTTCTTTTGTTGCTTCTTCATCATTGTAATATCCAAGCATTACATTTGGTCCTTTTACAACAAGTTCTCCCATTCCTTCATCATTTGCATCATCTATTCTTGCTTGAATATGTGGAAGTGCTTGACCTATTGAACCAACTCTAAAGTTATCTCTATATTCTACACCAATAACTGGAGATGTTTCTGTTAATCCATATCCTTGACATAAATTAATTCCCCAAGCTCTAAAATCTTCCTCTACTTCTTTATCTAATGCTGCTGCTCCACTTATATACATCTTTATATTTCCACCAAATATATTATGAATATCTTGGAATATTTCTTTCTTTTCTGCCATAGTTTTATCTTTATTTGCTTCCATAAGTTTTCTAACTGCTTCAAGTTTACCTTGTTTTTCAAGAGTCTTTAAAATATTTTTATGCATTGCTTCATAAATAGCTGGTACAAAAGATGTAAATGTTATTTTATATTCATTTAAATTTTCTACTATATGTCTCATTCCTGTACAGAAAAATCTATTTGCTCCTAAATATAATGAAAGTAACATACCTACTGTACATTCAAAAACATGATGTAATGGTAAAAATGATAATACTCTATCAGTAGAATCTAAATCTATTACATGAGCACAATCCATTAAATTAGAAACTAAATTTTTATGTGATAGTGCTACAACTTTAGATCTTGATGTTGTTCCTGATGTAAATAACATTATGTCCATTACTTCTGGATCTATTTTTGCATCAATAAATTCTCTATTTCCTGCTTCTACTAATTCTTTTCCTTTTTCTATTAATTCTTTTTGAGAATAAATTCCTTCTTTGTGTATATCTGAATCCATAGAAATTAAGTGCTTTAATTTATTTTTTTCATTATATTTTATTTTTTCTACTGTCTCTTGATATTTCTTTGTATAAAAAATTGCTTCAACTTCTGATCTTTCTATTAAATCTTCTAATTCATTTGCAGGTAATGATTTATCTAAAGGAACTACAATACCTGTACCACATGCTACTGATAAATATGCAAGTTCCCATTCATATCTATTTTCTCCTATAACAGCAATTCTCTTATCTTTTAAACCTAAACTAATTAATGCTGTACCAAGGTAATCAATCATGTCTCTTACTTCACTATGTGTATAAGATTTATATTCTCCTTCTTCAGTCTTAATTGTATAACATGGTCTGTCTGCATATAAATTTTTTGTTTTGTTTAACATATCTTTTAAATCTCTTACTTCTAAAATATCTTTGCTCATAATTTATATTTCCTCCATATTTATTTTCTATTTTTTCGCCTTTATTAGGATAATATAAATCTAAAAACAAGTCAATTATTTTTATTTTTTTGTACCGCGAGTACAAAAAAATAAGTGGACTACTATTATGTCCACTTATTTAATATCTTCTTTATTTTTGCTTATCAATTATAATACCAGCTTCATCATCATTTATAGTTGCATTAATAGTCATATTATCTTTATCTAAATTGTTTTTATCTACTTCTACTATATGTTTAGTGTTATTATCTTCAACTTCATATTTTTCTATTGTATGATTGTTTGAATCAGTATATGTTGTTCCTTTTACTTCGTTTTCCGTTCCATCATCCTTAACAAATATAACTTTAATTGTATTTGTTACTTTATCTACTAATTCTCCATCTGTAGCTGCATTTACAGTAATAAAGCTTCCTGTAAATAATACAACTAAAACTGCAGCTATTGATATAATTTGCTTTTTCTTATTTAATTTCATATTCTCCTCACTTTCCAAATTAGATATAACTATTCTGTTTCTTACTTTTTCAAGAACTTTTCTATTTAATTCATTATTTTCCATAGCTATACCCTCTTTCTTTTAAATTTTTCTTTATTAACTTTCTTGTTCTATATAAAATTATTTTTACTTTTGCTTCTGATATATTTAGTAACTTTGAAATATCCTTAATTTTCTGTTGATTATAATAAAACATTATAAATACATCTTTATCGGTTTTTTTAATATTTTCTAATGTAAAAGAAATCACTTTAGATTTTTCGTTATTTTCAACTAATTCTTCAAGATTGATATTGTCAAATATATTATTTTCATATAATTCAATATTCTCAATATTCAAATTAGAATTTCTGTATTTCTTTTTTATTAAGTTTTTTGTGATTCCTGCTAAATATTTCTTTATTTCTGTCTTATCATCTAATCTTTTATAGTTTTTCCAGAATACAAAAAACACATCTGATAACATTTCTTCGATATCTGATTCATTAGATATACTGTTTCGTAATATAGTATAAATATAAGAATTGTATTTATTAATTATTTTTTCTAAATTTAATATTCCTTTTTCTTCATAAAATGCTATTGTTTCATTTTCCAATTTAGATCTAAACTCCTTGTAAAAGTACTTTCACTATTATAGTTCCATTTTTTTAAAAAAGGTTACAGCTTTTTTTAATATAACTAATAAAACCTCACTATTAATGTAGTAAGGCTTTTTTACTTTATATAATTTAATATTTTATTAATCAATGTTAATTTTTCGAATATAAATAGCACTCTTTGTCGTGTGAATCAATAATTCCAATGGCTTGTAGGTACGAATAAATAATTGTACTTCCTACAAACTTCATTCCTCTTTTCTTCAAATCTTTTGAAATTGTATCTGACAGCTCATTAGTAGTTTTTCCTGTTTCAAAGATTATTTCTCCATTCGTAAATGTTTTTAAATAATTATAAAAACTTCCATATTCTCTTTTTATATTTCTAAATATTTTAGCATTATTCACACTAGCATTTATTTTTAATTTGTTCCTTACAATTCCTTTATTTTCTATTAATTCTTCTATCTTTTTATTATCATAATTACAAACTTTATTTAAATCAAAGTTATCATATGCTTTTTCAAATTCTTTTCTTTTATTTAATATGCATTCCCAAGATAGTCCAGCCTGAAAGGATTCTAATATCAACATTTCAAATAAATACTTGTCATCAAAGTTTGGCTTGCACCATTCTTCATCATGATATTTTACATATAACTCATTTTTTAAATTACACCATTTACATCTTTTTTTATTCATAAAGCAATCCCCTTTCTTGGAAAAAACAAATTTTCCATATCAACTTCTTCATGCTTTAGTAAGTATATTTTTATCTATTCCTCCGGCATATCCGGTTAAATTTCCATTAGAACCAACAACTCTATGACATGGAATAATTATAGAAATTGGATTATGACCAACCGCTCCTCCTATTGCTTGTGCGGACATTTTATTTATTCCTCTATTATGTGCAATTTGTTTAGAAATATCATTATATGTAATGACTTTTCCGTACGGAATTGTACATAATATTTTCCAAACTTCTTTTCTAAACTTACTACCTATAAGATTTATTTCTAAATCATTTATACTGGGCTTTTCTTTATTAAAATATTTATCCAACCATTTTTTTGTATCTAATAAAATATTATTGTCTAATTGTTGAACTTCATCTTTAAAATTCGAGAAGTAATATTTTGTCCCTCAATCCATAAACCTATTAATTTGTTATTTTTACTTGCAATTAAAAGATTTCCAATAGGTGATTTATAGTTTGCTACATATATCATGTAAAGCTCTCTCCTTTTATTCAACTTATTCATCATGATAACATAAAAATATCCAGATAACAACTAATCGAATGATTATATATTTTTATTTTCTTTATTTTTTAATTTAACTGATTTATAATGAATAAAAAGGAAATAAAAAATTGGAGAAAAATATGGAAGAATTATATAAATTACAAGAATTAGAGTCTAACGATATTTTCACAAATAAAAAATTAAAGTATTTTTTATTTGCACTTTGGTTAATTGGTATGATTATTTTTACTATATTAGCTTTAATTGCAAATAATAAGAATTTTATCGTATTAACACTGATTATTGCATTTTCATACAGCGCTATTTTAGGAATTATGGCATTAACTATGTACTTTGCACCAAAAAATAATAAAGAAAATAAATATTTAAAAGAAATTGGTAAAAAAAATACAGGTTATGTTATTAATACGGGATTTAGTTGCCATGGAAGAAGTTGTTATAAACTATATTATATTACAATTTTATATAAAGAAAAATTTATAAATGTATATAAATTAAAAGATAATAATGCATATAAAATATTAACATTATTATTAAATTCTCAATCTTATCCGATTAATAAAATTATAAAAATTCCAATAGATATTTATTGTTATAAAAATAAGATATATGCTGATTTTGAAAATCTTAAATTAAGTGATTTGGAAGGTTATGAAGAAGCAAAAAAAATTGTAGAAAGTATATAAAGCCTAATTCAAAGTAAATTAGGCTCCATCTTTTTTTTAATATTTTATCAGATAGAATTTTATAGATTTGCTTTTGTTGACATAAATACAATTTTCCTGATATAATATATACTTGAAGTTACGTTATATTCCTATATTAAAAATAAGAAAGGATTTTGCAAAATGAAAGATTTAAGAACAATTCAATTAGAACACAATACTTCAGAAGAATCTATTATTCGGGAAATGGGAATTTCATCGTCTCAGCGTTCCGAATTTTTACTTCCTAGCATTACTAAAACAGCCACTATTTCGGCTATCAACTTTAAAGATGATGATTTTGAGCATGTAATGCTCAATCCCAAACATAGGCTACCAACTTATGAAGAAATGGTAAGCTTAAAAGAATTGTTTTGGGAACAAGATGAAGTTGCAATGCAGGTACATCCTGCAAAATCACAATATGTAAATATTGAAATATTCTCCTTACATCTATGGAGATATAGAGCTGTCTATGCAAAAGCTGAAAGGAAATTAGTAGAAAGAATTAAACAAGCATATGCAGATGCTAAAAGAAAATATTATTCTCAAGAAAAAAAGGTCATTTTTAAGGATAATAAACTAATTATATTTGGAGGAGATAAATGGCCTACTTGGGATGAAATCTGCATATTGAAGCAGAAATACTGGGAACCGGAAGAAGCAGCAGTCCAATTCAATGTAGGGAAAGAAATAGACTTGAATCCCGAACATTGTATTATTCTGTGGGACGCTTCAGATATGATACTTCCCAAAAAAGAATTTGTATAGGAAAAAAACAGGCAAAGATTCAATGAATTTTTGCAAATTGAAGAGCTAACTCAGTTAGAGTTAGCTCTTCATATTTTTCTTTCTACAAATTGTTCTACTCTCATATGAAGATGATATTTATCTCTTAAATCTGCAATTTCTTTCATCATTGGAGATTTATGATGTGCATCTAAAGCTTCTTGATTTTCCCATCTATCTATTAATAAAACAGTTTCTGGATCATCCATTGGGAAGAAATATTCATATTTTTGATTACCTTTTTCAGCTCTTACTCTTTCTACTACTCCCTTTTCTACCATTTCTTTTGCAAATTTTTTTGCACTTCCGTTTTCTCCTGTATAATAAATATTAATTGTAAAACTCATAATAAGACCTCCTTTTTTATATTTTAAATTAATTTAAACATAATAATAATATTTCTAATTAACTCTTTCAATAGTTACTTCAAAATCATTATTTAAATTTCCTAATATTTCAGTACCGGCTTCTATTGTTCCTAACTTATATAAAGAATTAGAATATCTAAAATCTTTATAAAATACTGATATATTTCCCCAAGGTGCATAATATGAAAAATCTCCAACTTGTGGTGTATATCCTGAAGGTAAATCTTCTGTTGATAATTTATTTGGTAAAGTTGCTATTTTTTCTGTATTATTAAAGTCTTCAAATGTTAAAGTTAAAGGCAACATCTCTAAAAAATCTCTACTTGCTTGATTATCATCTAATCTAACAAATATTTCATTTCCATCTACAGTTAATTTTATTCTTGCATTTTCCATACTTACTTCTTCTCCCTCATTTTGTAAATTTTGAGAATCATTTGCATTACTACTATTTTCAATAACATTATTTATATTATCCTCTGTCCTCTCTTGTTCCAAATTATTATTGTTTTGAATGTTTTCATTTTTATTAAAATATGCTATTGTTCCTATAACACCGAGTATAATTATTAATAGAATTATTATTAATATAACTTTTTTCATACTATATTATTCTCCTTAAAAACCTATTTCAGATAACCATTCGTTTACATCATCTTGTGAATTTTCTACATTGTCATCTATTATTGATAATCCTTCTGTTACAGTTGCATTTGGCTCTTCATCCCCTATATCACTAGGTGTTCCAGAAAGTCCAGAGCCTCCACTTGTAGTAAATGGTACTATTGTTTTTCCACTTAAATCATATTCATCTAAAAATGTATATAATGCCATTGGCATATCTCCCCACCAAATTGGATAGCCTAAAAATATAGTATCATATTCATCAATACTAGAGATTTCTGTTTTTAAAGCTGGTCTTGCATTTTCATTTTTTTCTTCTTGTGCTATATCTAATAAATCATTGTAATTATCAGTATATTCTTCTTCTGTTTCTAGTTTTACAATATCTCCTCCAACTGCTTCATGTATAAAGTTTGCAACAGTTTCTGTATTTCCTGTATGTGAAAAATATACTACTAATATTTTTCCGCTTCCATTTCCTTCATTGTTTTGAGCTATCTCTGTATTTGTTTCATTATTCGTAGCTTGTGCTACTTCCTCTGTATTTGTTTGTCTTTCATTGTTTGTTTTGTTTTCTGCTATATTTGTATTTTCATTTCTTCCCGCTAAATTAATACCTATAATTATTCCTGCTATAACTATTACTAATATTAAAACTATTAACACTACTACTTTTTTGTTCATAATTTTATCCTCCATATATTTAATTATTTATCTAATCTTAAACAATTTCCTATAGTATCTCCTGTTCTTAAATAAGTATATTTAGGAAATTCAAATAAAACTGGACTAAATTTAGTATAATCAATTTTTCCTTTTTCATCTAAATTTTCTTCTTGAACATAAGTATTTGATATAGACATTATAAAATTATCAAAAGTTTCAGTTTCGTAATTATCTTCTACTTTACATTCCATAACTACTGGTGCATTATCTATTATTGGAGCACCTGCTTCACCTATGTGATATTCAAATACTTCTGATTTATCTACTTTGCTACCGCTTACACTTCCAACATAATCTGCTTTTTTTAGCATACTTTCATCAACTATATTAATTGATAATGTTTTTGTGTCTTTAATTCCTTTATTTGTGTAATGTGTTTTAACTAAACTAACCATAACCTTGTCATGCCCTATAATTCCACTATGACCTGCTAAAAGCCAATTTACTTTTCCATCTACCATTGTTCCTATTACTAATAATGGCATTGGATATAATGCTAATTTTGAACCAATATTTTTTTGCATTTTAATTTCCTCCCTCTTTTTTATTTTTAACTTTATTTATAAAATTAAATATCCAATAAACAATTAGAATGATAGCAATTAATAATACTATATATTTTAAATAAAACATTAATGGACTTTGCTCGTAATCAAAAAATTTAAAATGTACTAATAAAAACATTTCTTCCCATAATCTTAAAGATATAAATGAATATATTCCTAAGCCAACTAATAGTATTAATATAAAGTAATATACATATTCAAATGTACTATTTTTCATTTTTTTATTTAATTTATTCATAAAACCTGCTATGTGAAGTCCAACATGTATTCCCATTAGTACAAACCCCCATGCTGTTGAAATCATATGTAAATTCCTTCCAAACATTGTAGTTGGTATATCTAAAAATGCAAATACATCAGCTGAAATCATTATTCCACTTACCATCATTCCAACCATTGCTAAAAATAGTAATAAATTAAGAATGATGTGAAATGTTCTTCTAAAACTATGCTTGCCCTTAAATATAGATTTATACCATTTTATATTTAGGATATGATGCAGTATAAATAGTATAAATGTAATTGTTCCTAATATTTCGTGTACAGCACTATCTGTTACATAATAACCCATTAGTATAATAAACAATATTGTCATTGCTATATCTATTATCATTTTCACTTTATTTTTCATTTTCTTTACCCCACATTTTAATTTGTAGCAACTCCATTAGAATTTAACCAAGTTGTAATATCATTTTCTAAACTAGTGCCTCCTGAATAATGTATGCTTAAACCTTCTCCTATTCTTGAATTTGGTGCAAGTTTAGAAATATCTGTTATGCTTTGGCCAAATCCTCCACCACCATGGCTACAAAATGGAATTATTGTTTTTCCACTAAAGTCATATTCTTCTATAAATGTTGCCACTGGCATTGGTATTGTCGCCCACCAATTAGGATACCCTAGTAATATAGTGTCATATTGCTCCATATTTTCTACATGGTTTGCAAGTTCTGGTCTTGCATCTGCATTCATATCTTTTTGTGCTTGGTCTAATACCTCGCTATAATTTGATGAATAAGGTTCTGCTGGGTTTAATTCTATAATATCTGCTCCTGTTTGTTCTTGAATTACTTGTGCTGCATTTTCGGTATTTCCGCTCCAAGAAAAATATGCAATTAATATATTTCCGCCTGTTTGTGTTTGTAAATTTCTATTTGTATCACTAATCACTGATGTGTCAGAATTATTGTCCCCATTTCTTACTACTCTAAAACCAATATTACTCATTTTTTGGTCTGGTGTTGTTGATGCACGGTATGCACATCTTAAATGTTTTGCATAATCATTCCAACCTCCACCTCTATTTACTCTTAATGTTCCAGTTGTAGGTCCTGATGGATTGTCTGTATTTTCTAAATCATATGCCCCATAATAGTCAAAACACCATTCTGCTACATTTCCATGGATATTATATAAGCCCCATTTGTTTGGAGAAAAGCTATCAACTTCAACTGTTGTTTGTCGATATTGTCCTGGCTCTGTCTCAAGATTTTCTTGTGTAAAATAATTTTCTTCTATTCCATATGGATAATGTCCATAGTAATTTGCTTCTTCATCACTTATTGAGTTTTCAGTATTAAAAGTCGATGTTGTTCCTGCTCTTGCTGCATATTCCCATTCAGCTTCTGTTGGCAATCTATATCCATTTGCACTTCTATCCCAACTTACGTTTTCACCATCAATTGTATAAACAGGTGTTAATCCCTCTTTTTCGCTTAATTTATTACAATATTCAATTGCTTCATACCATGTAACATTTTCTACAGGTAAATTTTCTCCTTCAAAATTACTTGGATTTTCTCCCATTACTTCTTCATATTCTTTTTGTGTTACTTCATATCTTCCAATATAGAAATCGCTTACTGTAACTTCATGCTGTACCTCATCTGTTTCCCTCTGCATTTCTGTTTCAGGACTTCCCATCAGATAAGTTCCTCCATTAATTAAGATTAGATCATTTGTTAGTTCTGCATTATTTGTACTTACTAGATTATTTGTTTCGTTTCCATTTTCATCTTGCTTATTCATTACATAAATTAGTCCCGATATAACTCCTACAATGATAATTGCAATTATGAGTGCAACAACCTTTTTATTCATAGTATTCCTCCAAAATTTTATTTAATCTTTTTACCTAATTCATATGCTTCGTTATAAAAATGTGTTGGCATCATTCCTACAGTTCCACAACCTTTTCCTATAATCATACCTTCATCTTTATAGTTCATGTAACTAACTAATTTTTTATAATGTACTATTAATGGCTCCACTGTAGAATCATCTGTATTCCAACAAGTCATAATAAATGCTGTTCTTAATCTTTTACGACTTATTCTTCCAGTCCTAGAATAAAATCTATCTATTGCAGCTTTTAGTGGAGCTGTCATTGCAAAATAATAAACTGGTGTTGCTAAAACTAACATGTCTGCATCTTCTACTGCATCTAATATTTGCACCATATCATCTTTAAATACACAATCTCCATCCATACCACAATGATTGCAACCAATACATGGACGTATATTTAAATGTGCAGTATCAAATCTTATTATCTCATTATTATTTTCTTCAGCACCTTTTATAAATTCATCAACTAATGTGTTTGATGTACCATGCAAATTATAACTTCCTGTTAATATAACGATTTTCATAATTATTACCTCCGTTTTAATTAAGCTACTATTATTTTAAAAACTGTAAAATTCCTTTATAAGTAATTTCATATATAGTTAAATATTTAAAAGGAACGTCTGCATCTGACATTGCTTGTTTTTGTTTTTCTGTTACTTCTGCATAAGGATAAATTCCATACATAAATGGGAAAAATAAAAATATAAATTCGTCTTTTTTATCTTCACTCATTGTGTTAAAAAATTTATCTATACATTTTCTAACCATTTTCATAGAATTCCCATAAGCCTTTTTAAATTCTGTTAATTCTTCCATTCTACTATTTTCTTCCATATCGTACATATTCATAGAAAGTAATTTAAGTAAATTTTTTCTTTTTGAAATTGTAGTAGCTAGTTTGTCTGCAAATTCCTCTTTAGTCATAGTAGAATTTTGCTCATACATTTTACTTAAATCATCTATCCATATTTCATATTCTCTAGTAAAAAGCGCTAGGAATATTTCTTCTTTTGTTTGAAAATAATTATATATTGATGTACGCGAAAAACTTGTTTCTTCACCAATACTTTTTATTGTGATATCTTTAAAGTTATTATCTTTATATAGTTTCTCGCAACTATTTATAATTTCTTCTTTTCTTGCATCAATTATTTTCTTTATCATTTTTTCGCCTTCCTTATTTCATCTCTTTTTCCCAATATCTTATTGTAGAAACATTTAGCTTATCTGCTGTTTCTTCAAGATATTTTATTTCATCGTCATTTAAAACAATTTGATTTGCCTCTTTTGCATCTAATACATGGTCTGTCTTTGTCACTCCTATAATTGGTAGTGTTCCTTTATTAATAGCCCATGCTGTAGCAATAACTGGTATTTTTGTGTTATGAGTTTGTGCTACTTCATTTAATACTTTGTTTAACTCTTCCAATTTTTCTAATTTATCATTATAACTTTTTGCTCTGTCTGACCCTTCTGGAAATGGATGATTTTTATCAAAATTTCCTGTTAAAGCTCCTTGCTCTAGAACCATATATGAGAAAAACGTAATGTCGTTTTCTTTACAATACTCTAATATTCCAGATGTTTCACTTGATCTATTTAATAAACTATAATGATTTTGTACTGCAGAAATTTTAATCCCATCTTTGTTTAAAATTTCTTGTGCTCTTTTTAATTCTTGTAAGTTATGATTTGATACACCCACATTTTTAATTAATCCTTGTTTATATAATGGTGCAATCATAGGAGTATATTTTTCTACATCCATTGGATTATGAATCCAATAAATATCTATATAATCTGTGTGTAATAAATTCATACTAGTATTTAACATATTTTTCATAGCATCCTGTGTTCCATCTTCACATTGAGGAGTAAATTTATCAGAAATTATTAATTGATTTCTATCATAATTTTTTGTAAATTCTCCTAAAACTTTTTCACTTTGGCCCATTCCATATGCATATGCTGTGTCCCATAAATTTAATCCATTTTTCATACCTTCTTCAAATACGTCTTTTAATTCATTTGCAGTATAATTAACTCCAAATGTTCCGTCATTTCCCCATGCCCAAGCTCCTAGGGCAATTTTTGGTAAATTCATAATCTTAGCCACCTTTCTTTTTCTGACATCGTGTCAATTTGCAATTAATATATATCATTTTGCTGACACCGTGTCAACAGTTTTTTTAAAATTTTTTCCTTTTTCTTTCAGAATTTGCCATAACTGTTATGGCTGTAGTAAAATAAGTTTTATAGCAAAAAAATAGAGATTATTTCTAACCTCTATTTTTACTATCGAATATTCCATACAATAACCAGTTATTTTCATATTGTATCTTTACTAGTTAGTTTCTTCTATTTTTCTAACATAATTTAATCCTTCATTATCTTTTTCAACTTTTAAAGCAAAATTAAACTTGTTTAATTCTGTAGACAAATAAAAATCTCTTTCTGGAAAAATATTTTGTAATTTTGGATCAAAAAATCTTTTACCTGCAATATTTTTTAATTCGTCAATTTCTTTATCAAAATCAGGATTTTTCCCTTCTAATAAACTTTTTATATACTTTGCACATAAAGTGTCTTCTTCTGCTTCTGATAGGCCGCCATTGCCCATACAAACCAATGAAACATCTTCTGGATTTTGCATTTTTATATACTCAGCTATAGCTTTTGCATTTACCAAACTTCCTGTTAAAATCTCTTTGGCATTTTGCGCATTTGCTATTCCTTGCGTACCTGAGCTTGTAGTATGTACAACTGTTTTTCCAGAAAAATCTATTTTTTCTATTTGAGTTGGTGAATTTCCATAATCAAAACCTTCAAGCATTATTCCTCTTCTTTCACCAATTAATATACAATCCTTATGTTTTTCTTTATAATCATATGCAATTTGTTTGTCTCCAACTGGAATTAATTTTTGTACACCGTTATTTACTAAATATGCCTCAACAGTAAATGCTCTAAACACATCTATAATTACAGCTGTTCCTGTTGCCTGTTTTGCACCTTCAATTAACTGTAAGATTTTAATATTCATAAGCTATCACTCTTTTCCTAAATTAAAATAGAAGTAACATGAACAGGTAATACATTTTCTTTATTTAAATTTTGTACCCCTTTTAATACCTCTATATCATCATCTATCAGAATTATTATCTTATCATCGTCAATATTTTTGTTTATATACTCAGCTTTTACAAGATTTCTATCCTCTCTTGCATAATCACCTGCTTCTTCAGAAAAGATGACTCTGTCTTCTTTCTTTATGTATGGCATTTGAATATTAAGCCATTCATTTTTTTCGTTTCGCATCTGATTTGTTTTTGAACAACTTAATATTTTAAATTTTATTAGTGGAAATTTGTTTTTTATCTCTTCTAGTTTATTAACTACTGGTATTATTGGTCTTTTATTTAAATACACACCTTTTTTTTGTATAGCTTCCTTCTTTATCAAATAAAAGTTCTACAATAGTACCATCCATATCTATATAAATTTCAATATTTTTATTAGTCTTGTAGATATTAGATATTTTATCTATAAAATTCATTTAATCTCCTCCTGCTTTATCAAAGCTCAATTTAATCTATATGTATTTTTATTTCTTCCAAATTTTTTACTGTATTTACTTTTAAATTAAGCACTCTTTGAATAGCATAAATAACACCTGCATGTGTTATAACTAAAATCTTTTTGGCACTATAATTTTCTTTTAAGAAATTAATAAAATCATTTACTCTTTCTTGTATATCATTAATAGATTCTCCATTAGTTGGAGCGGAATCAATCTGCTTTAATAAGAATTGTTTCTCATCAGAATTAGGTGTGCTTTCTAAATCTCCTAAACTTCGTTCAATAATTCGTTCATCATAAATTATTTTTAATTGAGGGACTAAAATTTCTGCAGCTTGTCTAGTTCTTTTAAGAGGTGAGCAAAAACATAAATCAAATTTACTACAATCAAAAATCTTAGCTTTTTCTTGTGTTTGTTTTATTCCATATTCACTCAAATTACAATCAATTCTTCCTTGCAATAAACCAATTCGATTATATTCGCTTTCACCATGTCTTATTAAAGTTATATCCATAATACCACCTATTCTATTTCTTTGCTTAGATTATAGCTATCCAAGTAAAATCACAATTTTTAATATTAGCTTAATTCAAATTATTTTTTAAATAATCTAAGAATTCTAGTATTTTCTTTTCATTTCCTGTTCCAGATAATTTAAAGTAATGTCTATCTTTTAATTCTTCTGGCATACAGTTCTGACCTGAATAATGATTTGGAAATACATGTATATCATCTAACCCTATTCCTCTACCAAGTTTATAAGCATTTTTATAACTTGAATCTTGTAAAAATGGTGGAATAGGAATATTTCCTGTTCTCTCTACATCTTTCATGGCAGATAAAATTCCAAAAACAGTATCAGATTTTGGAGAGCAACAAACATATAAAGCTGCATGAGCTAATATTTTTGCAGCTTCCGGCATTCCTACTTTTTCAACAGCAATCATAGCTGTTGTTGCAACTTCTAAAGCTTCAGAATTTGCAAGACCAACATCTTCTGAGGCACATACACAAATTCTTCTTGCAATATATTTTATGTCTTCTCCAGCCACTAACATTCTAGCTAAATAATATAATGTAGCATCTGGCTCAGTATGTTTCATTGATTCTATAAATGCTGAAATTGCATCATAATGATTATCTCCATTTACATCATATCTTATAGCCTTTTTTTGTATGCATTCTTCTGCAACTTCAAGAGTAATATGTAAGCTTCCATCACTTTCTGGCGTTGTCGTAAGATATGCTAATTCCAATGCATTTAAAACACTTCTGGCATCTCCATTTGCCATATCTGCTAAAAATTCTTTTGCGTCATTATCAATGACTATATCTATATCTCCTAAGCCTCTTTCTTTATCTTTTAGTGCTCTATCCATTATATGTATCAAATCATCTTTCTCTAGTGGCTTTAATTCAAATATCCTACACCTTGAAAGTAACGCATTATTTACTTCAAAATATGGATTTTCTGTAGTTGCACCAATTAAAGTAACAACACCATCTTCAACAAATGGAAGCAAATAGTCTTGTTGGTTTTTATTAAATCTATGTATCTCGTCTATAAATAATATTGTTTTCTTTTTATATGCACCATAATTAAATTTTGCGTCATCTATAATTTTTTCTACATCTTTAATTCCTGCATTTGTAGCATTTAATTTGCTAAAATATGAATTTGTTGTATTAGCGATTACTTTTGCAATAGTAGTTTTTCCTATTCCAGGTGGTCCATATAATATTATAGAACCTAGCCTATCTGCTTTTATTGCTCTATAAAGCAATTTATCTTTTCCAATTATATGTTGTTGACCTACTATTTCATCTAAGCTTAATGGTCTCATTCTACTTGCTAAAGGTGCTTGTTTTGCATCATTACTATCTTCAAATAAATTAAAGTTTTTCATTATTCTCCTTCTTTTCTTACTATTTAATTAAATCTGTATAATATAAAACCTCTTTATTTAATGACTTAGCATATTCAATTTCGCTTTTTGTGCTATTTCCAATATATCCGTCTACATTAACAACTAATATAGCATCAGATAATTTAATCTTTTCTTTATGCATTTTATCAATCATTGATGCTTCTTCCTTTGTATATGCCTCTTTATTAGGCTTAGTAAGCTCTATTGGAGTTAGCATACAATTTCCTTTTAAAGCCATTTTTTCTGTTATTTCTTTCATTTCATTTTTATATTTATAGCTTCCACATACAGTTATTACTTTCATATTTCCTCCTTCGGGATTTTGGGACGGTCCTAAGAAATATAGGGATTTGGGGACGTTCCTTTTTTCCCTATTATATTTATTATTTTTTCAAAACATATAGTAACCATTTGTTATTATTGGTTCCGCCTTCTGTGTGAAATTCAGAAATTTTAAATCCTGTTTTTGCAATGATTTCATTCATTTCATCTTCGCTAAAGTATCTATAATAACGGTCTGCTCCCATATGATATTCATTAGGAAAATCCACCCATTCTTCATCAACAGCTTTTCCTTCACGATTCATAACATTAAAAACAAATAATCCATTATCCTCTAGCGCGTCATACGTTTTTTTTAAAACTGTTAAAGCATCTTCTTTTGTAAAATGAACAAATACTCTCCATGCAAATATTCCTGAATATTTCTCATTAAATTTATCCTCTAAAACATTAAATTTTATAGTTTTTACACCTGTAGATTTAGTTGCATTAATAAAATCTTCTGCTACATCACTTGCGGTTACATCATATCCTAGCTCTTCTATATATTTTGCATTTTTTCCATCTCCTGAGCCAAATTCAAATACTTTTGAACCTTTAGGTAATGTACCAATATTAGTTGTAATAAATTTATGCAATTTTTCACTTTTACGTTTTGCCTTTTCCGGATCAAGATTGTCATGTGCAATACTTGTCTTTAAGTATGTACATGCCTTTCTATCATATATTTTTAATGTTTCCTCATTTTCTTTACTCATTTAAATTTTCTCCTTTCTATTTTTTTACTCTTGTATTTCTCTCCAGAAATCATAGATTATATTAGCTAGTTCTTTTGGATTGTCAACATTCACTTCATGTGACGCATTGCCAATTGTCTTAAAGTAACTATTTTTTATATTCTCATTTAATAATTTTGCATTTTCCATATTTTGATTATCTTTTATTCCGCATAAAATCAATGTCTTGCAATCTATTTTATCTAAATTAGTTCCAATATCTAAATCACTCATTGAACTAACTAATGACATAAAATCTTTTTTTGTGCATCCTATTTTCTCAAAGGTAGATTTTGGCATAATATGAAATATTACACCTTGAAGTTTAAAAAGATATTTTGGTATTTGATAAGGTGTTCCAATTAAAATAAGTGAATTTACTTTCTCTAGAAATTCCTTTGCATAATCTAGTGCCAATATTCCACCAAGAGATAATCCGCATAAGTTTAGCTGTTCGTTAAAACTGTTACAATATTCGGCAAATTTTTTATATAAAGTAGAATAGTCTATTTTTGTATCTTTTATCATCGAATATAAATTTGGCTTTTCTACATTCATACTATGAATATTTAGTTCTTTTTCTACCATATTCCAACTTGTTTCGTTTTGACCTAATCCATGTATTAAAATATTTTTCATATTTTAGTCTCCATTCATATTAATATTATTTTTCCATAAGCTTATCAAATATCAAATTAATAATTTCATCAGCTTCTAATTCTTTTCCTAATATTGTTTCTGGAATGCAGTCGAGTAAATCTTTTTCATTCCACCATTTACGTAATTCTGTTTTTCCAAATTCATTTGCATTTGGTTTAGTTTTATGCCTTTTTAGAGTTTCTTCAAATGGTATATCAAAATAAAAAGCAAAAATATTTTCTTCAAATTCTTTCATCAGTTTTTTAAATAATTGTTCATACCATTTTGAATTTAAGATTCCTTCTAGAATTACTACATCACAATGTTCTTTACCATAAACTGCAAGTTGAAAAAGTAATTCACTTACCTTAGGTTTTTCACCATCTTTTACATATAGCATTTCTCTTCTGACAACATCTTGTGAAATAAGCATCGTTCCATGTCCTAATTTCTTTTGTAAGCCTTTTGCAACAGTTGTTTTGCCACTTCCAGAGTTTCCTCTTAATATAACTAATTTAGCCATTGTTAGTTTCTCCTTAAATTATTTGCATAATAACACAAAAGCAGGTAACTTACAATAAATTACCTACTTTTTTAATATACTTATTTTTAAATTTTTACAAAATAGGGATTTTAGGACCGTCCCCAAATCCCTATCTTCCTATCTTCCTGAGGAACGTCCCAAAATCCCGAAATTTTTATTTTAACAAATTAATTCCGCCATTTTTTAAACTTTTTTGAACATCTATAACTCTTTGGTTAGAGGAACCTTTCCATTTTAATGTTGGATCATGTAATTCATCTTCATAATTTCCATCTACTAATACATCAATATATTTTAACGCATCTTTATCTTTTATTTGCTCAAATTTATAGCCTGACCATGCCCATACATTTTTTTCTGGATATTTTTCTTTAAATGCTTTAGCAAGTTTTGCAGTTCCTTCAATGTTGGTAGGAGCCATTGGCTCCCCACCTAATATAGATAAACCTTTTACTTCGTTTTTATCACTTAATTCTAGTACCTTATCGATTGTTTCTTGTGTAAATTCTTTTCCCCCTTCGAAATCCCATGTTTCAGGGTTAAAACAGTTTTTACAATGGAAAGGACATCCTTGCATAAATATAGATACTCTTACTCCTGGCCCGTTTGAAATATCCATTTTTCTAATTAAATTGTATCTCATAATTATGCCTCCTTGTTATCGATATGTAAAACTCTTTCTTTTATTTCTTGTGTTCTTCCTTTATTCCAGAAGTTTGTTCCGATATATCCACAAGTACGTCTTGCAACATTTAATGTATTATGATCTCTATTTCCACAGTTTGGACAATACCATTCTAAATCGTCATCTATTAATATTTCTCCAGTATAACCACATTTTTGGCAATAGTCAGATTTTGTATTTAGTTCTGCATACATAATGTTATCATAAATAAATTGAATTACTTCGATTACTGCATCTATATTTCCTTGTAAGTTTGGTGTTTCTACATAAGAAATAGCTCCACCAGGACTTAATACTTGGAATTCGCTCTCTAATTTTAATTTAGAAAATGCGTCTATTTCTTCGAATACAGGAACATGGTATGAATTAGTAATATAATTTCTATCTGTAATTCCTTTAACTGTTCCAAATCTTTCTCTTAAGCATTTAGCAAATTTATATGTTGTTGATTCTATTGGTGTTCCATAAACTGAATAATCTAAATCTTCTTCTGCTTTCCATTTATTTGTTGCATCATTTAGATGTTGCATTACTTTTAATCCAAATTCTTTTCCTGGTCCGTTATCTGTATGGCTATGTCCTGTCATAACTTTAACACATTCATATAAACCAGCATATCCAAGTGAAATTGTTGAATATCCATGATGTAATAATTCATGTATTGACTCACCTTTCTCTAATCTTGCTAATGCGCCATGTTGCCATAAAATAGGTGCTACATCACTTGTTACTTTACTTAATCTTTTATGTCTTATTTGTAATGCTCTATGGCATAATTCCAATCTTTCATCAAATATTTTCCAAAATTCATCCATATCACCATCTGCAGAAAGTGCAACATCTGGTAAATTAATTGTTACAACACCTTGGTTGAATCTTCCATAATATTTACCTTTTCCTTCTACATAATTTTTAGCTTTTGCAATATTTCCTATATTTAACATTCTATCAGGAGTTAAGAATGATCTACAACCCATACATGGATAACAATCTCCATCACCTAGGATATTTTTCTTATATTTTAACATCATTTTTTCTGATATATAATCTGGAACCATTCTTTTAGCTGTACATTCTGCAGCTAGTTTTGTTAAATACCAATATTTGCTACCTTCACGAATGTTATCTTCTTCAAGTACATATAAAAGTTTTGGGAAAGCAGGTGTTATATATACGCCTTTTTCGTTTTTGAATCCTAATATTCTTTGTTTTAAGAACTCTTCGATTATCATTGCAAGTTCGTCTTTATATTCTTCTGTTTCTCCTAAATACATGCAAACTGATAAGAATGGTGCTTGTCCATTTGTATTTGTCATAGAGTTTACTTGATAATTAAATGTTTGAACTCCATCTTCAACTTCTTTTTTAGTATCTTGCATAGCATATTTTTCGCAATCTTTTTTGCTGAAATTTCTTGCTTGATATTTCTTTAAGTATTTTTCGTAACTTAATCTTACAAATGGTGCTAAATGTGTAAGTGATACTGTTGCTCCACCATAGCTTGATGATGTTACTGCTAATATTATTTGTGTTGCTATTGTTGCTGCTGTTAAAAATCTATGTGGTTTTTCTATCATAACTCCATTTATTACTGTTCCATTTTGTAGCATATCATCTAGGTTAATTAATTCACAATTATGAAGAGCATTTTGCGCAAAATAATCAGCATCATGAAAATGTATAATACCTGCATCATGTGCTTCTACTATATCTTCAGGGAGTAAAAATCTTCTTGTTATATCTGTACTTGTTATTCCTGCTAAGTAGTCTCTTTGTGTTGTAACTACTTCTGCATTTTTATTAGAATTTTCACTATTCCAATATTCATTTTCTCCTTCTATTAATTCTTTAATTGATTTATCTGTTGTATTTGCTTTTCTTACTAACTCTCTAGTATATCTATATGTTATATATTTTTTTGCTAATTGATATTTATCAAATTCCATTAATTTTTGTTCAATTATATCTTGAATATCTTCAACTAAGATTCTTTTTTTATTTAAGTCTTCAATATATTTTATAATTTCTTTAATTTCTTCCTTAGTTGCTCTTTCTCTTCCTCTTACCTCCTCATTTGCTTTTCCTATTGCTACTCTAATTTTTTCTGGGTCATAGTCTACAATATGGCCATCTCTTTTTACGATTTTCATTCTTTTGTTCCTCCCCTGATTTATTTTTTTGTATTATTTATTACGAGTAAATCTTATATATAATTTCATATATATACAAGTTGCACTTGCAACTTTTTTATTTTTTTGTTAAAATTTTTTTCAGGTGATGAAAATGAGGCTTCCATTTGAGGGATTAACGAAATTGCAAATAGGCAAACTCCTTGTACTTCTAGGAGTTCACAGGTATAGGTATGCTAAAGGTGAAGAGATAATACCTACTATAAAAAATGATAATATTATAGGAATTGTACTTAGTGGATTTGCCCAAATCATGAATATAGAGTACAATGGCAACGAAATGGTACAGGAAAATCTTGGAAAAGATAGTGTGTTTGGTACAACTATTTCTGCAACCAATAGTGAAGACTGTCAAATAATTGCAAAAGAAGATACAGAAGTACTCATTATAGACTATGTAAAACTTATGAGGCCTGAAAATACTAATCATAATTATTTTAATATATTTTTAAGTAACTTATTTGATATAATTAATACAAAATATAGAGAAACTAATGAAAGAGTTAAAGTTTTAGAGAAAAAACAAATACGTGAAAAATTACTTAAATTTTTTGAAATTGAACATAGAAAGAGTCATTCTAAAAATATTTATTTAAGTTTTCCTTTTAAGGATTTAGCAGATTACCTTGCAATTGATAGATCTGCAATGTTTAGAGAATTAAAACATTTAAAAGATGATAAACTTATAGAAGTTGATGGTAGAAAAATAAAGATATTATATGATATATAAAATTTTAAAGTTACTACTAATCAAAAAAATTAATCAAGAAAAAAGGAATATTTTCTATTTTTAATAGTTCATATTCCTTTTTTTCATAATTTTAATTTTTGCATCTATAATCTTTTTTTCTTCATTACTTGCAAAATAATTTTTATATAAAACACCTAATAAAAAATTGGCATCTTCTGAAAATTCATAGTTAGCAAGATCATCTATTTTTATTTCATATCTTTTATCCCTTTTGTTATCAATACTTTTTAATACATTATTAGGTATCTTATTTTTTAAATCTAAAGACATAAGTTGTAATAAAGCATATACTTCAGAATATGCTTTTCTTTGTAAATTCATAAAATTCACCTACCTGTCCAAAAACTATCTTCAGGTATATTATGTAATTCCTCTGATAATTGCATATATCTATTAATTGAACGTTTTACTGCTTTCTTCATAATTATCATAATTTGTCCATCATATTTATCCTTGGTTTCATTCATTTTTAACCTTGCTTGTTCACATTCACAATATTTTTTTATATACTCAGGAATTTTTTCAGTATCTAATCTTGCAGATGGTGAATGCTTTAAATTAAATGCTTCATTTAATGCCTCTACAAAAAATTGTTCATCATTTTTTGCTCCATTTACCAGAAATGATAATACTTCAAAGTTTCCATTACTTAATTCAACTATTTTTTTGCCAATTTCTAAATTATCATTATTAGAATCTATTTCAGTTTTATGTTCTTCTTTATCAAAAAACTTATATACACTATCTCCCATCTCTGTAGATTTATCTAATAAATAAGCCATTTTACTAAAATCGCCTTTGCTAATTGATAAAGCTCTTTTTGCAATTTGCATTGTTCTTAAATAATCCATTGATTTCTTCATTTCTTGTTCTATAATTTCTAAAGGTATTAATTCAAAATATTCTCTATATTGTTCTCCAACATTTCTTGGAGCTTTCCAAGAATCTTTTTCTTGCCTAACCAACAAAGAATTTGTTTTTGAATCAATATCTATTCCAGTAATTATTTTATTTTTAAAATATAATATACCTTGTATGTCGCCATCTTTTTCAACAAAAATAATATTTTTATCACCAGCTAAATATGATGTATTTGTATTAATATCATATACTGAATCCCTTATTTTAGAATTTTCAAGTAATTCTTCCCCATATATTTCTTTAAATTTATCTATATCAAATGAAAAATTTGCACCAGAAAAAAATAACTTTTTAAGATTTAAATCTTTTAAATCAGGATTATCTATTAAATATCCTTCCAAATCTTCACAATCAATACTATCTATACTTTTACCTGACTTGTCTAAAATTTCTATTCGTCCATTTGTTGAGTCTAAAGCTAATATATATCCTTTATATAAATATGCTTCAAAAACATTTCTATTACCCATATCAATAGCTTGTTTTTGCTCTAATGTTTTAGCATCATATATATATAATTTATTTTCAATTTTATATGGATCTTTTTCAGGAGATGAAAATAATATATTATCCAAATTCTCATAACGTGCAAAAAAGTATATATTATCATCATCTACTAAAAATTTGCTACATGGAAATGTTGTTGGACCACCAGCTCTAACTGTTAAAGGTACTCTAATATTTAAAATTTTTTTTTTCTTTACTTCCATATTCATTTAGTAAACAAATCTCTTCTCCACTTGTTAAAAAATATAATTTTTCATCATCTAATGTTATTGGCGTTATACTATATGGTGCTACTCCATTAAAAGATATCGTTTTCCTTTTTGGTGCTTTTTCATTATCCATTTGATTTTTCTCCTTTTAAATCATGTATTATTAATTATATTATCCTTTTATCAGAATTTCAACATATTTTAAATAATTTTTTTATTCTTCTAATTTATTCTATATATATCTACTATCTCTTTATTATACATTAAGCAAAAAATCACAAAAGTCCTTTGACTTTTGTGATTTTGTTCACATTTTTCAAAGGACTTTTACTTTCCAAAGTACTCTTTTATCACTTTCATCCTATTCATTTGGTCAACTTTAAATGGACATCTATTGTTACAATGACCGCAACTTATGCAGTCTTGGGCTGTTTTTTCTAAATTCAAATAATGATCTTTTGCTAATTTATCACCAGCTAAAGATAAATCATAATACTTATTAATTAATCCAATATCTAATTTCATTGGGCATGGCATACAATGGTTACAATAAACACATTTACCTGTTACATCTACTGGCGCAAATTCTCCAATAATAGAATAATCTTTTTCTTCTGGAGTTGCTTCAGTATATTTTAGTATTTCTTTTAAATCATCCATACCTCTAATTCCTGGAAGTACTGTTAATACTCCTGGTCTATCTAAAGCATATTGCATACATTGTATTTTAGTTAATTTTCTGCCAAATGGAGATGTTTTTTCATCTAATAATTGCCCACCAGAAAAAGGTTTCATAACAGAAATTCCTACGCCTTCTGCTTCACATCTTTTATATAAATTCATTCTTTCATCTGCTGACCCGTTAGCATAATCACCGTGATGATAATCATAGCCGGGATTAATACTAAACATTACCATATCAATTAATTGTGTATCTAAAATCTCGTTAATTAATTCTGGTGTATGTGATGAAACTCCTATATGTTTTACAATTCCTTTTTGTTTTAATTCTAATATGTAATCTAATATTCCATTTTTTTGATAAGCTTTCCAGTCACTCTCTTCATCTAAACAATGTATAAAGCCATAATCAATATAATCTGTTTTAAGCTCCTTTAATTGCCACTCAATTGATTTTTTTACAGTATCTAAATTTGTTGTCCAACCATATGTACCTGTTTCATAATTTGCTCCAAAATGAATTTGGTATATTACTTTGTCTCTTACTTTTTCAAATGCTTCTCCGTAATATGGAAAACATTTAGCATCTCCTGCTGCTAAATCAAAATAATTTACTCCATTTTCAAATGCGTATTTTAACGTTTGAATTGCCTCTTCTTTATTTGCATTTGATATAGAACTTGAACCTATACCTATAACACTTATTCTATCATTAGTTCTTTTATTAACACGATATTCCATAATCTTTCTCCTTTTGTTTTATCATAATATTAAAGGCAAATAACTATCAACTAATTATTTGCCTTTTTTAATACAGTAGCTTATTTTAAATATGTTTTAAAGAATTCTTCTATTTTATCAAATGGAATTATATCTTTTCTATCATATAAATCTGTATGAACAGCATTTGGAATAATCATTAATTCTTTATTGTCTGTATATTTACTGTTTTCTGTCATATTTTTATATGCATCTTTGCTCATATAACATGAATGTGCTTTTTCACCATGAATTATTAAAACTGCATTTCTTATTTCATTAGTATATTTTAAAATAGGCATATTCATAAATGACATTGTTCCAGTTACATTCCAACCATCATTTGAATTTAAAGATCTTTTATGATATCCACGTTTTGTTTTATAGTAATCATAATAATCTTTTACAAAGAATGGTGCATCTTCTGGTAATGGATCTACTACTCCACCTGCTCTTTTATATGTTCCTTTTTTATAATCTTCTATTCTTTGATTATTTAGTGTTACTCTAGTATTATATCTTTCTTCTTCGCTATCTTGTGCATCAAAATATCCATTTGCATTAATTCTACTCATATCATACATTGTTGAAGCAACAGTAGCTTTTATTCTTGTATCTAATGCTGCAGTGTTTAATGCTAATCCTCCCCAGCCACAAATTCCTATAATTCCAATTCTTTCTGGATCAACATTATCTTGTACAGACAAAAAGTCAACTGCAGCCTGAAAATCTTCTGTATTAATATCTGGTGATGCAACATATCTTGGTGTTCCTGTACTTTCTCCGGTATATGAAGGATCAAATGCAATCGTCAAGAATCCTCTTTCTGCCATTTCTTGCGCATATAATCCAGATGCTTGCTCTTTTACTGCTCCAAAAGGTCCACATACAGCTATAGCTGGTAATTTTTCTTTAGCCTCTTTTGGCTCATATAAATCTGCTACTAGTGTTATTCCATAACGATTATGAAATGTTACCTTTCTATGATTTACCATTTCACTTTTTGGGAATGTTTTATCCCATTCTTGAACTAAATTTAATTTTTCTTTCATTTTTTATCATCCTTTCTTTTAAATATTTATATTAATAGATTTTATTTTCCTTGCTGGAACTCCGCCAACAACTGAATTTTCAGGAACATCTTTAGAAACAACCGCTCCAGCTGCAATTATAGCTCCATCTCCTATGCTAACTCCAGGAAGAATAGTTGCATTCGCGCCTATCCAAACATTCTTACCAATATGAATTGGTTCTGGCATAAGGTCTCCACGATTGTTAACATCAGAGTTATGATTTAATGTAGCTAAAACAACATTATGACCTATAAGAGTCCCATCTCCTATTGTAATTCCTCCTTGATCTTGAAATTTACAACCACTATTTATAAATACATTTTTACCAATTGATAAGTTTTTACCACAATCAGTATAAAATGGTGGAAATAGAGAAAATGTTTCATCTACTGTTTTACCTGTAAGTTCTGTCATAATTCCTCTAATTTCTTCTGGTGTATGATATGTACTATTTAATTCTGAAGTTAATTTCATTGCATCTTGTGAAAGTGAACACATTTTAATATGTGTAGGTGAATTGGCTTTTACAGTTTCGCCACTATTCATTTTGTCCAAAAATTCTTGTACTTCCATAATACCTCCTATATTTAAACTTTTTTTCTAATTATTACTTTTCCGTTAACTTCCATTATAGAATCTTCATTTATTATTTCGCCAACAGAGTCAACTGTAATTGTGCCTGATTTTGGATTTTTAATTGACATTACATTTCCTTTAATATCTGCATCGACTTCTGAATATTCAAATGCTAAATCTGTATCTTCCATTGTACAATTAATTAATTTTAAATTTTTGCAGTAACAAAGTGGTTGTGTTCCTATAATTTTACAATTTATAAGAGTTAAACCATCTGAGAACCACGCAAGATATTCTCCTTTTACAACTGAATCTCTAACAGTTACATTTTTACTATGCCAAAAAGCATCCTTTGTATCTAGTTTGCAATTTTCTATCTCTAAATTCTCCATATATTGAAATGAATATTTTCCTTGGAATTCTACATTTTTTAATTTAACATTTGTGCTATCTAAAAAGATATATTCTGATGTGATTTTTGTATTTTCCATAGTTACATTATTACATTTCCAACCAAATTCTGGTGAAACAATATTTGAATTCTTAATTACTGTATCATTACATTCTCTTAATAATTTTATTCCTTCTAAATCACAATTATCGATTAGACCATTATCAGAATACCATATTGGAGCTCTTGTTTTATCATCAAAAGTAGAATGTATTAATTCATATGTTTTAGCATGCCATAAAGGATATCTTAAAGAAAATTTACTATCAATAACTCTTACATTTCTTGTTTCTTTTAGTACAGATTCACCATCTTGTGGACCTGCAAAAGTACAATTTCTAACTTCTGTATCTTTTAAATTATATAATGCTCTTTCTTCATCAAAAGTTTGATTTTCTATTGTATTTTTAATTTCCATTTTATCTCTTCCCTTCATGTAAATTATTATTTTTATTCTGCTAGCTCAAATCTAATATTTACACTTCCACTTCCAAGCTCAGTAACAAAGTCATCCACATTATCTACTTTTCCTAAATTTGTATAACTGTATGAATTTCTAAAATCATCGTAAAATACAACTAAACAATTATTTCCATATAATTTAATATCACCTGCATTTATCATTCTTGGAATACTGCTATTTGTAGTTAAACTTGAATTTAAATAATTATATTTTTCATTTGAATGTAAATCACTCATATTTAATGTCATAGGGAAATTTTGAATTAATTCTTGCACTGTTTGATTATTTTCTAAAGTTGCAGTAAATGTTTTATTATTTACTATTAAATTTATCTTTATTTCTTCATTATTCATAGTGTTCATCTCCTCATTTATAATATTTGTATTTTCTGTAATATTCTCTACACTTTCATTAGTAGTCGTTATTTCATTCTCTACATTGTTTGTTTCCTCATTTACATTATCATTCATACTTGTTAGCTCATTTGCTGTCTTATTATTAGACATACTAAATAATGAAATTATAACAATTACTATAATTAATATAAAAATGGGAATTAATATTTTTTTAGCCATTTCTTCTCCTTTCTATTAATACCAATCATGTTTTTCATCACGGTTAAGTTCTTCTATTTTTTGCATTTCTTCATCAGTTAATTCAAAATCATAAATATCAGTATTTTCTTTAATATGTTCTGGATTACTTGAACCTGGAATTACTAACACTCCTCTTTGCAAGTTCCATCTTAATATTACTTGTGCAGATGTTACATTATGAGCATTTGCTATTTCTACAATTGTCTTATCATTTAATAGCTCACTTGTATGACCTCTACCACCAAATGGATACCAACCTTGAACTACAATACCTTTACTTTGAATATATGGCACTACATCTAATTCTTGATAATATGGATGAATCTCATTTTGAACAAGAGCAGGTGTTGTTTCTACCTGTGGTAAAAATTCTTCTAATTCTTCAATATACCAATTTGAAAGACCAATTGAATGAATTTTTCCTTGCTTCACATATTCTTCCATTGCTTTATATGCATTTACATCATTAGTTCCTGGATGGTGCAATAACATCATATCTATATATCCTATATCTAATTTATCTAATGCCATTTCAATTGCTTCTTCTGAATTGTCAAATTGACTTGGATATATTTTTGTAATAACAAATATTTCTTCTCTTGGAATACCTGAATCTCTAATTGCTCTTCCTACTTCTTCTTCATTATTGTACATATATGCTGTATCAATTAATCTTACTCCAGAGTTTAATGCACTTGTTATAGAATTGTAACAAGTCTCTCCTGTTAAACTATATGTTCCTATTCCATTTAATGGCATTTCATAACCACTATTTAATGTTACAGTTCTAGTTTCAAAATTAAATTCTCTTGGAGTTGTATCATAATTTGTATTTTGTAATTCCATCTCATTACCAACCTCACTTTCTGTTTTTCTTTGGTAAATTAAACAGCCAATAATCACTAAAATTATTAAAATAACAATAAGTATTATTTTTTTCATAATTACCTCCTTTCTTATAAGAAATTAATTTTCTTTTTTTAGAGCTACTATTAAATAATCTAAAATATCTATCTCTTTTTGATTTTTATGTATTGTTTTTAATAGAGATTCTCTATGTTTTCTAAGTAACTCATATATTTTCTCGAATTTGTTTTGTTCTAATAAAGAAAGGAATTCGTCTATTAGCTTTTTATTACAGCCTGCGTCATGTAGACTTTCCATTAAACTCACTTTTTTATTTGCATCATAAATCAATCTCATCACCTTCTAGATATATTATAAATATACTTTTTCAAAATAGCCAATACTTATTTTGAATAGTTTATCATAGTCAAAAAGCATGGTAATATGATATAATATTATCGATGAAATTATGTTCAATATTTTTAGGAGGATATTTATGGAACTTAGAGTATTAAGATATTTTTTAGAAGTTGCAAGAGAAGAAAATATTACTGCTGCAGCCGAAAGTTTGCATATAACTCAGCCAACTCTTTCTAAACAACTTATGGATTTAGAATATGAACTTGGTAAAAAATTATTTATTAGAGGTAAACGAAGAATTACTTTAACAGAAGATGGCATGCTTCTTAGAAAAAGAGCTAGTGAAATAATTGAATTAGTTGAAAAAACTGAAACAGAATTACAAAAAAATGATGAACTTGTAGTTGGTGATATTTATATCGGTGCTGCTGAAACAGATGGAATAAAATTAATTGCTAAACTATGTAAAAATTTGCAAGATAAATATCCAAATATTCATTATCATCTTTTTAGTGGTAATAGTGAAGATGTTTTAGAAAAATTAGATAAAGGTCTTATTGATTTTGCAATTTTGTTTGAGCCATCAGATTTTAAAAAATACAATCATATAAAATTACCAGTATATAATAATTGGGGACTTTTAACAAAAAAAGATAATCCTTTAGCAAAGCTTGAATATATAAAACCTAAAGACCTTTTAAATATTCCATTAATTTTTTCTAAACAAGCTTTAGATAATAATGAACTTACAGGTTGGTTTGGTCATAATGTTGAAAAATTAAATATTGTTGCGACATATAATTTAATATATAATGCTTCTTTCTTTGTAGAAGAAGGCTTTGGAAGTGCATTAACTTTAGATAATTTAGTAAATAATCCAAATCTATGTTTTAAACCTCTCGAGCCTAATTTAAAGTCTAATTTGGTAATGGCATGGAAAAAATATCAAGTATTTTCTAAAGCTTCACAAATATTTTTGGATGAATTGCAAAAAGAACTTTAAGATTATCTTAAAGTTCTTTTTATACTGTGGCATTAGTAGTTTTTAATTGATTTTTGAATATCAATCTAAATAGATTTCTAACAGCAGGCCCAACAATTAATATTTGTAAAGGAAATGCCATTATAAAGTTTTTACATACTAAAACTATCCAATTACATATAATATTACTATTTATTAGATTTTGTGTTAATAAAGCATAAATACTCATTAATGAAACCATAACACAAACTGTAAAAGTTTGTATTGAAAGAATTATAAACATTTTGTTATCTTCTTTGGGATTTACAATTCTAAATGCTAGTTTCTTTGCAATAGGACTCGCCACAAAATATGCCAATATAAATACAATTATAAACTCTACTGGAAATTCTTTTAATGCAATTAAAAAAGTTCCATTAACAAGTCCTTCTGATGAATTTATTGCAATATTATATACAATCATAAAATATGCCATTAAAATTACAGTCATTAATGTAAAAATAAAATTCTGAAATTTAGTTTTAGGCATTATACCTCCTCCTTTCTTGTATAAAAGTTTTCGGTATTTTCTGCTTTAACGCAAAAAAATACCATCTAGTCGCAGACATAGACTAGACAGCATTTAATGTCTTTATTATTTTAGTACAAAATTTATCTTTTTTCAACATTAATATCAAAATAATTATGAAAGTGAAGTAAAATCAATCTTTTTATTTAATGTTGGTACAAGATATTCTATACTTTGTTTTTTTACATGTATTTTTATATCTGTTTTACCTCCACCATACTCGCCATCTATTGAAAGCTCTATAGGTTTATTACATTTTATTTCCAGATTTGATGTTTGGATATAATATATACACTCATCTTCTAGCTTTCCTCGTAATATCTTTAATATTAATCTTACCAATTGTATAAAATTTTTAGGTTTTTTTACAAAAACAGCTTCAAACTTTCCATCATCAAATTCTATAGATTTATTTTTAAACAAGTCAAAACCACCAATATATTTAGAATTACTTATACTTCCATAAATAAACTCATCTTCTATTCTAGTTGCATCTGATTGAATCTGTAATTTATATGTTTTATGATTAAATATTTCTTTTATTCCATAAAGCACATATGCAAATCTTCCAAGCTTTTGTTTTAACTTGATTCTTGTTTTATACGATGATTCAGAAAACAATCCAAATGCTACAACATAATTAAATACTCTATCATTTATCATTCCTAAGTCGATTTTTCTTGAACAATATTTGTTTATATTTTTTGATATATGTAATTTATCAAAAGAAATATTTATGCTATGAGCAAAATCATTTGTAGTACCTGTTGGTATATATCCTATAGGTACTTTTAAATTTTCATACTCAACTTCTTGTATAGCTTGATTTAATGTTCCGTCTCCTCCACATATTAGAATCATGTCAAAATCTTCTTTTGAACCTTTTATAATACTTCTTGCACCATTCTCAATAGATGTATATTTTATTTCGGTCTGAAAATCAGATTTTTCAAAATTTTCTTTAATTCTTGATATATATTTTTTTATATTATTTTTTCCTGATACTGGATTAACAATTATTAATACTTTATTGCTCATTTAATTTTACATTCCTTTTTTATTTTCTATAAATTCATTTTACCTACATTTAACATCAAAATCCTTTTTACAAGAAGGACATGTACAAACATGTTTACCTTTTTTCTTTGGTAATCTGATTTCTGCTTTACAATTAGGGCATTTTCTGTATATATGTGTTTTTCTATCATTCCATTTTCTTTTTTGAAGTTTTAGTTTCCCTTTAACTTTGTCTCTTATTTTTATATATTTAGCATTTTCGTTTTGTCTTTTATAAATATTTCGTGAAAGTGCTCTAAACATCATATAAAAACAAATTAATATTTCTAATAAATATATAATTGGATTTCGTATAACTATGCTTAAAATAGCAATAATCCAAAATACAATAAATAAAAACTTATATAATTCATCTATTCCATATCTACCTTGCAAAAAATCAGCTATTTTATACATAAATTTTCTCAATACACATTCCTCCTTTAACATATAAATCTTGGACCACAACAACAATTACAAATTGTATCTGCCAAACACCACCAAAAACATATATTATCCATATTAAATGGTCTTCCATATGCTCTGCTTTGCTCTCTATATACATTTCCTCCACCTTGCAATTGTTGTAACAATTCTTGATATCTTAAATTATTAGGTTCCATTTGTACAGCCATTTTTGCATGGTTTAAAGCTGTTATTCTATTACCTGTATAATAATTTGCAATACTACTTAAATAATACCATTCCGCGGTTCTATCTTGAATTTCGGAAAGTACTCTAAGAGCTTCTCTATACATTCCAGTTTGTATGAAATGGCTTGCTACTTGATAAAGATTTGTACTTCCACTATTACTACTATATGAATTATTTTGTCCCCCCGAATAGCCATTATATTGATTTGCAGTACCATTTTTTATTTGATCATATGCTTCATTTATTTCCCTCATTTTCTTTGCTGCTTCTTCATCTCCTGGATGTAAATCTGGATGATATTTTTTTACTAATTTTCTATATGCTTTTGTAACATCTTCGTCTGTTGCTCCATATGATAGTCCTAATACTTCGTAAGGATTTTGTATCATCTATTTTTCTCCCTTCTTTTTATGTATTTCATATTTTGTCCATATACCTGAATATAGAATGTTTTCAATTATTTTATTTGAAATATTTAGCTCCTTATATTTTTCTACACAATCTGCTAAAAGTAAATTAAGCATATCATCAAATTCTGTTTTTGAATTTGTAATTAATGGATTATACCTCTTCTTTTTTATATCTTTTTCAAAATCTATACAAGCATCTAAAATGTATATAAACTTTCCTAGTGAGTTTCCGAAATTTCTTAATTTTTCTTCTTGTTTATCTTCAAATGGTGCAAAAATTTCTCCAAATAATTTGCCACTACATTGTGCTGATAAATCTGGATTTATAATGTTTTTAGTTTCTAAGTCATTTAATTCTTTTAAAGAATTCTGCACAGTTTCAGCTTTTTTAGGATATTTCTTACATATTTTTTTAAAACTCTTTTTTATTAATTTTGCATAACAATTAGCCAAAACATTTTTATCATCTTGCCAATCATCAAGTAAATTATAATAGGCTAATAAGATATTCATATCTGCTACATAGTCTACAAATTTCCCCTTAATATAAGTATGTTTATTTACAGGATGCATCATACATCTACATTCTAATTTTTCGTTATTTTCTTTATAAACTTCATTTAATAATATTATTAAGAATGTCATATCATAGTTTAATGTAAATCTGCTTATGTTTTTGTGTTCTTTTTGTAATGATTTACATAGCCCACAGTAACATTCTCTATAATATCTTTTATCTGTATCTTCTAATAAATTAGGATTTGTGACTATATTACCAAGCATTTTACTCCTCCATTTAGTTTTCCTATATGAAATATAGTTTATTATTTTTCTTTGCTAAAATCAACAGCTATAGCCAAGATTTCACGTAAGTTTCACATATTAATAAAAAAACGAGACCTACCATTTCTAGTAAGTCTCATGCTTTACTCATCTTTCATTATTCTTCTTTTTCCAACTCTATAACAACTTCTTCACCAGTTGTTTTAAACAAATGCACTTTTAACGTATCTGTTGCATCATAATTTGTTAAATTAAAAGTATTATAGTATGTTACTGTTCCATCTTCTTTAACGCTTATTTCGCCATCTCCATCTGATCTATGTGCAGGATAATATTTAGTTCCATCAGCTGTTTCCACATACTCTTTTTCACTCCACGCAATGTCTTTGCAATTATCTAAATATATTCTAAAAGCAGTATTTGAGACTTTAGCACTTTCAAATTTATAATTTTGATCACTAATAGAAACAAGCTTATAGTCTATAATATTTGATTTAGACATTTTAGTAGGTACATCTATTTCGTAGCTCCATTCACCATTATAAATAATAGATTTTTCTTCTCCGTTCTCCCAATATTTATTTCTTATTTTATTAAAAGTTACTATTAATTTTTTAGATTCAGGAAATTCTTTTTCATTACCTGTAGCAGTTAAATAAAATTTTAGGTCGTGTTCATCTATTTTCTCACTTGCTTGACTATATCCACCAGTATAACTGTCATAATTTGCTTTTGCTTCTTCCTCTGTTTCATATAATGATGTCATTTCTTCTGATTCTAGTTCTCTTGTTGCAAAGACTTTTTCATTATTTTCATTTACTACCTTCAAGTCCATTATATCTATTTTTGCTTCTTTTGATAGCATATTTGACAAATTATAAATTTCATCAAATTTTATATTTATAGTTATGTCAAAATTATAGTCATCTAGTAAAAAAGATTCTATATTTGCGCTAATACCATTAGCTTCTTTATATTCTGTATTTACATCACTATAATATGCATTATTAATAGCTGTTTGGACTCCATCACTACTATTTTTCCCAAACTTATTAATAATTTGAGTTGTAGCAAATACTACTCCTGTCATAGAAAGTGCAGCACATGCAGCTATTCCAATTTTTTTAATAACATTAAATTTATTTTTATTCATAACTATATCCTCCTCTTTTACATTGGATATAGCTATTTTTAATTTTACTTTTTCTAAAATTTTATAATTATCCATATTATCTAACCTCTTTCTTTATTTTATTTCTAATTCTGTATAGCCTTTGCTTTACACTAAATTCAGAAATATTATGTTCTATAGCTATATCCTTAATTGATTTAGAAGAATAATAAAAATCTAAAAATATTGTTTTATCAATTTCTTTCATGTTTTCTAGTTTCTTTTCTATATTCCTAATTTCTTGTATCTCAGTATCAAGAAAATCAATTTTATCATAACTATACAAACTATTTTCATAATCAGAAATATCTACATCAATTTTAATTTTTCTTAAATATTCTTTTACCAAGTTTCTTGTTATTCCCGCAATATACGAACTTAAATTTTTGTTAATATCTAATTTGTGTTTATTTTTCCATAGTATAAAAAACACTTCAGAAATAATCTCTTCTTTATCTTCGTTACTTAAAGCACTTGCCATGTTATTTATAATAGTGGCTATATAAGATGAATATTCATTTATTATTTTTTCTAAATCAAGTTCATTATTTTTTATATATTGTTTTATTTCTTTATCTTTGCTCACTTTAGATCTAAACTCCTTTTTTTACTTTAAGATATCTTACATCTTTATATTGATAATTTTATAAAAAAAGTAACATTTTTATAATTATTTTGTCCAAAATAAAAGACCTACCATTTCTGGTAAGTCTTTATAATTTAATATAGTTCTTTATTTTTAGCATTCTATTTTATGTCCACCAATGAACTTTAAGCTCCGTCCCTAAATTTCATTAATCTCTTAGTTTAGCTCCACATCTCTTGTCTAGTGTTTTTAATATACTATTCATTTTCTCATTTATTTGTTCTGATGTCATAGTTGTTCCTTCATTAAGTATTTTTACTTTTAATGTAATTGATTTTTTACCTTCTGGAATTTGATTTCCTCTATACTCATCTACAAATTCAATTTCTTTAACTTTTGCTTTGATGTTTTCTTCAATTTGTTTCCATGTAATTTCTTCATCAACTATAATTGATAAGTCTTTTTCTACTAATGGTAGTTCTGGTAGTCTTTCATATTCATTTGTTCTTGAAGCATATGGGACAAATTTTTCTGTATTTATTTCAAACATTGCTACATTAGTTCTTTTTATTTTAGTATCTGCCATTACTTTAACTGAAACTAATCCTAATGTTCCAATTACTTCATTACCTTTAACTACATTTAAGTATGCATTAACATCTGCCCAATATGGCTTCTCCATTTTTTCTAATTTAAGTTCTTCCATATGGCAGTATTCAGCCATATTTTCAATTACACCTTTTGCTTCATAGAATATTTCTTTAGCATCTTTTCCAACTATACATCCAGTTAAATAATTCTTTTGAATTGGTAAAATTTCATCTTCTGAAGATGGTCTATAATCACCTTTTTCATAAACTTCTTCACAATCAAATAATCTAAATTCATCATAGTATCTTAAGTTTTTAGCAACTGCTTCTAACATTCCTGGTATTAAAGAACTTCTTAAATATGCTAAATCTGGTGCTGGTGGAGTTGCTAATTTTAAAGATTTTTCCATATCTATTCCTGCTGCTTTAATATATTTTTCTTCAATCCATGGATATGTGAAAATTTCATAAAATCCGCATCTATATGCTAAATATTCTTTAATTCTTCTTTCAAGTAAAACATCATTTTGTTTTACAGAATGTTCAAAAGTTATAGTAATTGGTTTTGCTTCAAAACTATCAAAGCTTAGTATTCTTGCAATATCTCCCATAACGTCATCTTTAATTGTAACGTCACCTGTTGATCTCCATGTTGGAACTATTACATCATATTCTCCATTATTTAATGATATTTCATATCCAAGAGCTGTTAAAATTTGTTCAATCTTCTCTTGTGGTATCTTCTTTCCTAATCTTGTATCCAAGAATTTTTCACTTACTTTTATTTCATTCTTTTTAGTTTCGTTTGGATAAACATCTGCATATTTAATTATTTTGCTATCTGGGAATATTTCTTTAATTAATCTTAATGCTAAATTTAATCCTTCATCTACTCTTTGTGTATCAACACCTTTTTCAAATCTCATTGAAGCTTCTGTTTTTTCTGCAAATTTTTTATCTGTTTGTCTAACTGTATCTGCAGAGAAGTTTGCTACTTCTAATACAACTCCTTTTGTATCTGGTAGAATAGAATCTTTTTTACCACCTTTAATTCCTGCTAATGCCATTGCATCACTTTCATCACATATTACTAAATCGTCTGTTGAAAGCTCGATAAAGTTATTATCTAATAATAATAATTTTTCATTTTCTTTGGCATTTCTTACTATTATTTTTTCTCCACTTACATGTGTTTTGTCAAAAGCATGAAGTGGTTGACCTACTGCCATCATTACATAATTTGTAATATCTACAATAGCATTTATTGGTCTTTGACCTACTTTTGATAATAATGATTGCATCCACATTGGAGATTGTTTTTCATATATACCATCTATTTCTACAGCTACATATCTATTACATTTAGTTGTATCTTTTATTTCTACACTGTATTCTGGAACTTTAGGTAATTCGTATTTTGGTAATTCTTTTAATGGTGCATCATATATAGCTGATAATTCTCTTGCAATTCCATAATGTCCCCATAAATCTGGTCTATTAGATAAAGATTTATTATCTATTTCTAATACTGTATCATTCATTCCAAATAAATCTGCAACACTGTCTCCTGGCTTGCAATCAAATTCTTTTAAATCAACTATTTCTTCTTCACCTTCATTTGGGAAGAAATCACTTAAATATACTTCTGTAGAAGCACAAATCATTCCATAAGAGCTTTCTCCTCTCATTTTTGTTTTTGTTATTTTAACAGGTTCTCCTTGACCATGCCAAACAACTTCTGCTCCTGGTTTTGATACTACTACATGTTCTCCAACATAAAGGTTAGAACCACCACATACGATTTGTACAGGTTCTTCTTCTCCAATATCTACCATACATATTCTTAATTTATCAGCATTTGGATGTTCTTTTACTTCTAAAATTTCTCCTACAACTATGTCATGAAACTTCTTTGCAGTATTTTCTACTTCTTCTACTTCTACTGTTCGAAGTGTCATATCATAGGCAATTTGTTCATCAGTTAAACCTTCAGGTAAATCAACATATTTTCTAATTAAATTTAATGATACTTTCATATTCAAAATCCTTTCTATTTAAATTGTTTTAAAAATCTTAAATCTCCACTATGGAATAAACGTACATCATCTACTCCATATCTCATCATTACTAATCTATCTAATCCAATATTAATATAGAATCCTGTCCATATGTCTGGATCTAATCCTGCTGATTTTAATACATTTGGATGAATTACACCACCTGGCATAACTTCTATCCATCCATTATGATTACATACTTTACATCCTTTTCCCCCACATACTAAACATTCCATATCTATTTCATATCCTGGCTCTGTAAATGGGAAGAATCCTTCTCTCATTCTTGTTTTTATTTTTCTTCCAAAAACTTTTTCTAAGATTGTTTGAATCATAACCATACCTGATGAAAAAGATATATCTTTATCAACTATTAATGCTTCATATTGGAAGAATGCTCTTTCATGTCTAGCATCAGTTGTTTCATTTCTATATACTTCTCCTGGATATACAAATCTTGCTGGTGCTCCATGTTTTAGTAAATATCTTACAGAACCACCTGTTAAATGTGGTCTTAAGCATAATCTTTCTGCACCTTCTTTATCTTCTGTTCCTTCAAGCCAATATGTGTCCATAGATTGACGTGCAGGATGGTTTTTAGCAAAGTTCAAATTATCAAATGCATATTTTTCACTACTTATATCATCTTCGTTGAATACTTCAAAGCCTAAAGATAAGAATGCATCATTTAAGTCATGTTTCATTTGAGTTATTGGATGAAGTGCTCCTCCACTTACCTTTTTACCAGGAATAGTTAAATCAATTGGTTCATCTAATACGCTCATAGAAGCAATTATTTCTTCTTCTTTTTCTTGTAAATTACTTAAAAATGTATTTTTTATCTCTGTTGCCATCATTCCAATTGTCTTTTTCTCTTCTACTGGTAAATCTTTCATAGATTTTAAAACTTCTGATAATCCGCTTTTTTTACCAGTTAATTCTTTTCTGACTTCTTCAAGTTCAGCGATAGTCTTTACGTTTTTAATTTTCTCTAAACCTTTTGTTTTGATTTCTTCTAATTTCTCTTTCATAAACCTTTTCCTTTCTAAGGGATTTGGGGACGTTCTTTTTTTCCCTTTTTTGTTTTCGAATAGGGATTTAAGGAACGTCCCTATTTCCCTATTCCATACTCCCTATTTTCCTATTTGTATGTGGTCTTAAAATCAAAAAACGAGCAATCATCCTAAAAGGACGATTTGCTCGTGGTACCACCTTTTTTTATAGTATCTCTACTACCTCATTACAGATTAACGCTCTTACACGATTTGACTCCATTATTGAAATTCGTTAATATGTCTTTCTACTGTAGCTTACAGTCTATGGCTACAATTCCCTGGTTAGATTTACATATTAACTACTTTGATAATTTCTTCGTCAACATTTATTAGTCTTCTAGATTATATTGCCTTTTTCCGTATTTGTCAAATATTTATTGTAAATTTGTTGCTAAACCTATTTTATATTGTTTAAATTATAAAATCATTCATATTTCTGTATAATGGCATTTAATTTATCAACCTCCTCCTGTGAGAAATATTCTCCTCCGTATAGCGTATCTTCTCCTATATTTACTGATATTCCATAATTTTCAGAAAAATTGGAGCTTTTCAATGTTTCTTTTTTCATTTCTTCAATAATATTTTTTATTGTAATTAACTCTTCTTCAGAAGTAGTTCCGATTTTAGAAAAGTTATGCTGTGGCTTACCTTCCAAAGTTAATTCATCAATTATCTTACTCCTTAAAATATCTCCATTCATATCTATTTCTATTACTGTTAAATATGGATAGTTATAAATTTTTTTCTGTACTAAAATTTCGTTGATATCTTTTTTACTATTTTTATTTAGATTCATCAATAATACTATTGCTAATATAAGAAATATAACAACTAAACTTATAATAATTATTTTCCTTTTCATACTTTAAAGTTCTCCTTATAAATTACTCTTTATAATTATACCTTCATATTATCAAAAAAGCACATAATTTTCAACGTAAATTACATGCTTTTCTTAATGATTTATTTGCTATTAATTTGTTTATTATTAATTTCTAATTTATAAAGCTTTTTATTTTATCTAATAATTCTAATGTATCCTTTTTTCCCAAATCATACATTTCTTGAAGTTTATCACTGTCTTTTTCTATTCTTTTTATTTTTACTAATTTAGATGGTCTAATAACACAAATCTTATCATTTTTCTCTAATTCTGAAATTTTATCGAGTTCTTCATTATATTTTTTATATCTCTCATTTATTGTTTTAGCAAAATTTGGATATTTTCTATAATAAATTTTTGGAAATGCTTGATTAGTTTTTTTCTTTCTATAATCACTAGGTCTTGTTAGAACAACAATTATTCTATCAAATCCCATACTCATTATTTTATCTATTGGTATGCTATCTGCAATACCTCCATCTAAATATCTTTTATTATTTACTACTACTGGTTTAGATACAAATGGCATAGACCCAGATGCTCTTAGTATTTCCAAGTTATTCTTATCTTTTAAATCATCTATTTTTACATATTCTGCTTTTCCTGTTTCTATATTAGTTACAACTGCATAAAAATCAACATCTGTTTTCTTAAAGGTTTCATAATCTATTGGATCAAGTTCATTTACAATTCTTTTAAAGCAAAAATCTTCATTCATTATATTTCCTGTTGTTAGAAATGAATATAACCCCATATAATTTCTATTTCCAGCATATTTTTTGTTATATCTTAATACTCTCCCTATTTGCTTTGATTTATAATTCATTCCAAATAATGCTCCAGCAGATACTCCTACAATACCATCAATTTTTATGTTATTATCCATAAAAACATCAAGTACTCCTGCTGTATATAAGCCTCTCATTGCTCCGCCTTCTAACAATAATCCAGTTTTCATATGCACCACCAATTAATTATTTTTACCTTTATATTTCAAAATAGCTCTTGCAATTTCTACATCATCTTTTTTTATCAAAAATTCAATCTCTTGTTTTCTTTCTTTTCTATAAATCTTTAAGCTTTGTCCTTCTGTTGATTCATTAATATAATGAATTTCAAAATCTGTTATTTGATTTTTGTCAAGGAAATCACAAGACAAAACATTTGATATAAGCCTTACATAAACTGCATTGTTTGTATGTCTACTAAAGTCAATATCTGATGAATATATTTTTTGTTCGTATACAAAATCATCTTCTGTAAATTCTTCTTTTAATTTAGAATATGGTTCTTCATCAAATGCATTTTTTGTTTCCATATCTTTTGGATATTTGATTGTATCAATCTTTCTAATTTTTCTAGTATCTATATCTATCGGACAAATTTCTTGTTTTGCACTAAATAAATACTCATCTTTTTCATCTTTAAAAATAGTTTCCATCTCAACACGAATTGGTTTAATTTTTGTTGTATAGCTTTTTCCAAACACAAAATCTTTCCATTTTGGTATCTTATCAAAATGAATTTTTGTTTTAGATAATACCCATAAAGCATTATTTTTATTTTTAATAGTTTCATTATCACTTCCAAATGATATAAAGTAATCTGTTAAAATGCTTTGTACTAATTCTACTGCATTTGTTAACCCTAATTCTAAATCTTGATTTAATTCTGTATAACTTATTTCATATTTGCTTTCATATTCTGTATTCATTAAAAAATCTCCTTCTTTAATTTCTAAAATTATATTATATCTCTATAAAAAAATGTTGTAAATAGGAGGGTATATGTTTGTATTTCTTTATTTTTGAATATATTCAGGCTTTAAAGTTATTTTTTATTCTATATTTTATACTAACATAAAAGACAGATAATTTCTAATAATGAAGTGAACCCAAAATGTTAGACAAAAAAGTTTAACAAGGAGGGTTCATTTTTA
>USBY01000007.1 GCA_900553015.1 uncultured Clostridium sp. | reverse complement strand
TCTTTTTTGATTTTTTCTTTGAATTCTTATTTGATTTAGTTTGTGTTTTTGCTTTTGATTGATCTGTATTTTTTTCTTTATTTTCTTTTTGTTCTTTAGTTTTGTCTTTCTCTTCTGCTTCTTTTTTATCTTGCTTGTTTTCTTCTTGGTCAGTATTAGTTTTCTCTTGTACTTTTTTGTTTCTTCTTCTATGTGTTTCTATTTTTATAATTTTTTCTTCTTTAACGATCTCACTGATATCGTTTAAACTTCTTAGATATTCCTTTTTAGTTTTATTATATATCCTTACACATTTAATAATATAATATACAGATATTAACAATGATTCAATTGCAATAACCATAACAAATTTATCTATAAATAGTTGATAAATATATACCTCGCATAA
Source organism: uncultured Clostridium sp. (assembly GCA_900553015.1). GTDB lineage: Bacteria > Bacillota > Clostridia > TANB77 > CAG-508 > Merdicola. The sequence goes on along the minus strand of USBY01000007.1, from coordinate 92,653 downwards.
AGTAACTATAGCAACAAATAAAGCTTCCAGTCCATGTGTAAACAATGTTAAATCTATCTTTTTGTAGCTTCTCTCAAATAAAATTATTGAAAATATTAATATAGAAATACTAAAAACTTTTAAATCTACAACAAAAGTATCTTCTCTTATATTCATATATCCCAATATTTTTAATATACAAAACGCTAATATTACTATTGCAATTATTATATTTCTAAAGATTTTTTTATTTGCCTTTTTCTCATATTCTTTTGACATTTTCTTTTGTTGTTTCTTTTCTTTTTCTATTTCAGCAATTATTTTTTCTGCTTTTTTATCTTTCTTTTTGTTTTCTTCCTTTTTTTCTTCCTTTTTTTCTTCTACTTTCTCAGTTTTGTCTGTTTCTTTAGTATCTTCTTTTACTATTTCCTCTTTTTTATTATTTTCTTCTTTTTTTGTTTCTACAGCTTTTTCTTCTTTTTGTTCTGCTGTGTTTGCTACATCTTCTATTATTTCTTCTTTATTCTCTTGCATTATTTCTTTTGTAGTATTAGTTGTTTTCTTTGATTTTGCTTGATTTTTCTTTGATTTTTTATTCTTCTTAGACATATTTAACACTCCTTAATTTAAATCTCCTAATTCATACATTAATATTCCACTCACTACTAATGCTACTGTTTCTGTTCTTAGAATTCTTTTTCCTAATGTAACTACAGATACATTCTGATTTAATCTTAATTGTTCTATTTCACTTTCTGCAAATCCACCTTCTGGACCAATTACAATACCAATATTTAATTCTTCTTTATTATCATTCTTTAATTGTTCTATTTCGTCTTTTATACTTATCTTTTCTTCGTTTTCATATAGGACAAAAATTTTATCAAATTCATCAAATTTTATATCAGCTATATTTATTATATTTTCTATGGTAGGAATTATATCTCGTCCAGATTGTTTTGCCGCTACTTCTGCAATTTTTCGCCACCTATCTACTTTATTTTGTTTATCTTTATCTTTTAATTTTATTACTGTCCTTTTTGTAATTACCGGAACTATAGTTTTTACTCCTAGTTCAGTCGTCTTCTGAATTATTAATTCCATCTTATCTGACTTTGGCAATCCCTGAAAGATAGTTATATTTATATTAGATTCTGCTAAGCTTTTTACTTCGTCTAAAATTTTACATACTATTTTGTTCTCTTCTATATTTTTTATTACGCATTCATAATTTTTTTGAGTATCTGAATTGCAAATATTAATCTTATCATCAACTTTTTTTCTTAACACATTTTTTATATGATTTACATCACTACCAGTAATCCATATTTCTTCATTTTCTTTTAGATTTTCTGTTTTTATAAAAAATTTTGGCATTTATCTGCTCCTATCTAATTTTTTCGATTTCATTATACTCTTTTTAACAATTTAATTCAAGGAAAACCAAAAGAATTATCTAGTTTTCTAAAATTATAGCTGGTTTATTGCTTACTTTCTCGCAAAACATTTCGTCATGTTCTATAAATAAAAGTGTTGGCATATATTCCAAAATCATATTTTCTATTTGCTCACGAGTTTGTATATCTATGTAATTTAACGGTTCATCCCAAATGTATATATGAGCATTTTCTGATATGCTTTTACCTAACAAAATTTTCTTTTTTTGACCCTCACTTAAATTTTCTAAATTATGTTCCATTTCTGTTTGGGTTATTCCCATTTTTACTAGCATTGCTCTAAATACACTTTCGTTTAATTTATTTTCTGCAATAAATACTTTTAATGAGCCTTTTAATGTATGCGTATCTTGTGGTACATATGATATTTTTAAGTTATTTCCTATGTTTAAGATTCCTTTATATCTATTTTCTTTATTAACAATTGCTTTTATAATACTAGACTTTCCTGCTCCATTTTTTCCTTTAATACATATTCTATCTCCATTTTGTATAGAAAAATTTATAGGTTTAAATAATGGCTTTTCATATTCTATTTGGAAATTTGTAGCAGTGATAAGATCATTTTTTTCATATAGCAATGGTACTATCTTTAACTTTTCTATGTTGTCTACATTAGAAAGTAGTTTTTTTGCTTCTTGTATATTCTTATTTTTTCTTTCTTCTAAAACTTTTGATTTTTTCATTATTTTAGCAGCCTTATGACCTAAGAAGCCCTTGTCCAGCATTTCTTTACTTCCGCTTTTATTCTGTTTTTCTTTTTCTGCTGCGTTAGACCATTTCTTACTTTCTTTACTTGCATTCTCTAATTTTTTTATTTCTTTTCCTAATTTTTCGTTTTGCTTTAGTTCGAAATTATTTTGTCTATCAAAAGCTTCTTTCCATACAGAATAATTTCCTTGAATTATATCTATGTTTGAATTATTTATAGCCATAATATGATCTGTAACTTTATTTAATAAATTTCTGTCATGTGAAACAAGGATAAATCCTTTTTTATTTTTTAAATATTTTTCTACATCTAATTTTGAAACATCATCTAAATGATTTGTTGGTTCGTCAATTAATAAAAAATTATTATCTTTTAAAAACAATGCTACAAGCATGGCTTTTACTTTTTCTCCACCACTTAGTGTTTGAAAAGTTCTGTATAACGCCTCTATATTAAAATTCAAAATATTTAGTTCTTTAATAATTTCCCAATCTTCTGCCATGCAAAAATCTTGAATCACTTCCATAGTTAATTTATTTTCATCTACTTTAAATGGAAAATAATCTATATCTACATTCTTTGTAATTATTCCATCATATTTAAGCTTTCCAGATAAAATTTGTAATAATGTAGTTTTTCCTTTTCCATTTCTGCCTATAAGGCCCAATCTCCAATTTGTATCTAAATTAACAGATACATCATCAAAAATATTTTCTATTCCATTATCATATCTAAAACTTAAATTTTTTATTTGAATTAGTGACATTTTACCTCCTTCTGGATTTATCGGGATTTAGGGACGGTCCATCGTCGGGATTCGGGGACGGTCCTTTTTTCCCTGTCTCATTTTTTAGTTTCTCGACTCTATCCCATTATTAATTATAATTGTCTTTTAATCCATTCCATTATTAAATCTACCACATATTTAATTTCTTTTTGGGTTAGTTCCTTTTCTTTTCTTATTTGATGCCATTTATATAAACATCCTCTACAACAAGTAGCAGTTGCATGTTGTGCAATAAATACTGGGTGTCCTTTCATAGGAGTTTGTTTTCCGTCATTTATTATTTCTTTCGGAGCTAATCTTTTGGTTATGAAATCATATGCGTGACTTTCTATTGTATCCATTCCTTTTTCTTTTATATATTCTTTCTCTTTTTCTTTTAACTTAAAACCTGACCTAAATTTCGATTTGCTTAAAGCTTGTAATTGGTTATTTATAAATTCTTCTTCTGTCATAATTATCCTCCTAATAGAATTTTTTAACATTTAACTTTTTCATAACCGGGATTTAAGGAACGTCCCCAAATCCCGAATCCCGAATCCCCGAAGGAACGTTTCAAATCCCGAAATTCCTATTAAAAAAGGAATAGACAAAAAGCCTATTCCTCAAAATCAAATGCAGTTCTTTTTGTTCTAATTTCTTTGCACATATTTGAAACTCTTACATGTCTAGGATCTGTTTTATATTTTTGTAAGTCTTCTAAACTTTCAAATTCAGAAATTAGAATTGCATCATATTCATCGTTATCAATATTTTTTCCTACCTGCATACTTTTTATTACATCAATTTGATTTTCTAAAGCTTTTAATCCATCTAGAAATTCATTCATTTCTTTTTCTGTATTTTCTTTAAATTTCCACATTACTATATGTTTAATCATTTTTTTCCTCCTAATCTTTTATTTTTATATTTAATAAATATGCTAAATCCATAACTTGAAGTTCATTTATTATTGCACCTTTTATATCTGCAAGTGTTGTTGATAAACCTTGGATTATGCATGTTGACAAATCTATATCTTTTAAACGAGTATTAAATATTTGCGCTTTTGTGAAATCTATACTATCAAATTTTGTATTTTTTAAAATTGAATCTTGTATATATGAATTTATTAATGTTGTATCTTTTAATTTTAAATTATTAAAAGTTGTATTAGACATATTTGAATAATTTAAATTAGAATCCTGTATTTGTACTGACATAAATGTATTTTCTATAAAATTACAACCTGTCATCTTGCAATTTTTAAATTTGCAATTAATAAAACTACAAGTTTCAAAAGTAGTATTTGAAAAGTTACAATTATCAAATATTATATCTTTAAAATATACTTTTTCTAATGAACTATCTATTATTTCTGTATGTATAAATTTAGAGTTATCTATATCTTTTTTATATACATTTAAATTTTTTTGTGAAATATTTTGTACTGTTTCGTTCTTTAGTTCTTCTTCATTTTCTAATTTATCAAAAAAGTTTTCTTCCATTTTGTTCCTGCCTACCTATATATTTAATACTTTTATATAATAACACTAAAGGAAGTAATTATCAATTACTTCCTTTATAAAATTCTATTCTAGCTGTTATTTCTTCTACCTTTTCTAAATTCACTTAAATGTCTCTCAAAACTAACTGATGATGTTGCAGTTAAATAAGAGCCATTTTCTGAAACTATAATACTATTTCCTCCACGAGTGGTTTGCCAAAAATAAGTCGCATTATCTTCATCTAAAATTTTATAATTGTTTTTTAATTCTTCAATTGGAATATTAAGAACTTTACTTGCAATTTCTAAACTTTTTTGATTCATTTTACTTCACAATCCCTTCAAAATATTTTATATAAACAATTTTATTATATTAATATACTAGTTGCAAGTTTTTATTTTTAGTTATTCCTAATATTTTTAATCCATTTCGTATATATTTATTTTTCATCATATATTTCCATACTAAACCTGTCAAATAATTTTCTATCATTAATATTTCTATTCCTTTATCTATACCTAAGTATTCTTTTGCTACCCACCTTTTAGTCCTTGCTAAATTATAACTATCTTTTAACCCATATTTTCCCCATAAATATGGGCAATTATTATAAAAGTATTCTAATGCTTTAATACTTTCTTTTGGAATAAATACTATTGACCCTATTGCCCCACAAGGAGCTATAGTTCCATCATTTTCTATATCTAAATTAGAAAACCTAGGTGATGCACCATAACCACCAGAATATCCTCCTGGTCCAACACATGCAGTTAATCCCCATGAATTTTCATTAAACGTTTTAAATTTATCTATATTATTAATACAGTATTCTCTATTCGCTAATGATGCTTTTATCGAATTTTCGAACCAATCTATTCCATCTAAATCTTTCTTTCCATTAAAGTCTATCCAAGCATGTGAATACTGATATGTAAATAAACTTCCTCCATACGAAAAGATTATATTTTTTATGTCTTTATAATCGTTCTTAGGTCGTTTGAATTCATAGTACATTTCTTTATTAATCGGATAACTTTCTGAAGCAACTCCTAAAACATACATCATTAACTGTTCTGCATACATATCCCAATTACCCCAAAATCCAATCTCTGGTTTATATCCCATATAAAAGTAATTAGTTTTAGGATTTACATACCACTTCCAATTTATTTTATTGTATAATTTATCTGCTTTTGTCTTTATAATTCCACTAAAATATTCTCCAACAAGTAAAGCCCCACAAATAAAAATTGCAGTATCAATTATTGATATTTCTGAGTTCCATTCTCTTTTACCCGTTTTCATATTTACAAAATGATAAAAAAAGCCATTTTTCCCTTCAATATTATTTAAAAATGTATCTAAAGTTCTATTGGCCTTTTCATATCCTTCTTCATATTTTATTAATTTTCTTTCCACCGAAATTACTAATGCTGCTAATCCATATCCTACTGCTGCAATACTTGCCACATTTTTTGAATATACAGTTTTATCTCTTATTAAGCCGTTTTCGTTTGATTCTTGTATAAAATATTTCAGACTATGTTTTAACTCTTTTAATAATAAATCTTTTCCATGTAATTTCACTATTCTCATACTATCACCCTTTAAATTATATTAACATATAATTTAAATTATTTGTATGGAAATAGTTGGTACTATGTCTTTTCGCACAAACATTCAATTAAACTATTAGGATATTTTACCTTTTCGGTTCTTTTATAATCTTTGTAACTTTGTTCTTTATATTCTTTAATATATTTTATATCAAAACCTTCTGCAACTAAGAATGAACTTAAAGAATCCACTGTATGCAATCTTCTATACAAATATTCTACCTTGTCAGTTCCAAGAGTATCATATTTTGGATATTTAGTAATTCCAGTCTTTTTATCATATGTAGCACCCTCTAATTTTGCTTCCCACTCATCTCTACTTCTTACAACTATATATAATTTTCCATGTTCTTTCATAACTCTTTTAATTTCTTTTAAGGCTTTTCTTAAGTTCTCATTATCTAAATAATGCAAAACTAATCTTGCATATACAAAATCGAAAAATTCATTACTATATGGCATTTTTTCAGAAACATCTTCTAATTTAGTCTCTATTCTGTCTGCCAGACCATATTCTCCAATTATTTTTTTGGTGTAATTTAAGCCTTCCTTATCAATTGTAGTTGCTATAATATGACTGTTAGGGTTCTTTTCTGCCATTTTTATCTCTGCTGATCCAGCTGTACTAATACCTATAGATAAAATGCTTAAATCATTTTCCGTTATTAAATTGATTCCGTGTTCTTCACTTTTACTTGGCTTAAATCTTTCCTCTTCTTTGTAGTTAATATCTAGTATATTTTCTTGTTCACTAACCTTTATATGCATACTAAATGTATAATTTTCATTTATCAATCCATTTATATATTCTTTCTGTAAAAGTTGTATTGATGCCAAAATTTTTTCTTGTTTTAGTAACGTATCTATATCAATCCAGTCAGATGTATTATCTTTGAATTCTTTTGGTTCTCCCTGATAGGTATTAGCAAAAAAAACAACAAGCTCAAACTTTCTATCTGGATATTCTATTGTTAAATTTCCTTTATTTTTCAAATTTTTTACAATTATTCCAGTTTCTTCTTGCATTTCTCTTATTGCTGTTTGTTCTGGCAATTCTCCTTCTTCTATCTTTCCACCAGGAATTTCATAATATCCTGCTTTTTTATTAGGCTCATTATATTTTGTAACAACTATTTTATCATTTTTTATTAAATAACATCTTACTGCTTTTCTTACTGGTTTACTCATAACTATTCTCCTTTAATTAGTTATAGCATAAGTTTACTAAAAAAAGCAACTCAGGATTTGGGCTACTCCTTTCTTTGGCTTCGGGGACGTTCCCTCATCGGGATTTGGGGACGGTCCTAAAATCCCGAGTTTAATATTTCTGCTTCCTCTTCTTCAGTTAAATATCCATATTCCACCATTTTATCTGCAACTTGTTTTTGCCTTTCTTTTGCAAGTTTTGGATTTTCCTTTGGATTATATACAGATGGAGCATTAGGTATGCCTGCAAGCATTATACATTCTCCTGCAGTCATCTCATTTGGAGATTTACCAAAATACCCTTTACAGGCATCTTTTATATTATAATATCCGTTTCCAAAATAAATTGTATTTATATATAACTCTAGAATTTCATCTTTTGAATAATTTTTTTCTATTTCGTAAGCCATAAAAACTTCTGCTATTTTTCGTGTAATTTTCTTTTCCTGTGTAAAATATTCATTCTTAGCAATTTGCTGGGTTATTGTGCTTCCTCCTTCTACAAACTCCATTGCTTTAATATCATTTATAAGTGCTCGTCCTATTGCAATTATATCTATTCCACTATGTTTATAAAATCTATGATCCTCTACAGAAATAACTGCATCTAAATACATTTGTGGCAACTCTGAAATTTTTGTATAATTTGCTTTTGACTTTATTTCTTCTACTTTTTCTTCTAAAGGGGTTTCTTGTATCGCTTCTTTATACATATCATATCCTTTTCCTATTAGAAGTAATCCTATGCTTATTCCAATTAGCATCAATAAAAGTATTACTTTCAAAAATGTTTTCATTATTGCCACCTTCTTTCTTATTATGATTTTTTAGTCATTCCAATAAAAAATTGTTTTGTTATTTTATAGGGATTTAAGGAACGTCCCCAAAATCCCCCAGAGGAATATCCCCAAATCCCTATCCCCATACTCTATTCCTCCTCTTTTATAATGTTTTTACTTCCTAAGTATGTTGCCATAAAATATGCTCCATAAATTACTCCTATAATAACTGCTGTAGCTATTGCTGATGGTAATAATTCTTTAGCATTTGCTAGTACACTCATCATAGTCATAACAAATTGTATTCCAAATATAGAATGGATAATCGCTAATATTAAAGGCATTAAGAAAAATATTCCTATTTGTTTAAATAATGCTCCATTTATCATTTTCTCGTCTGCTCCAATTTTTCTTAAAATAGCATATCTTTGTTTATTATCTGAACTTTCTGTTAATTGCTTTAATGCAAGAATTGCTGAACTTGCAATTAAAAATATTATTCCTAAATAGATTGCTATAAATAATACTATTGTTGATACTCCTAAACTAGATGCTATAATTGTTATTTTTGTCATCCCATCTATTGTAATACCTTTTTCGTCTAAATTTTTGTTAAAATCAGTCTCGGTCTCGCCAGTAAATATTTTTTCTATTTCTTCTTTTTCTTCTTCTGTGGTTGCATTATAGTTAGCAGCTAAAAATGTTTCTTCTTTAATATCTTCTGTTAGATTACAACTATCTGGAACTAATATTATTCCATTATTTACATGACTTCCTGCCATCTTTATATATCCACTTTGGCACTCATCATATTTTGATTTATATTCCTTACCTGCTATATTTATTGTGCTATCCGCTTTTAAAGCTTTATTTCTAAGATTCTTCATATTATCAAAATCGCATAACATTATATATTCATCATCTTTTAATTGATATTCTGTATTTCCATATAATCTAGCAACTTTATTATAGTCAGATACTTTTATTATTTCCTCTGCAGTTTCATATAAAAGATTTGGAAACTGCTGTTTTACTTCATCATATACTGGACTTAATGTGTCTCTCCATGTTAACTCATTTGTTGCATAAACTGGAATTTCTACTACATCTTTAAGTTTAGTCATATCAAACCCATTATCTTCTAAAGTTTGAATCATTGTTTTTCTAGAATCTTCTATCTGTGCTTTTGACATTTTTTCGTTTTCTGGCAAATTAGCTGTTTTATATAGATTTAGATCTACTGGTGTTGTATCTTCTAAATCTTTTCTCATCGTATTATTTAATGATAATGCTGATGATAGTATTGTTATTGTCATAAATAGCATTAAACAGATTATTGACATACTCACTACTGTTGTATTAATTTTATTGTGCAATTGTCTTAAAACAAACATATTTACATCTTTTAAATAAATATTTTTTCTTAATTGTACTAGTTTTAATATGAAGCCAGAAACTGACCAGAATATTAAGATAGTACCTACAATTCCCATCAATATAATTGGTAACATTGCATCTGCTGTAGATAACTCATTTACTCCACCTGTTACTTTGTAATATGCATATCCAAGTATAACAACTCCAATTACAAATACTAATATGCATACCCATAAATTTTTAATTTTTATTTGTTCATTCTTTTTAGAAGCATTTAATAAATTTATTAATTTATATCTAGAAATTGTAAATGTATTAAATATCATTACTGCAATATACATTACAGCAAAATATATACATGTCTTTATACAAGCATCTTTTGAAAATACAAATTCAAATTTACTCATATCTGCTGCGAATAATTTTCCTACTAAGACAGACATAAATTGTGATGCAAACACACCAATTACTAATCCTACAATTAATGAAATTATTCCGACAAAAATAGTTTCTATTAATAAAATTCTAGAAATTTGTCCCTTGCTCATACCAAGCATCATATATGTTCCAAATTCCTTTTTTCTCCTATTTATTAAGAAATTATTTGCATATACAATTAAAAGCCCTAATATTACAGCAACAAAAACAGAAACAAATCCAAGCATTGTTATCATTAATTTTATCAGCTCTCTTGTTGAACTAGATACTTGCATCATTGCTTCTTGACTATCAAGTGAGTTAAACATATAAAAAATTGCTACACCTAATACTAATGTTAAAAAGTAAATTGCAAAATCTTTAATTGTTTTTCTCATATTTTTTATAGATAATTTAAATAACATCTCCTAGTTCACCTCCTAATAGAGTTTGAACTTCTATTATCTTTTCGAAGAATTCTTTTCTTGTACTTTCTCCTTTAATAAGTTCATTAAAAATCTTTCCGTCTTTAATAAATAAAATTCTACTTGCATAACTTGCTGTGAATGAATCATGTGTAACCATTAAAATTGTTGCACTTAACTTTTGATTTAGATTTTCAAAGCTTTCTAGCAGTTGTCTTGCAGATTTACTGTCTAATGCTCCTGTTGGCTCATCTGCAAGCACTAATTTCGGATTTGTTATTATTGCCCTAGCTGAGGCAACTCTTTGTTTTTGTCCACCAGATATTTGATATGGATATTTATTTAATATGTCAGTAATTTCTAATTTTTTAGCTATTTCCTGTACTCTTTCTTCAATCTCTTTTGGTTTTACTTTTTGAATTGTAAGTGCTAATGCAATATTTTCATATGCTGTTAATGTATCTAATAAATTGAAGTCTTGAAATATAAAACCTAATTCTTCTCTTCTAAATTTATTTAAGTTATTCCCTTTTAATCTTGTTATATCTTGATTGTTAATTATTATTTTTCCTGCTGTGACTCTATCTATTGTAGATATACAATTTAGTAATGTTGTTTTTCCAGAGCCTGATGCTCCCATTATCCCTACAAATTCACCTTTCTCAATAGTAAAACTTATATTATCTATTGCTTTGGTTAAATTTGATTTATTCCCATAATATTTCTCAATATTTTTAACTTCTAATACTTTTTCCATTTTTTATCTCCTCTCTATTAACTTTAATTTTATTATACTGTTTTTTATATTTTATACAATTTATTTGGCTTACAATAATCTTACATTTTTGTAAGATTGATAGAAATTAAATAACATGCTATAATTTTTTTGTATCAAAACACAATTGTTTATAAATGGAGGTATTAGCATGACAAAACAGGAAATTATGCGGAATGAATTAGAAGTATTTTTTGATGACTGGGGCTTCTCTGTTTCAATATTGGAGGAATCTACAGATGATTATCCTCTTTTTCAGATTGGTCCTTTAGAAACTGCTAGTTTCTTGAATGATGATGGCAAATTTTTCTTAGCTTTAGTTAATAAAGTTGAGGATAAATTCCATCCATACCGTGAAGAAATCATTTTTTATTATGACGAAACTAATGAGGTTGGCAAAAAATTAACTCCGCTTGAAATTAGGATTCATAAGTATCCGGAAACACAGCATGTGTTTGTACATGATATTCCGGAGAAAAATCGTAAAAAAGGACAGATTATTTTTTATAGGTCCTGTCCAAAGGGCGGCTGTACTTTCGAATGTGAACATCTCCAGTTCAGCTCCGAGATTCCTGAGTTACAGGCTTGGATGGAACAGCAGATAGTCGGTTAACACTTTAACTAAGACAAGCCGGTACATTAATCTTACACAGATTTTTGTACCGGCTTGTAACTTTTGTGGAATATACATTTATTGTGACAAGTTTATTGATGCATAATATAATAAAAGTGCTGCATCTAGTTCATCTAATTCGGGATTCCAATCGAACAAGAAATTGTTATCATCATAAACATAAATATTAAAAATATATTCCTTGTTACATATTCGGAATAAATTTTTTTCAATATTTAAGCTATTATGTTCTCCCATTTGTTCTTCTACTATACTACTAAACATTGCAGTAATGAAATTTACTGTTTCTTCTTCTTTAATTCCATCATATAAATAATATTTGAATGCTGCATCTTCTATCTTTTCACTAAATGCCATATATATCCCTATACTTCCAATGTATGTGGAATTCTTTAATTCAATCCGTTCTTTCTCTTTTTGAAAGTCTATACTCATATATTAGCTCCTTTCATAATCCAACTAGAACATCTTGTTACTTGCATATATTATATAAGCCTCATTTAGTTTTTGCAACATTACATTTTTGTTTGAATTATTTTTTCATCTATGTTTCGACAATAAGCAAGGGCTATATGCCCCAAAAAGTTGCATATAGCCCTTGCTTTATAGAACACTTTAATCAGAAAAGTTCCTATACGCATTGTCTAAATTGCGTATCAACTTCTCCATCTCTAACTGGCAATCTTCCGAGACAGAAGGTTCTGCGTTTTTCAATGCAAAATTTAATCTATCCCACCATTGCAAGAATTCAAAGTGAATAGTCTCCGCTGGAACCTCTTCGAATTCTAAATATAGTTTAAGTTCGTCCTCGTAAGTTAGTTCAAACTCTGCCTGTAACAATCCAAGCAATGTTGGTGTTGCCTGCTTAAGAGCCATTTCGTAGCTTACCCGTCTTAAATAGCGGTTAATCTCTGTTATTGCATTTTCAAGCAGTGCTCTTTCCTCCCGGTATTTATTCGACAAAATTTCTATTTGCCATTGTGTTAAGCATTCCTTATTCATCTCTTATTCCTCCATTCTTTGGAATCTTTAACAGTTTTTGACAATACAATTATATATATTATCAGAATTTATGTCAACTGTTATTTCATATTAATAAAACTATTATTAGGAAATATTAATTTTACTTCTGTTCCTTCATCCTTTTTTGAATTTAGCTCTAATCCAATACATAATTTATCACATAACTTTTTGCATAAATATAAACCTATTCCTGTAGATTTTTTCCCTGTAATTCTTCCATTTTCACCTGTAAAGCCTTTTTCAAATACTCGCGCAATCTCACTTTCTTTAACTCCTATTCCATTATCTTTTATATGTAAAATAATATTTTCTTTTTTCTTTTCACCATATATTTCTATTTGCCTGTCTGCATTTTTTGAATATTTTATAGAATTTTGTATAATTTGATTTATTATAAATATACACCATTTACTATCTGTATAAACTGTTTCATCTAAATCTTTTGTATCAATAGATATTTTATTTTGTATTAATTGTGCCTTGTTTTTTAATATACTCGCATTAACAATCTCTTTTAATTGAATTTTCCTTACAATATAATCTTTCTCTACAGTATTACTCCTAGCATAAAATAAAGCTTGTTCAGTATAATTGTCTATTTTATCTAATTCTTCATTTATGCTTTCTGTAATCTCGTTTTTGTTATTTTCAACAATCATCTTACTTGTAGCTATCGGAATTTTTATTTCGTGAATCCATAATTCTATAAAATCTTTGTAGTCTTCTTGTAAATACTTATATTTATTTACATTTTCTAACATTGATTTTCCTATATCTCTAATAACATCTTCTAATATAGTAGCTTCTGTAAAGTCTGCCTTTGGCAAAACTTCCATAATTAGATATTCTTCTTGCAACTCTTTAATTCTACTTTTTACAGTATCATAATAATTTTTCTTTGAATAATACTCTACTAAAAAGCCTATTAAAAAAGCTGCAATTATCACTACTGCCACATATATTTTTATAAATATTTGCATATCATATGGAATTAAGAGAATCTCAATAGTTATAACTGCAAATACTAGTAAACTAATATAAATAATTTTATCTTTTAGATATTCTTTGAATCTCATTTTAAAATATACCCCAATCCTCTTTTTGTTTCGATTAAATCTTTTAGGCCTACTTCTTCTAATTTAGTTCTTAATCTTTTTATATTAACTGTAAGTGTATTGTCATCTACAAAACTTTCACTATCCCATAAATAATCCATTATTTCATTTCTAGAAACAATTTTTCCTTTGTTTAAAACTAAATAATGTAATATTTTTAATTCGTTTTTTGTTAATTCTATTGATTTATCATCTTTTTCTATAATGCTCTTTGATATATTTAAAACAAATTCTCCACAATCTATTTTATCTTGATTTACTTGGCTTGTATTACTTCTTTGTAATAGTCTTTCTATTTTTGCAAGTAAAATCTGAATATTATATGGTTTCGTAATATATTGATCTGCACCATTATTAATGCTTAAAAGTTCATCCAATTCACTATCTCTACTTGTTACTATTATTATTGGAACATTTGAAACCTTTCTTATTTCTTTACAAATATATTCTCCATCCATATATGGTAAGTTTATATCTAATAATACCAAATTTGATTTACTTGCTAAAATGTCCTCAATTGTATTGTCGAATTTTTCCAATACTATTACTTCATACCCATGTTTTTCTAAAAATATTTTTAATTCTTCCCTTAATTTTTTATCATCTTCAACTATTAATATTTTAGCCATATTATCTTTCCTTTACTGTTTAAATTTCCTTTCCTAGTTTAAAAGCATCTTCTAGATACTTTGTTTTTATTATATCTTCTGGTGCACCACAGCCTATAGCAAAAACTTTTCCTTTAATATCCCAACCAAAATAACTACAAATAGCTTCTAATTCTACTTGTATTGGTTTTACAACAATTTCTCTATCATCCCAAGCTGTAGAAAGTAAAATTACATCTTTTTTTGTATGTAACTTTTCATCTATTGCATAAAATCTATCAATTACAGTTTTTAGTTGAGAAGTAAAATTGTAATAATAAATTGGGCTTACAAATACTATTAAATCAGCAGTTAATAAATCTTCATATATTTGTTTCATATCGTCATTCTTGATGCATTCTCCATCTTCACAAGCATAGCATCCACTACAACCACTTATTTTTAAAAATGCTGTATCATATCTTTTTATATCGTGTTTTTCTTTATTTAATCCATTTAAAAAGTTCTCCAATAATAAATTTGAAGTTCCATTTTTTCTAGGACTTCCGGTTAATATTAAAATATTCATTTTATCTTCCTATAAGCATTTAAGTACTGTTCTTAAAATTCCTATTTTTAAAAAATTGTTAGATTATTGTATGTATTATACAGTTTGGTTAGTCAAGATGGTTATCATAAAATAATTTCTTTTATATTTATACTATAATAATCTAGATTTTACAAGCCAAACACGCTTGCAATACTTCTTTCGTTGAAGTTTTATGTAAATTATGGTATAATAGAGTTTAGGTAACAGTAAATATTTCAAAATGGCAAAATGCCAGAAAACAGGAGGATTAAAAATGAAGAAACACAAAATCGTTTACACATTCAGAGTCAATAACAACCGGTATGGAGTCTCAATTTCTGTGAATACGGTTCCCATTGCGGGAGTGATACAAGCATTTGTTTGTAGAGATACTTTGTCACAACAAAAAGAGTCTTTGTCACAAACCAATTGGGTTCACTCTTCGGTGATTTATGGTCATAAAATAAATTGCGGAGAAAAAATTGTTTATGTAGGCGGGACCGAAAGCCCTGAATACTTTAACGCCATAACTTCCGAGGCGAAAGCTGCAGAAATCCATGCCATCAGCTGGCTGGAAAGCTTGGAGTATTCACAAATCCTCGAATACTCCTCAATGCTCGAAACTGAGGAGTAAAACAAACAATGCATCGGTGCGAACACCGATGCATTTTCTTATATCTTTTTAAATAGGGATTTTAAGTCCGTCCCTTTTTCACTATTAGTCTACATTAATTAATTCATATTCTTTTGTTCCGAATCCAAGTTCAGCTGCTGCATCTATAGTATGAGTTCCATTTTGTCTCTCTACTCTTGCTACAAAGTGATCTCTTCCTGGATCTTTTGAATTATATACTAAATCTATACAAGCTTGGTCTATTGCTATTGGATCTGTACTTGCCAATATTCCAATATCTTTCATACATGGGTCTTCTGCAACTGCACAGCAATCACAATCTACAGATAGATTACACATAACATTAATAAATAAAATATTATCTTTAAAATAATTTACTACAGAAGATGCTGCATCTGCCATTGATTCTAAGAAAAGATTTTGCTCTGGTAAATTATCCCATACTATTGTTTGATCTTTAGTTTTTCCGGCTGAATGTATCCAAGATTTTCCTTCTGATGAAGCACAACCTATTGATAATTGTTTTAATGCTCCACCATATCCTCCCATTGGATGTCCCTTAAAATGTGATAAAACTAACATAGAATCATAGTTTTTCATATTTTTTCCTACAAAGTTTTGTTTTAAAACTTTTCCATTTGGAATATCTAGAACCATATCGTCTCCATCAGCATCCATAATATCTACATCAAAATATTTTGTCCAACCATGGTCCTCTATTAATTTCTTATGTTTCTCTGTACTGTTTCTTGCTCCTTCATAGGCTGCATTACATTCTACAACAGTTCCATTTACTCTTTCTACTATTGCTTTTACAAATTCAGGTCTTATATAATTTTGATTTCCTTGCTCTCCAGAATGTAATTTAACAGCTACTTTTCCTGGTAATTCTTTACCTAATTTTTCATACATTTTAATTACACTTTCTGGTGTAATTTCCTTTGTAAAATATACTTTAGCTTTATCCATTTTATACTCCTCCTTATGAAAATATTATACTTAATTTTTCAATTATTATTTAACTATTTATATATCACTTGGAGTTAGATTTAAGTCAATAGTTTTTTTATTATTTTCAAATTTATCTACTTATGCTTGAACTATATTTTTTCTATGAAGTTTTATAAAAAAATCCTCTATTATTCCAATACATATCATTATTATTGGTGATATTGGATTAATAATTAGAAACATTAATATAATTAAAATAGTTAAAAGTATTACCAATTTACTAACACTAGGCATTTTTATTTTATTTTTAATTCTTTTTGACATCCAAAACAAACTTGTTTTTATTAACATATATAATTCTCTAAAAGCTGCGAGCGTTATAAATCCAATATATAAATCTGTAAGAACTTCTTCTCTAGTCGAAAACAAGTCAAATTTTAATATTACTCTTTGCCTTCTTGTTAATAAGTTTAACAATTTTAAATCTTTAAACGTAACTACTTCATATTTATTTTTTACTTCATCACAAAAGAAAAGTTTACATGTCAAATTTTTGCTTGGACAACCTGTACTAGTTTGTAATCTACAAACTCTACAACAGCCATTTTTCTCTTTTAAATTATGTTTTCTCTGGACTATACATTGATTACATTTAAAATCGCATATGTTTTCGCCTTCAAATTTCTTGTCAATCTGTTCACATGATTTATCATATATATATGCTATTCTTTGTAGTCTTGTTTTTTTATTTAAGACTTCTATTATATCTTTTATTTCTTGATTTTCTCCATTATATATGAATTCTGTATTTTTATATATAAATGTCTTGTATTTCTTATATTTTTTATAAATCTCATTTACATTATCTGTCTCTATTAAAATTTTTTTCTTTTCCATTACTCAATCCCCAAATATTACTTTTTAATTAGTTCTTTTAAATTCTCATAATAATATATATTTTCTGTCATGTTATATCCTTTTATTTTTTTGGTTACAACTTCAATTAACTTTCCTCCCATATGTTTATAAAAATCATTTGCCGGATTATTTACTAAGCAACCAATAACCATACTATTAAATCCTAAACCAATTAGCTCTTTTACGTCATGATAAAAAAGCATTTTTCCATATCCCTTTTTCTTAACCTTATTTAATAAATATAATGAATATAGTTCTCCAATATCTTCATCTTTTTCATATGTTGATTTACCTATTCCAGTCATTCCAACTGCTTCATTATTTACTTTAAAAACAAATTTTTTTATATTATTCTTTTTATCATTATCAAATTTATTAATTTGCTTTTGTATAGAATTTTCTACGTTATTAGCCACTTCATCTAAAATTGAATCAGCTATAAGTCCTTTATATGATTCCTGCCAAGCTAAAGTATCTACTTTAACATAGTCTGGAATATCTTCAAGTGTTAGCTCTTTAATTTCTATTTTATCCATATTTTCTCCTTAAACTTTATCTTTATCTATTAAATCATATCTTTTAAAAATAGTAATTATCATACTATAAACTAATTTTTTCCCTAATAATTCTCTAAATTTTGTTGTTTTACTTTTTCCCTCATTTCTTAGTTTCTCTAGTTCTTCTCCTAATTCCTTATAGTTATTAATGATGTCAGCTAAAGCCTTTTCAAAACGCTCTAATCTATCCAAGGTTATTCCTCCTACTCTTTCCATTTAAATGTATCTATAATTTTTTGTGCTGCACTATCTGTTTCAGTTGAATCACCATAAGTGGTTTCATGTACTAAAATATATTTGTAATCACCTACAATGTAATATTGTGTGGTAGTATTATCTTGATCTTTTATACTAAAAGTATAAACAACATATCCATTTTTTGTATTTGAACCATTTGCATTTAGTTCAACATTTTCATCTCCTCCTATTTGCATAGAAAGTTGATTTAGGATAGCCATTCTAAATTTTTCGTGTTCGCTGGCTGCATATTTATTAGTACCTTCATTTACAGAAATATTATTTGGTCTATTGTCATTTTCCTGTCCTTCTTTTACATAGAAAAATTTATTATTTGTAGAATGTGCTTCACTTTCTATCCAATCAGCGGGAATTTCATATGTACCAAAATCTTTTTCTATTAATGTTCCTGGTATATTTTCTAACATATTATTTACTATTTCTAAAAACTTATTTGATAACTCCTCATTTGCAAATACAATGTTTTCACCTTCAATTTTCCAACTATTCTTATTAGTTATTAAAAAATCAATTACAGAGTTATAACTATCTAATATAGTTATAATTCCATCTATATTATGTTCTACAGTATTATCTTTACTCTCCTCTTGATTTCCTATTAATTCTTGCTTATAAAAATCCACATAATAGCTATCCAAACTTTTATTATTTATATAAGACATTAGCGTTTCTTCTGTAAATAATTCTTCATATCTATTTTTTAGTTCTTGTAATTCTTGCTTTGTATTTTCAATATATTCCTTTGTTGTTACGAATTCTGGTCCATCATTTTTATAATTATCTATCGTTAATATATTTTCTAACTTTTCATTGTTTAATATTTCTGAAATTTTTGTTATATTCTGGAATCTAGCTGTTAAATATTCTTTTAACGCATTTTCTACTTGCAAATAGTCTCCATCCGAAATTCTTCTAGTAAGCATTTCATTAATCTTTTCTGTGTCTATATTTTCCTCATTTGTTAATTCCTTTATTTGTTCACATTCTGATATTAATTCACTCTCTTGTTTAAAGTCATGATATAATCCAATTCCAATTGCAATTATTCCAACTATTAATACAAGTGTAATTACAACTACAAGTGTTATAATAAATCTTTTTTTCATAAAAATTCTCCCCTTTTATTTCATTTTGTATATATTACGTCCTATTTAACAAACCTTATATATCCATCTTTACGTGGTTTTGCTTCACTTTTTTCTTTTGGATAACCTAAAATACAATGTCCGATACCTACATAATTTTCTGGTATGTTCCATTCTTTTAACATTTCTTTTCCTTCGTCTGTTTCGAATTCTTCTTTTGCTCTATGTATCCAGCAAGAACCTAGTCCTAGACTATATGCAGCATTCATTAAATTTCCTAATACTAAACTTCCATCTTCTATGTATGTTCCAATATTCTTATCTGCCAATACTACTAATACCGTTGGTGCTCCATAAAAAGGATCTTCATCTTTTCCCATTATTTTCGCATTTAGTTTAGAAAGTTTATCTATTATGCTTTTATTTTGAAGAACAACAATAATTGGAGATTGCATTCCCATACCAGTTGGAGCATATTCTCCTGCTTTCAAAACACTATTTAATTCATCTTCTTTTATCTGAGTTGATGAATATTTTCTACAACTTCTTCTTTCCACTAAATTCTTAATAGTTTCATTCATAATAATTTCTCCCTTCATACTATAAAATTTCTTCAATCCATTTCTTTACATTCTGTATATCTTTCTCATCTGGATGTGTTAATGCTTTATCAAAATTTTCTACACTAACTTTTAATTTTTTATCATCTGGATGTTCTTTAATTAAACCTACATATCTATCCCTTACCTGCATTGGCATCTTGCCTTGACAGAAAAATTTTCCTAATATTTTATTTGAATCGTTGATATTTATTTTTATCCTTTCAAACAGTTTTTCATAATATTCTTCTGATCCACCAAATCCTGCTGTACCAAAATATGCAACCTTAGCATTTTTTATATTTTTCATAAATTCTGTAATTTCTGTAGCACACATTCCTTTATCAGTCCATGATCCAATTATAAATAAATCTGCCTGTATGTCTTTTTTTGGTTCTCCAAAATATACAATATCTGCTTTTGGAATCTCCTCTTTTATAGCTTCTGCTAAAAGTTTTGTATTTCCTGTAATACTTTTATATACTATTGCAATTTTCATTTTATCACCTCATATTTTTATTGTACTAATAACTTTTAATTAAATCAATTCTTTTTTTTATTTAAATGAAATCTTAATAATTAAATATATAATGCTAGAATTTTTCCAAGTTTATTTCTTATAAGTAATCACGAATTACCTGCCACTCGATTTGCTCGGGTGGCATAGATAGCCTAATATACGTAAAAAACAAAGCAAGGAGGCGACAATAAAATGTCATCCCCCCTGCCTTTCTTAGGTTATACTTGCATACTTAATCATAGATTTTGCATACAAGTTATTGGCTATTTATTCATTCTAATTACTTCCATATATTTCTGCAATACAGGAAATCTATGTCCTTCTAATTCGAAAAGCCACTCTCCAAGAGTGTCACTGTAAAAGGCCATTGTTACTTTGCATTCATGCCTGAAACCAACTTCGCTTACAACATTTAGCGTACCTTCTTCAACGATTGAATCAGCTGTTATGCCATACTCTGCAGCAGCATATACATCTGCTTTGGCATACACACTTTCATTTGGACTAACTTCTGATACATAGAACCATTTCGTATCAAAAGGTTTTTGGATTCCTGTCAGTTTAAAAAATGTGCCATATGAATCTGTAGCAATTTCTTTTACTACATATTCACGATTCTCGTTTATTTTTAAAAGATTTCCCCGCTTTTTTGAATTTTGCTTTGGATAGAATTCGTTTTCCACCTTTTCTGCGTTAAGAATAACTTTCATAGCTTTTTACCTTTGAGGGAGCATCGCTCTACCTCTCCTTTCTTGTTTTGCAACAGTTTTATTTTGTCGATTATATCACTATATTGACTAATATACAATCAAAATTTCGTATAAGATATTAGTACCGTATTTTTCCACAACAGCTATTTTTATAAAAACTCAAAAAAGACATCTTTTCAGATGTCTTTTTTATGATTTTTTATTCTATCTCATCATTGCATTCTTCGAATTGAGAATTATATAGTCCTGCATAGAATCCATCCTTTGCAAGTAATTCTTCGTGTGTTCCTTGTTCTACAATATCACCATGATTCATAACTAAAATCAAATCAGCATTTTTAATTGTAGATAGTCTATGTGCAATAATAAAGCTTGTTCTACCTTTCATCAAGTTATCCATTGCTGATTGAATTTGTTGCTCAGTTCTTGTATCTATTGAACTTGTTGCTTCATCCAAAATTAATATCTTAGGATTTGCTAAAATAACTCTCGCAATAGTTAATAATTGCTTTTGTCCTGCAGAAACATTGCTTGTTTCTTCATTCAAATCTGATTTATATCCCTTAGGTAATGTTTTTATAAAGTGATGTACATGTGCAGCTTTAGCAGCTTCTATTACTTCACTATCTGTTGCATCCGGATTACCATATTTGATATTATCTTCTACACTACCACTAAATAACCATGTGTCTTGTAAAACCATTCCGAACATTTTTCTTAGGTCTCCTCTTTCGAAATCTTTTACATTATGTCCGTCAACAGAAATTGAACCAGAATTTACATCGTAAAATCTCATTAACAATTTAACCATTGTGGTCTTTCCAGCACCTGTAGGTCCGACAATTGCAATTTTTTGTCCATCTTTTACATTTGCACAAAAATCATTGATAATTGTTTTATTTGGATCATATCCAAAGTTAACATGGTCAAATACAACATTTCCTTTTAACTTACTTGTATCAATATTTCCTTTTGCAGTTTCTCGTTCTTCTGGCTCTTCTAAGAATTCAAAAACTCTTTCTGCTGCGGCAATCATAGATTGTAATGTACCAGAAATTTGTGCAATTTGTGTGATTGGTTGAACAAATTGTCTATTATATTGAATGAAACTTTGTATATCACCTACAGCAATCTTACCTTGAATTGTTAAATATCCGCCTAAAATTGCAACTGCAACATATCCAACATTACCAATAAAGTTTGTTACAGGATGTATTAAACCAGATAAGAATTGTGATTTCCATGCTGATTTATATAAAACATCATTTGCCTTCATAAATGTATCTGTAGCTTTTTCTTCTCCATTAAAAGCTTTTACTATTGTGTGTCCACCATAAACTTCCTCTACTTGACCATTAACATGACCCAAATAATCTTGTTGTGCTTTGAAGTATTTTTGTGAATGTTTTACTATTAAGAAACTTAGAAATGCAGTTACGGGTAATATTATTAATGAAACAATAGTCATAAGCCAACTAATAGAAAACATCATAATCAAAATACCAATAATTGTACAAATAGAAGTTATAATTTGTGTAACACTTTGGTTTAAGTTTTGTGATACTGTATCTATATCATTTGTGATTATAGATAGTACTTCACCATGTGTTCTTTTATCAAAATATTTCATTGGTAATTTATTAATTTTGTGTACTAAATCATTACGCATTTTATATGTAATTTTTTGTGTTACTGTAGTCATTGTAAAACCTTGTATTAAAGAGAACAATGCGCTTACAGCATATAATCCTAATAATGTAAGAAGTATTTGTCCAATTTTTCCAAAATCAATTCCAGAACCTCCAGATAATTTATTTACAATACCATTAAAAATTTCTGTTGTAGCATTACCTAAAATTTTTGGTCCTATAATAGAAAATATTGTACTTCCAACTGCAAATAAAATAACTATTATAATTGGTACTTTATATTTTGCTAAATAATTTTTTAATAGCTTTTTAGTAGTGCCTTTAAAATCTTTGGCTTTTTCTACTACTCTTCCGCCCCTTGGACCACCTCCCATTGGAGGTCTAACATTTTTATTCTCTGCCATTTTCCAATTCCTCCTTTGAAAGTTGTGATAAAGCTATTTGCTGATAAGTCTCACACGTTTTCATTAATTCTTCATGTGTTCCTTTTCCTACAATTTTACCTTCATCTAATACTATAATTTGATCTGCATTCATAATTGTACTAATTCTTTGTGCAACTATTATTACAGTCTTATCCTTCGTACGTTTTGCAAGTTCTTCTCTTAAAATCTTATCTGTTTTTAAGTCTAATGCAGAAAAACTATCATCAAATACAAATATCTCTGGATCTATTGCAATAGCTCTTGCTATTGATAAACGTTGTTTTTGTCCTCCAGATACATTTCCACCACCTTGTGCGATTGGTTCATTGTATTTATCTGGTTTTGTATTTATAAATTCTTCTGCCTGTGCAATTTGTGCAGCTTCTATCATTTTTTCATCTGAAATATTTTCATCTCCATATTTTATGTTAGATTCAATTGTTCCAGAGAATAAAACTCCTTTTTGTGGTACAAAACCAATTCTTTTTCTTAATTCTTTTTGATTTGCATCTTTAATATTTATTCCATCTACAAGTAATTCTCCTCCTGTTACATCATAAAATCTTGGAATTAAATTTACTATTGTAGATTTACCACTACCAGTACTTCCAATTAAAGCTGTAGTCTCACCAGGTTTTGCAGTAAATGTTATATCAGATATAACTTCTGTATCTGCATCTGGATAGTGGAATGATACATCCTTAAATTCGACATATCCTTTTTTATCTTCTTTAAACTCTTTTGTTGTATCTTTATCTTTAATTTTTGGTTCTGTTTCTAGTACTTCGTTAATACGTCCAGCAGAAACAATTGCTCTTGGTAACATTATAGATACCATAGAAATCATTAGGAATGCCATTACTATTTGCATTGTGTATTGAATAAATGCCATCACATCTCCAACTTGCATTAATCCGTCATTAACATTATGTCCTCCAACCCACACAATAAGAACTGTTATGCAGTTCATAACAAGCATTAGTGCTGGCATCATAATTGTCATTGCTCTGTTTACAAAAACCTGTGTTTTCATTAAATTTTGGTTTGCACCATCAAATCTCTTTTCTTCTCTTTCTTCGGTATTAAACGCACGTATTACTTGACTTCCTGTTAATATCTCACGAGATACTAAGTTCAATTTATCTACTAATTTTTGTAATATTTTAAATTTAGGTAAAGCTACAATCATCAATGCAAGAACGATTATTATGATACAAACAACTGCTAAACCAATTATCCATGCCATAGATGCATCACTATTAAATAATACTCTTATAAATCCACCTATTGCTATAATTGGTGCATAAACAATTACTCTAAATAAAATTGTAAGTAACATTTGTATTTGTTGTATATCATTTGTTGTACGTGTTATTAATGATGCTGTAGAAAAGCCATTAAATTCTTCTGTAGAAAAACTTAATACTTTCTTGAATACTTTTTCTCTTAATGTTTTACCCAATTTTGCGGCAACTCTAGATGATAATAACATTATAGTTACTGCTGATATCATTGTAATTGAAGCAATTCCTAACATTTGTAAACCTGTAAGTAAAATATATGCATTTTGAATGTCATCTGTATTTGCTCCTAAATATTGATATTGTAATTTCACTTCTTGTATTGCTGCTTGTTCTATCATAGAATCTGATAAATTAGCAATCATAGTATCCATTGTATTTGGTAATTCAGCTTCTATTGTATTTAAAAGTCCTTCTTTTTGTTCTTCTGGCATAGCACTTATGATATCTGCCAAAGACATATTTTCCATAACTGCTTTTTGCGCATCTGGCACATTCTCTAACATAGAACTTTTTATTTGATTAGCACTTTCTTCATTTGATACCATTTGTTTTACAAGTAAGCCATTTATTAAATTAATATTTAATTTTCCTTTTTCTACACTACTGATATCTTTTATTTTGTATGTATTACCATCTTCTGATAATGTATATGAATTTAATATATCTTCATCATTTTCTACAAACGCTAACATTAAATCCATATCAGCTTTACTTACTTCTTCTGGTGCTTCTAAACTAGACAAAGCAAGTAAAGGTTTAGCTATAATTTTATTTAAAGAATCTTGCTCTTCTTCATTTATATCTTTTAATTTATATACTTCTTGATTTGCAATTTCTGGATAATCCTTAACTCCTTTTTCGTAATCCTTACTATCTTTAGAAATTAATTCATATTCATTAAGTATTTTTTCGTCATCATTTGTAAATTTTAAAAGGTTATCCATTTGGCTTTTCGCTATATATTCTGGAGCAGCGTTTTCTATTCCACCTTGTTGAATACCTATATTTACAATTTTAGAAGTATATGTTGGTAATGCTAAATCTGTTGCAGCTTGAACGCATAAAAGTATAACAATAACTAGTACAGAAATAGCAGATTCCTTTAAGTTCTTTAATACTTTTAACATTGCTTATTCTCTCCTTTTTTGATTGTTTTTGAACTTTAGGGACGGAGCTTAAAGTTCATATTTTATGTATACTTTATATTGCTTTGTTTTATTATTGCAATCTCAACTTAATTATTTTGTCGTCCACTAAGTTCCCTACTTATTTTAAAATTCCATTTTTTAAAAATTCAATTTCCTTTAAATAATCATTTCTAGCTTCATTCAAGTCCTTATATTTTAATGAAGCAACTATTCTTCTTCTCGTAATAGCAAATAACATTTCTATTACTAACTTAAATTCTTCTTTATTTTTTACATTTAAAATTTCTTTATTTTTGTCATACAAGTCGTATAATTTTTGTTCTAATTTAATGTTACTCTTTTCTTTTTTTACGAACATTAAATTATCACTTGTTTTTATATTTTCAAATATTTTCCTAAAGAATTTGTTGTTTTTCCTTAATTTACCAACTTGAATTAAATGGTCATACATACTAACACATATATTAATTATATTTCCATTCTCTTCTTCTATTAATCTGTTTAATTTATTTTCTGTATCTCCAATTTTTAAATCCATCATATAGTCAAAAAGATCTTCTTTGTCTTCAAAATATTGGTAAAAACTTCCTCTTGCTATTTCTGCATCTTCTACAATATTTTTTATAGAAGCTTGTTCTAAAGGAACTCTTGCAAATTCTTTGTTTGCTGCTTTTAATATTTTGTTTTTCTTTTCTTCTGGCAAATTAAAGAATGTATTGGTTGGCATTTTCTCCTCCTTTCATTTGTATTATATTCTTAATCTAAAAAATTGATTATTCTACTTGGTGTCTTTTGGTTTTTTTAGCTTATTTACATTAATTTCAAAATGACACTGTATCATATATTATATATGACACAGTGTCATTTGTCAATCTACGTTTTGTGAATTCTTTGTGAATTATTTGAAATTTAATTTCACTATTTATAGCAATTCTTTAAATTTATTTCCTCTTTCTTCAAAATTTTTAAAAAATCCATAACTTGCAGCCGCTGGAGATAGTAAGCAAATTGTATTTTTCTTTGTTACTTCTTTTGCTTTTTTTACTGCTTCTTCTAAATTATTTACTAAATAGCAATTTTTATTGTTTCCCTTGGCTTGTAATTCTTTATATATTCTTGTCCCTGTATCTGGCATTAAAATTAAATTCTCCAAATTTTCATCTTGTATAATAAAGTCCTCTAAATTAGAATAATCTATCTGTCTATCCATACCACCTAATATTAAGGTATTTACATTTTTTAATGCTTTAATTCCTTCTATTGTTGTTTCTCCTATTGTAGAAATAGAATCATCATAATATGAAACACTATCTTTAGTAGCAACATATTCTAATCTATGTGCTAAGCCCTTAAAATCCTTTAAGGCTGTTTTAAACTCTTCATTTGATATTTTATATATTTCGCTACAAATATAGTACGAAACAGCAATATCAAAGAAATTATGCTCACCTACTAAATTAGTTTCATCATCTAAAATTTGTATACTATTATTTTCTGTCATTATATTTCTGTCTTTTATATAATCATTAACGCAGATATTATTTTTTATTTTGCTGTGAATATATTTCTTACAATTTTCTCCATAAATTAATATATCATCATCTTTTTGAAATTTATTAATATTAAGTTTTGCATTAATATAGTTTTCAAATGTTTTGTAATGGTCTAAATGATCTGGATATAAATCCAAAATTACCGCAATATGTGGTGAATATCGTATAAACTCTAATTGATGGCAACTAAGTTCAAACACTATTTTTGTATCTTCATCTATTTCGTTTATTGCATTAAAACATGGGATTCCAATATTTCCTACTAATACAGTATTGGGATAGTATTTTTTTAAGATAGTATAAGTAAGACTAGATGTTGTACTTTTCCCTTTAGTTCCAGTTATTCCTATTATCTGACTAGCTAATATTTTTATAAATTCTTCGGTTTGTGAAGTCAATTTATTAATATCTATCATAGTTGCATCTGCAACTATTCCTGGACTTTTAAATATCAAATCATATTCATTCAACTCTTCTGGTCTACTTATTTTTTTCGTTCCCTCTATGTCTGGCAATTCCTTTTGATCTAAAATTCCTAACTCAGCACATTTTATATTATTGCTTTGAATAAATTGTAATGTAGAGATTCCTTCTTTTCCTAATCCCCAAATTGCTATTTTTTTATTCTCTAAATCTTGTTTAAACATGTTTAATATCGTGTTTTTCATATTATCTCACTCTTCTTTAACATTTCTTTATAATGTTCTGGTACATTGTTTTCTGGATTATAAAATTTGTCATATGTGTTTTCTTTGTTTATATATTCTTCATATTTTTTAGTTGTCTTATAATATTTATATAATAATGGTAATTCCTCATTATTTGCTTCATATTTTTTTATAGTTTCACAAATTGCTGTATTTACTTCATCTCTTGATCCTACACACTCAAAAGGTTTATTCTTTTGTATTCCAGAAAGCATTTCCATTGTTTCTTTTAAACCTTCTTTTTCTAATAAATCTTCTCCAAAAATATTTATCATATCTTTTTTACTCATAAATGGAGATAAAATTATATATACAAATAAACATTTTGGGCAGTTTGCACACCACTTGTTTTCTTTGCTTCCTGCATTACAACTTTTGAAAATTTTATAAAATTCAGGTAATTTAGCAAAATGTTTTGCAATTTGATACTCACTTATTGGTCTTAATAAACTAAAATATTCTATTCCATCTAATATATTTTCTTTAACATATTCATTAAAATCTTGTTCAAACTCATAGCTTTTAGAATATTGATGATTTACTTCTTCTTCATATATTGTAGACTCATTTGCACTTGCTTCATTTGATAATACTATGTATTTTTTCTTATTTAAATATGCTACTATAAGCGCTGAAAATGCTACTATAGATGAAAATGGTGTATGACCATTTAAATATCCTTGTTTATTAAGTTCTAACATATTTTTATCTAACGTTCTTTTTACATAACATCTTTTATTCTCCCCATATCCAGCAGTCTCTGCTGTTTCTTCTGTTGCTCCTCTTGGGTTTATTACATAACACATGTTGTTTGCAATATCATCTTTAATTACATCTAAAGTTACTATAGAATCTTTACCTCCACCTATTGGAACTAAAGCGCCAGTAAATTCATCACTTATATTAATTTCTGATTTTAATAGTTTATTTGTACCAGCTGTAATATTCATAAATTCATCTATATTTGTTCTTATATTGTTTTTATAGAAGAATTCACCAAGTCCATAGAAATATAACTTTTTCCACCAATCAATTTGTTTTTGACTTAAATATATATTTTTTACAGTTACATGAGGTGCGCAAGTTATTTTCCAATAACTTACAAGTTCTACCATTCCTAAATTAAAAACCATATTTTCTAATAGTTCTTTGTTAGGAATATTGTTGTTAGATTTATCCATTTTTGGAATTGTCCATGTTGGATTAAACTTTGAAAGTCCTTTTATTTCAAATTCATAACTTATTTTATATTCATTCTCATTTTCTTCTATTTTATACCAGTTATATGAAAATTCTGGATATTTTTCTCTTAATTCTAAAAAGTTCATTTTTGTCTCCTTTCAGGATTTTAGCACATCCGGGATTTAAGAGCGTTCCGGGATTTGGGGACGTTCCTTTTTTCCCTTTTTTCTACTATGCTATTATATTGTAATTGCTTTGTAAAAGCAACTATTTTAAATAGCTGAAAGTAAGAAAAGTAGCTTCGCCACATGTGCAGATTGCTTCGCAATCGCACGAGTATAGGAAACTTAACCTTGTTATATACGTAAAAATCTGCGATTTTTCCTATATAATAAAAAATGTCCTTTCAGCTAAAAGGACATCTTTTACTTTAAATTATCTTTATAAATTTATTTTTTCCGAATTGTAATATCGTTTCTTTTGGTTTTAGAGTAGTTGATATGTCTTCAATAATCTCACCATCCACTTTTACACCTCTACCTATTACCATTCTTTTTGCTTCACTTTTAGAAGGTGCAAATCCAACTTTTACAAGTAAATCACAGATATTTATTTCATTATTATTTTCAATATTAAATTCTTTTATATCTTCTGGAATACCACCTTTAGCAACTTGATTATATCTTTCTTCTGCATAAGCTATCTTATCTTCTCCGTGATACATTCTAACAATTTCTTCTGCATATCTTTTATGAGCTTTTACTATATCCTCTCTAATTAAATTTTCTGCCTCTTTTAAGTCTATATCTGTTGTTAGTCTAAAATATTCCATTAAGACCTCGTCCGGAATCTTCATTGCTTTTTCATACATTACTTCTGGACTTTCATCAATTCCTATATAATTATCTAACGATTTACTCATTTTTTCTTTTCCATCTAATCCTACTAACAATGGAAATGTTAAAACAACTTGTCTTTCTTGCCCATAATCTTTTTGAAGTTCTCTACCAACTAAAAGGTTAAAAGTTTGATCTGTTCCACCAATTTCTATATCTGCATTTAATGCTACAGAATCATATCCTTGCATTAATGGATACAAAAGTTCATGCATAGAAAGGGGGAAATTATTTTCATATCTATTTTTAAAATCATCTCTTTCTAGAATTCTTGCAACTGTGTATTTGCTTGTTAATTCTATAATATCTTTAAAATTCATTTTAGAAAGCCATTCTGAATTGTATGCAATTCTTGTTTTATCTTTATCTAATATTTTTGTAACTTGCTTTAAATATGTTTCTCCAGCCTTTCTTGTTTGTTCAAATGTTAGCGCTGGTCTTGTTTTACTTTTACCTGATGGATCTCCAATCATTCCAGTAAAATCGCCTATAACAAATACTACTTCATGTCCCATTTCTTGAAATGTCTTTAATGCTCTTAACACAACTGTATGACCTAAATGTAAGTCTGGTCTTGATGGGTCTGCTCCCAATTTTATTGTAAGTTTTCTTCCACTTTTTAATTTTTGTTCTAATTCTTCTTCTGAAAATATATCAACAGCTTTTCTTTTTATTTTTTCTAATCCATTATTCATATTAATATTCTCCTTACTATTATTTTAGTTTTTTTGATTATATTATATGAATTTTCGTAGAAGAACCCATCGATTATTGTTTTCATTCTAAACGATTGGGTCATAGCATCACCTCCTAAAAATTCAAAAAGACACATCTCCTTAAAGGACGATGTGTCTCGTGGTACCACCTTTATTTACAATTTTAAATTGCCTCTTTACAGCTTATCGTAGCTACACGTTAATTACTATAAGAAATGTAATTCGTAAATTTATATTCTAGCAATTTCCACCAACCATTGCCTCTCTATAAGTTACTATAAATTACTACTTGGTTTCTTTTTAAAACATAATTAAATTCAATTGTATTACTATTATACCTGCTGTTACCAATATTTGCAAGTATTATTTTATCATTTTATTTATACTATAGGGATTTAAGGAACGTCCCCAAATCCCTATTGCTAATTTTTATAAAAATTTCTTTAGTTGTTCTACATTATTTTCTTGGAATGTTACAAAGTTGTTTAATAAGTCTTTTACGTCTTTTGATGCTTGATCTGCATCATTATTCATTAGTTTTCTTCCTTCTATTATTCCCATTGTCGTTCCTTCTATCATTATTTCTGCTATATGTGATGGGCTCTTGTCTGCCATTGTATTCATTTGTACTCCTGTCCATCCCATTATTGTATTCATAACGTTTTTGTCTTCTGGTATTTCTCCGTAGTTTTCATATAATTTGTTTACTCTATCCATTACTTGTCCATATTGTGTGTATTGGAAACTTAAGTTATCTTTTAATTTATTATCATCTAATTTTTCTGCAACAAAGGATATTGAATCCATTCCCATTTTTGTGGCTTTATGAATTTCTTTTAATATTTTTAAATTTTTCTCTTCCATATTTTTACCTCCTTTGTTTATTGTTTCTATTTTTATTTGTTTTATACTTTATATTCCCAATAAGTATATATCGAATACAAAATTTATTGTAATTTACATAATTTTTGAACTTTAAGCTCCGTCCCTAAAGTTCAAAAAAAAAAACAAAAGCAACTGGAAAAATATCTTCCATGCTGCTTCTGTGCTTTGGTACAGCTTATGCAAAAAAGTTTTTCTTTTTTGCTTCACGCCTTTCGTGAAGTTGTTTGAAAAAGGCTCTTGTCTCAGGAGTATCATTGTTCCTGACAGACCTTTCTTCAATCCTTCTAAAAGTTTCATCATTACAGATATTTTCTGTAATGGCTTTTTTCAGGATAATGTCCACCGTTTTCTTTGCAACTCCATAACGAATTGCAAAGTCTTCTTTGCTTTTGTCTGTTTCATCTGCGAAATTCACAGCTAACTCGAGTATTCTGCTCTCAGAAAAGCTGAACACTTCCTGTTCCACACGTTTTTTGCGCAGTTCAGAATAATGTGCTTTAGCAGAAAAACTTTCCCCATCTGGTGAGTGCCTTTTTTGATTTGCAAGCGCTCGTCTTTCCATCCGGTTTACTGTTGCTTCGCTTACCAAGCTATGAACTACTGCATAGTCTAAGAGTTCACTGACTAATTTAACAGTCATATCATTCTCCCGTGCCAGTTCGGACTTTGTAATAGCTGCACTTTCTTTGTCTGCATATGCTTCCGCTATTTCTGTTGCCAAGTCATTCAGTTCCCTAACAGAAAGCATCCTTTCAAGATCCTTAAAATATTTCCACATAAAGTACCCTCCATATGTATTTATTTCAACAGTTACTACCTATATAATTGTAACATATTTAGCTGATTAAGTCTACATAATTTGGATGCTTTACTAAATATTTCTATTTAATATGTACTTTCCCGCAAATTCTTCTTTTAAAATATCCATACTAAGCCTGTCATAATACTTTCCATCGATAAATTCGCATTTTCTTCTACGACCACATTCTTTAAAGCCACACTTTTTATAACATGCTATTGCTCTTTCATTAAATTCTACAACATCTAATTTTATATTGTTTAAATTCAAATAATTAAATCCATAATCCAAAATTAAATTAATTGCCTCTGTTCCATAACCCTTTTCTCTTTCTTCTACATCTCCTATAAAAATTCCTAAAGTTCCTCTTTTATTTAGATGATCTATATTTTCTATTCCTACTGTACCTATTAATTTATCTTCTGATAATGTTATAATATTAAGTGTTGCTTCATCATCTATATGAGTTTCTAAATATTCTCTTTCTTTTTCTAACGTCATTATCTTTCCACTCTTGCCTAAATAATCTGTAGTCCTAAAATCATTTAACCATTCTGCATACTTTTCTGCATCTTCTATTGTCTTTGGAGCTAAATAAATATTCTTTCCAATTAATTTTTTATAATACATCTTTATCACCTCTTAATATTTTTAAATATTTTGTTGTAAATTTTGTTAGTTCATCTAAATATTTCTTATTTTTTCCTTTTTCTATAATCTTATTTGCAACTCTATAAGCCATTTCGTATTCTTCTTTACTTACTTCTTTTCTATCATATGCACTTTTTAATTCATCTTCATCTAATATATGTATTCTTCCATCTGGCACTATTACTACATCTAAATAAAGGTCATCCTCATATGGAATTCCATTCTCTTCTCCTAGTTCTTTTGCAATATCAAAATACCATTCAGCTATATTATCATTCTCATCAAACATTGTAGTAATACAATAATTTTTACCATCTGGATATATTTCTAGCCAATTGTAATTGTTAGCTAAAATGCACCTTTGTTCTACATCTATTCGCCATTCTTTTCTAACTTTTTTTATTGTTAACAAAGATATATTCCCTTTAAATTCATAATTATCTATTCTTAAATTTTTAAAATCACTTTCTAATATATGGTTAGCTTTATTTCTACCATCTGCATATCTCTTTTTTAGAGTTATCCAATATCTTTGTACTATTTTATTATCTTCAATCACTTCATTTTCTAATTTACCACCATTTTTTATAATTGTTCTAGCAGATGCTAAATTGTTTTTATTACAAGTCATTAGAACATTTCCTATACCTAATTTTTTAGCCTCTTTAAGCGCTAAAGCTATCATTTTTGTACTATAGCCCTTATTTCTTTCCGAAGGTCTTATGGAATCTCCAATATGTCCTCCAAAATTTAATAAATAATCATTTAATTTACATCTTATTTGAATTATTCCTATTAATCTTTGATCTTGCTTTCTAAAGGCTAAATATAATACTGATGGAACTCTTCCTCTTGCTTTACTTTTTTCTTCTGAAAGATCATCATTAATTTTTTGCATCCAAGCTTCAAATGTTTCTTCTCTTTCTAATCCTCCACCACCAGGTATATTATTTTCATTATTTTGTATAAATTCTTCTTTAAATTCTTCTATTTGTTCTTTATATTCTTTTGATGGAAATATTAATTCTAATTCATCTTCCATTGTAAATTTCCTCCTATAATTTAAACTTTTCTTGTATTATTTTTGCTGTATCTTTCGCCGAGATATTTGTGTTATTTATTTTTATATAATTTTCGTATTTTACTTCTCCTTCATATGAATTTAGTCTATGCTTATCTACAGATTTTAATAATTCCTTCTCACTAAATTCTAAATCCCTTTTAGTAGGTTTATTTTTTAGTCTATTTTCGGTCTTATTTCTTTTTAGCCTTTCTTCTAAAGTTGTTTCTAGTTCAACAACATAAAATTCACCATTTTCTTTATCATATATATCTTTTATTCGTTGTACCCAATCCCAATCTTCTTGTCTTTCGAAAGCCCACATTAAAGTAAATATCATTCCTTTTAAATCACTTTTTGCAACTTCCTCAAAGATTGAAAATCTAAACAAATCTGTTAAACGTTCTCTTTGCTCTGACTTAAATTCGAAAAACTTTAATGGTAAATCTATCGTTTCATGGTTATGCATAAATTTTAACCCTGTCAATTTTGCAAGCTCTTGACCAACTGTCATTTTACCTACAGCTTGCGGTCCACATATTAATACAAATTTAGCCATAGCTATTCCTCCTTTATCTTTTTAATCATTTTATAATGAGTATTTGTTTCATCATATATTTCAAATCCAACTTTTTCATATAATTTCTTTGCTGGATTTTCTCTAAATACTTGTAATATAGTATTTATATTACTTTTTTTGTCTGCTAATAATTGTTCTTTTAAAATTTGTGTTCCAATTCCACTTCCTTGATAGGCTTTATCTATGTAAAATAAATCTATAAAATCGTCTCCATCATCATTAATATAATTTGTAAACATACCTATTGGTCTATCATTATAAATTATTACTTTTATATAATTTCTTTTTTCTCTTATAAAGTTTTTAAAAAATTCTAACTGAAATTCATCTTCCCAAGGGCCATATATTTTTTCTACATACCATTTAAAACATTCCTTTTTAGTCTGATATAAGTAGTTAAAATATTCATCTATATAGTCTTTAAATTTATACATTAACATTTGCATTGGTAAAAATCTTATCCCATCAACAGTTTGCTCTTTTCCAGTATCTTTAAAGCCAATTTTATCGTAAAAATCTATTGCAAACGGTGCTGAATTTACTGTTAGCTTATAATTAGTCCCATTTTTTTCTTGGCAATATTTTTTTGCTATATTCATTAATTCTGTTCCAATTCCATTTTTATGATATTTTCTATCCACAAATAACATTGCAACATGAGAACAATCTCTTATACAAACCATTCCAATTATTTTTTCTTTATCTTTAGCAACAAAAATCTTAAAATTATTCTTTAACTGCTCTAAGATATTATCATAATCAATAAATTTATAAAAATTAGTTACTCCTTCATCTGTATAATCTGGTACTTCAAATTCGTCAAAAACTCTTTTTACCAATTCTAATGTTTCCTTTAACTCCTCTTCTTTCATCTCTTCATATCTCATAATTTTTATCCCCTTTTACAAATATATCTCTATTTTAGTATATTATATCTTTTAATATATAATAAAAAAAGCCTTACAAAGAAATCTTTAAGACTCCTTTGTAAGACTCGAATTATTCTTATCTAATCTTACTTTAAGTGTAAGTAATTTTTTATTACTCTTTACCGCTCAAGTTTATACTTTTAGGTAAACTCTTAAAACATAGTTCTATTTTAGCATCTAATTTAAATTACGTCAACCTGTTTTTCTTTTTCTTCAATTATATTTTCTAAAAATCTAGCAGCATCTCTTACACAATCATTGCATTCTCTTAATACTTTTCCTGTTCCTATTCCTTTTAATTCTTTACAAATAACTGTAGAATTTTGAGCTTTAAATCCCTGCATAATTTTTCTTATATCTTGATTCGTTTTTAATCTCTGCTTATTCATCATCCCTAAAACAACACCTGCTCCAACTATTGCACCACAGGTTCCTTCTAGTGTTCCCATGCCAGTACCAAAAGCTTGGCATATATTAAACATTGTTTCTTCATCAATTCCTGCATAATCACAATAAGTACAAGCTACTGCTTGTGCGCAATTATACCCTTTTTTCTTTTTATTAACGGCTTCTTCAATTCTTGACTCCATATTTTATCCTCCTTGTTAAATTTTTCTTAATTTTGCTATGAAAAATCCTTCTGTTTCTTTATTAGGCAATATTTTTATTGCTTTTTCTAATCCTAAATTTGTACCAAGTTTGTCTCCTGGTATTGCATTCTTTATATTTAAATCTATATCCAGCATTTTTAACTTTAAATTTTCTAATGCCCATTTTAAAATATGTTCGTTTTCTTCCAAATTTAAAGTACATGTAGAATATACCATTATCCCACCTGGTTTTAATGCAGTATACCCACTTTTTATAAGTTTTCTTTGTATTTTTGAAAGTTCTTTTACTGTTTTCATTGACCAATTTCGATATGTACCTGCTATTTCTGCAATAAATCTACCTTCTCCACTACATGGTGTGTCTAACAAAACTCTGTCAAAGGTTTCTGGATATTTCTCTCCTAATTTTTCGCCATATCCATTTATGACTTCTACATTTGTTGCTCCTTGATTGTTTAGATTAAATTTTAAACGTTCACATCTTATCTTGTCCAATTCATTTGCAATAATATCTCCTGTATTATTCATCATTGCAGAGATTTGTGTTGTTTTACTTCCTGGTGCTGATGCCATATCCAATATTTGCTCATTCTCTTTCGCACCCAGCACTAGTGGTGGAATCATACTAGACAAACTTTGCAAATAAATATATCCCTTTTCGTAGATATCTAGCTTTTGAATATCTTTTTCAGTTGCGTTTTTTATTACTAATGCATCATTAAAAAAACTCACTCTTTCAAACTTGATATTTATCTCTCTAAAATATCTCATTAGATCTTGAATATTGTATTTTAATGTATTTACACGCAAAGTAGTATTTCTTTTTCCTGCCATTCCAGCTAAAATTTTATCTGCAACTAATGGTGAATGTAAACTATATAATTCTTCTATAAAATCTCTTGGTAATCTCTTCTTTACCTCCATTACTGAAAGCATTAATTTTCTCTCCTTCTTCTATTTTAACTTTTATACAAATTTCTTAGTAATTTTATTTCTTTTGCATATCCTGTTAAATCATTTGGTGTTTCTAAATAAAATGGCAAATCTCTTAACACAGGATGATTTACAATTTTTTCAAAATTTTTAATACCTATTGTACCTTCTCCTATTTTTTGATGTCTATCTTTATGACTTCCTAATTCATTCATACTATCATTTAAATGTATTGCTTTTAAATATTTTAAACCTATAATTTTATCAAATTCATTTAATACTTTATCAATATCACTTACATCATATCCAGCATCATTTATATGGCAAGTATCAAGACAAACTCCTAATTTTTCTTTTAAACTGACTTTATCTATTATTGTTTTTATTTCTTCAAAACTTCTTCCTATCTCTGTTCCTTTTCCTGCCATTGTCTCTAATAATACTGTAGTAGATTGATTTTTTGTAAGTACTTCATTTAAAGCTTTTACAATATATTCTATACCTTGTTCTACTCCTTGTCCCACATGACTTCCTGGATGGAAATTGTACATATTCCCTGGTAGATATTCCATTCTTTCTAAATCTTCTTTCATCATGTTTTTAGCAAATTTACGAATATCTTCTTTATCGGAACACAAATTCATTGTATATGGTGCATGTGCTAGTATCTTAGCAAATTGATTTTTTTTCATAATTTCTAATAAATTATTTATATCTTCTATGTTTAATTCTTTTATTTTTCCGCCTCTAGGATTTCTTGTAAAAAATTGAAACGTATTAGCATCAATTTTTAGTGCTTCCTTTCCCATATTTTCATATCCTTTAGAAATTGATAAGTGACAGCCTATATTTAACATTTTTCCTCCTAACATTAATTTTTATTAATAATAATGTGACATTATTATACAAAAATTTATTTAATTTTGCAAAAAACTTGTATTATGCTAAATATGCTTATATAATGGCATTGTAGCAAAACGGTTGATTAGCATATAAAGGATAGTTTCCTTTTGCTGGTCTTGTAGTTTTAGAAGGGAGGTAGTTCTTAATTTATTAAGAACTAAATGTTATGAAAAAATCTAACTCACCACCTAAAGAATTAATCGCTGTATCTAAGAATGGTTTTAAAGTTTATTCCCGGTATGGAATTAGGCTTGATAAACATGTTACATTAGATATGGCAAAAGAAGTTATCGAAGGTTCATATTTGTATCAGGATATGGAGCGAATCTCTTTGCTCATTCCTTATGAGCTTTCTGGCAAAGGACACAAGAGACGCCTTATTTTGGCACTTATAAAATATAAAGATTCCTATGAAGTTTCAAAAGCTTTCTGGAAACGGAATCTTAAATTTATAGGGCATGCCCAAAATTTATACCCTGTATATTTTTCAAGGGATTTCTATTGCAATATTGATCTTTCTTTTTTAAAAAAAGCAATTAGTCAAATAAATTTGGAATCCAAAAGTAAAAATTATAGGGTAAAAGCAGAATCAGTTATTGGTTATGCTGATTTTGCTCCTTTGTCATTCTACGAAGATGTTGATGACCTTGTAAAGGTCGTTCGCTATGGCGAAAAGCATCCGGTTTATATGGCATTTTCTGCTCCACAAGCAATCCAGCGTCTTTCTATCAACTTCGAAAAGATGGTTGATATAGATGGTGTATTTTATGTTATTACTAACATAAGATTTACTGGATTAGAGACTATGCCACGCCCTTGGGAATTAGATCCTGAGGATGACTTGTATTTGCCAGCCATGAAGTTTTGGCAAAAACATGCATATTGTTTTATGCCAGAAAAGATTAGGAAGAATATAACTTCATCTTAATTAACTATTGTTTCGAACCAAACAACAATAAGCGTACTGATTATATTAAATCAGTACGCTTATTGCTATTTTTACCTTCCTTCTGCACTTTTAATTTGACTTTTATAATGTACATATCTTCCATATATATTATTTAGTTGCTCATATTCTTCTTGTGGAGCATTTCTTTTTTGCATTAACTGTAATATTTCTTGGTAATCTGATATAAAAGATGTTTCTCCTCTACCTACTACATATGCATAATTTGAAGCAGATCTTTCCCTTTGTAGCGTATTTAAAATTTCTGTCATTGTTTTTCCTTCTGTTGGTATCTTTTTCGGAGGAATAGCTGCATTTTTACTTCTAATATATAAGCTTATTCTTTCTGGATCCATACCTTCTAAACATTCGCTAACAGCCAAATAAGATTCATCATGCCTATGTAAATCTGTTAATTTAGTATCACCTTGACCATTATAAACAAATATTGAAGTTTCATACCTATGATGTATAGATATAGCACTTACTAAATCTCCAACAGCCATAACATGTAAATCTAATTTATAACCATGTTCTTCTAGTTCTTTTTCATCTACTCCTATTAAACCTTGTTGTAATGAAGGAGCCACTTCGATTAAAATATTATATCCTTTTTCCATCGCATAGTTTCTAATGTTAGCGGCATGATCATATGAATCTATTCCTGTTAAAGCCCCAAAATGTGTTCTGTCTCTTCCTCTAATTTCCTCTGCATCAGATCTAAACTTTTTATATAAATCTGGATTTATAACAACATATACTTGATTTTGAGGATTTATTAATTCTCTTAAGCTAGTTTTTCCCGCACCTGTTTGAGATACTAATACAGCTGCAATTGGATTTTCTGAAGGGGCTTTCCTATCAGCAAATGTAACATACATAGCTTTAAATAGAGTTAGCAAATATTCTTTGTCTGGTTGTCTTTTTTCCAACATTTGTTTAGCTAGTAACTCACTAATATTCTCAGATATGTATGGGTTTACTCTTCTTGCAAACTTTAATATCTCTTGTGGTGTATCTGGTAATTTTTTTATAAAATCTGGGTTTAATTCTTGTAATAATTCATTTAATGTTTCTTCTGAAATTCCTCTTGTTTCGCTATAATCAATCATATTATTCCTTTCTTCTTTCCTTTTAATACCATCTTTATAATATTTGAATTACCTTTATATATTTCACCTTTCATTTGTTGTAATACTTCTATCTTTTGCTTTAATAATTTATTAGCTTGTTGGTTTTTGCTTACTGCATATTCATTCATAATAGTTGCTAATTGATCTTCTACAATTTCTGTGGCAAGCTCTACATATTCTTCCTTCATTTAATGCTCCTCCTATAAATTTCCTCAAGCTGTTCAAATTGTTCTTTTGGTGCCTTTCTAGCTTCCATTTGTTTATGTACTAATTCATATCTTTCTTTAAATTCTTTTTTTGTATTTTCATTATCTTCTTCTCTAACAACTTTAAGGGTCTCTATTATATCACAAAATCTCTTAGAAGGAAATACTTGTGTTGGATTATATTCATTAGTCAAATTTCCACGTATATATACATTGATACTACTTATTCTTTTATCATCTACTATTTCTTTAACATTTGGTATTAAAGCTTCGTATGATTCATCATGTCTTCCTATAGATGTTAATTTAGCAGTTTTTAATCCATGTATTATTTGTAGCTCATATCTTTCATGTACTGATAATAAGCTATTTAGCTCACCAACAGCTAAGATATAAACAGAAATTTTATAATTATTTTTTAACAGCTCTTCTGCATCAACATTTAATAATCCTTTATTTTTTGAAGGAGCTGATTCTTTTATAATATTATATTTGTTTGCTATAGCATATTCATATATATTATCTGCATGATCATATCCATCTGGTCCTGTTAAAAACGGATATAACACTTGGTATTCATTTGCAATGTCCTTTGCATCATATCTAAAATGCTTATATTTATCTGAATCAACAAAAATATAATTTTCATCTTCTCTTAAAAGTTTTGCAGTTAAATTGCTTTTTCCACTACCTGTTTGTGCTGCAACTATTTTTATTTGAGGATTTTCTACTCTCTTTTTGTTATAAAAAGTAATAGCCATAACGAAGAAAAAAGTTCTTAAATATTCTTCATCACTTAATAATTTTTCTTTCATTAATTTTTTTGTAGGTTCATCTACATTTTTAGAAAATTGGACTTCTTTAATTCTAGTTGCATATTTTAATAAATTTTCTGGTTTATCTGGCAACATTTCTATTATTTTGTTAGGTATTTGCTTTATTATTTTATCGTATACTTCTTTTGAAATTTCTCTTCTTTCCATATTAAAACTCCTTATTTAATATCTGTTTGACACTTTCTCTATTTCCTTTATATGCACTTTCTTGAAGTGTTATTAACTTATTAAGTTTTATTTCGTCTTCTTTAGTTTTTAAATTAAACATGCAATTTGCAATTTCTGCCATTATTATTTCTAATGAAACTTCTAACTCCACATGTTCTTGCATTTTTATATTGCCTCCTCTTTTTTAGTATTTCATTTAACATAAGAGCACTCTACTTTTAATTACTAAAAGATGATGCTTTTGGTGGTGTCTTTCCTTTTATTACATTGTGATAATAATCATATGTTAGCACCAGCTTATCACTTATTATTTTTGCCTCTTCTGCTTCTAGTACAAATATAGTATGTGTTCCACAGTCTATTTCATTAATTATATTTGCTTCTATATATGATGATGTAGCTTGTGTAACTACTGGAATATTATTTTTTCCCATTATATGCTCTGTTCCCTCTAATTTATTAACATCTTTGCTACTTCTAAATCCAAACTTACCAATTAATAACATATCTGCATCTTGTGATAACACAGATATATTTACTTTTTTAGATTTTTTCATATTTACATTCGTATCATTTTCTTTGTTTACTGTTACTAATAATTTTGGCTTTTCTTCTGCTGTGGCCTGCACAACAGTATTTACAACACATCCTGCAAAATGGTCTTCATATTTTGTAGTTATAATATATAATCCATATGATAATTTAAAAAATGCTTCTTTTTCCATTACTCTTCACCTCTTTAATCTAATTCTTTTATAAGATGCAATATCTAATTTTTCACTTAGAACAGTTATATTTTTATTGTGTTTTATAATATCTTCTTTTTCACTTTTTGGTAAATGTTTTATATAATATTCTAATTTTGAAGCTAGTTTTCTATCTTCGCTACTCCATGCTGCCTCTAGCTTTTTGGCTTTATGCCTTTTAGTATATTTGGCACATTTTTCTCCTTGGGTAAAATGTTCATCCATTCTTCTTTCCAAATCAGTAGTAATCCCTGTATAAATTGAATCATCTGTACATCTTAACATATATGTATAATACATTTTAAAATCCTATCCTTCTTGCTTCATTTTTTGCTGTTAATTTTTCTGCATTTATATCCTCTTCTGTTATAACCATTAAATTTTCGTCATTCTCTATATTTTCCACGTTTCTTGAATGCTCAATTAAAATATCTTGATATATTTGGTTTATATATCTTGCATTTCCAAAATCCTCAACTTTTTTTGATGTCTCTATTATGCCTTCTACTTTCTTTAATGCTTCGTCCGTAATTTTTAAATTATTTTTTTCTACTAATTGTTTAAAAATATCTATTAATTCTTGACTCGTATAATCATCAAATTTTATTGTATAACCTATTCTAGATTTTAAGCCTGGATTAAATTTTATAAATTTCTCCATTTGTTTTTCATATCCTGCAAATATAACTATTAAATTATCTTTTTGGTCCTCTAGAACTTTTAATATTGTTGTCATACAATCACTTGCAAAAGAAGCATTAGAACCACTTTCGACAATTGAATATGCTTCATCTATAAATAAAACTCCTCCAAAAGCAGACTTTAGTACATTATATGTTTTACCAGCAGTTTGTCCAACATATTCTGCTATAAGGTCTTTTGCTGATACTTCTACAAGTTTATTTTTCTTAGTATATCCTAAATTATATAGGATATCACTAAAAAGTCTTGCAACAGTTGTTTTTCCAGTTCCTGGATTACCTGTAAATACCATATGAAGATTAAATTTAGAAATATCGATATTTGCTCGTTTATTAAATTTTAATAAACTTACTAGATTATTAATTTGTTTTTTTATCTTACCTAGTCCTATCATTTCATTTAGTTCTGATAAGATTTGTGGTAAATCTCTTGTATTGTACAAATTAGGAATATCCTCTAACTCTAAAAACTTATTTTTATTCTCATCAAAAGTACTATTCTCATTTAAAATTATCTTATTAAATAATACTTTAGCATATTCTGTATTTTTAAGCTCACTACTTCCATAACTTAATTTTATATAATTGTATATCTTTTCTTTTATTTCTGGAGTCAATTGTTCTGTTAAACTTAATCTTTCTATAACTATATTATAAACTTCATTTATATCCAATTCGTCAATGTTTAATTCTATATTAAATAAATCTTCTGATAAAATTGGATGTTTATCTAAAATTCCTTTTATTACTTCTTTCTTTCCATATATCATTGTTACTATTCTAGAATTATTTTTTAATATTTTTTCTGCTAATAAATTTAATATTATATTTTGATCTTTGTCTGATGCATAAATTATATTTTGGAAATCCATAATTCGTATTATTCCATATTTGTATGTAGTTTTTCCATTGCTATAATCAACATACATCTGATTTATAAGATTTTTATCAGAAATAATCTCATTCATTGAATATTCATAATATTTTGTACTATCCTTTAAATATACAAAATACCACATATATTCACCAATTAACTCCGAAA
Organism: uncultured Clostridium sp.; assembly: GCA_900553015.1. Lineage (GTDB taxonomy): Bacteria > Bacillota > Clostridia > TANB77 > CAG-508 > Merdicola. Next base: position 48,750 of record USBY01000007.1, on the reverse strand, counting down.
TATTTGTAGCCATTTCCCTATCTTCTGTATACATTACAATATTAATAGGTACAAATGGTGTTGCTGTTGTGTAATTATAATTTAATACATAATTAAATAATCTTTTTATTTTATTTTTAGTCTCTTTATTACAAGATAATTTTTCTAGCCTATTTAAATAGATTCTATTAAAATATTTTCCTCTGTTAGTTATCTTATCCTTATTTCTTCTTGATAAATAATTTTCTAATTGCTTTATAACATCTACTTTTTTTACTTCAATTAAATATTCATAATATGCAGCTAAATTATATACATATTCGTAACTTTCATTTGAATTAATTTCTATATTTTTTTCGAAATCATCTATATTAATTGTTAATTCATTTTCATAATTTTCCGAATAATACTGATGTATTTTATTAATATAATATATACTATTTTCTAACTTAACTAAGTTTAGAGCATTAAATTTTGCAAGTTTAGTATCATCATTATATTCTTTTAATTTAATAAATTTATTTTTTAATAAAATTTCTACAAACATTAATGTTACTGTATCTATATTGTCAAATTTAATATCAATAGAATTATATAAAACCTCTTCTGGTTCTTCATTTAAAAACATATTTATTAATTTTTTTGGATCTATCACAACTTTATCTCGTTTTTGAGCATTTAATATTTCATATAAAAAATTTCTAACTAAGTATTTTATACAATATTGTAGTCCACATTTTTGACATTTAACTTTTTTATCTCCAATTTTATCTATAAATACATTCCTAGCGATATTTAAATTTATTCTATAATTGCAATCCATTAAAAATTCTAAGTAATTATAGTCTGATGGTATACAACTTTTTATAATAGCATATCTTATTTGATTATTATTAGCTTCAGCTTCTGTTTGTTGATACATTTCTACTAAATTAAATTTTAAATACATTAATATAATTTTTAATGTAGCTTTATCTAGATTTTTAAACAATTCGAATTCTTTGCTATTTACTAATTTTTCCATATATTCGTCCATATTACCACTCCTTAGCTTAAAGATATATTTAAGATTTTATATTGTCAATATTTTTTTAATTTTTTTTAGTTTTGTATGGACTTTTTTTACGTTTTTGTGTATGATTATAACATATAAAATAGATAATATAAACAAGGGACATTTTAGGAGGGTTAAACATATGATAAAAAAATTTTTATTACTAATGCCAATAATAATTTTAAGTTTATTTTTTGTAAATATTGCACCTGCCTTTGCAGCAGATGATATAGACATGAATCTTACATCAAACGAAACATCTAACACTATGGCTACAGCATCAACTTACCAACCAACTACACCAACTACTTATTCTTCTACATCTTCTAGTGGTTTAGATATTTCTAATATTTTAAATATTTTATTAATTGTAATTGGAATTTTACTTATATTATTAAGTATTGCTATATTAATTAGATTAAAACATTAAATTTATTACCAATCTTTAGATAGATTGGTTTATTTTTTTTGCATATTTTTAATTAAATTTCTAAAAATAATATTGAGGTATTTTTATTATTTGCAAATTTAATTAAATTTATTTTATCTACAAATAATATCCTCAAACTTTAGCAGGAGGTAAATTATGGCTAATATAGCTAAAAAGATTTCTTTTATTATATTTTCTGCTGTAATAGTATTTTTTATAACAGGTAATTCTTTTGCTAATAATGATATGCTTCATAAAGCTGCAGAATCTACCAAAAATGGTGTCGGACATACAGAAAATGTTATGCAAGATGCATCAAATGCTGTTCAAAATACTTCTAACTCAATAAAAAATATGTCTAGTAATGTTGTTACTAAAACCGAGGAACAAGCAAAGGACTTTACTAATGGTGTAGGCGAAGCTGCTACAGATATGAAAGATGGTGCATATAATGCTACTAGAACTGCAACAACAGCAGCAACATCAGCTTTTTCTAATGGTACAGTTTGGTCGTGGATAATAGTAGTAGCTGTTGTATTAGGAATTGCATTTCTTATATGGTATTTAGTTAAAAGAAATCATAATGAATAATTTTCACATTAATCTATAAGCTGCTACTCTTTTGTGGCAGCTTAATCTTTTACTTTTCATATATTCATGCTATAATACAATTATTAATTAACAAATTAAGAGAGGTAAAATTTATGAATACAAAATTAATTGCTAAGAACCCTACAGCTAGACATAATTATGAAATTTTAGATACTTATGAAACTGGCATTGTTCTTTCAGGTACAGAAATTAAATCTATAAGATTAGGTAAAGTAAATTTAAAAGATAGTTATGCTAGTATTTCTAATGGCGAATGTTATGTATATAATTTGCATATTAGCCCTTATGAGCATGGAAATATATATAATAAAGATCCTTTAAGACCAAAAAAACTATTATTACATAAAAAAGAAATTCTAAAATTATATGGATTGTTAAAGCAGAAAGGTTATGCTTTAATACCATTAAATATTTATTTTAAAGGTAGTTTTGTAAAATTAGAACTAGGCTTAGGTAAGGGTAAAAAGTTATATGATAAACGAGAAGATTTAAAAAAGAAAGATGCTAATAAACAAATTATGAAGAATTTACGCGAAAAAAATTTATAATATTAAAAAGACATTACCTAATGGCAATGTCTTTTTAAAGTTATTTTTACTAACGTCTATTTATTGTTTTTATAGCTTACACACATTGTTTCCTTTTCATTTCCTGTATTTACATTTGTATTTGGCATAATATTTATAGCCTTTAATTTACATTCTTGTACTGTTATATCATTATATTTACAACTTCCAACTGAGCAATGTATTTTTTGATTACTTTCCATTTTACATACCTCCTTATTTTTATTATTTACGTTTAAATTCTTTTTATTCTTTTCTATTTTTATCCTTGTAACTTCTGCAGAATTTTTTCATATATTATAATAAAAATTTTTTAAAGGAGTTTAATTTTATGGATTATGAAATAATGATGAATAATAACTTAAAAATTGGTATGGAAGCTCCAGATTTTGATGCTGTTTCTACAATGGGAGACATTTCTCTTTCTAATTATAAAGGTAAATGGATAGTATTTTTCTCACACCCGGGCGATTTTACACCTGTGTGTACAACCGAGATAATTGGTTTTGCAAAAGCAGATACATACTTTAAAAAAATAAATACTGCTCTTATTGGTATAAGCGTAGATGGCTTAAATTCTCATCTTGCTTGGTTATATGATATTTATCTAAAAACAGGGCTTATTGTAAATTTTCCTATAATTGCAGACCCAAATGGAGTTATCGCCAGAAAATATGGAATGATTTCTAATGATGTAAGTTCTACAGAGACTGTTAGAAATGTATTTATTATTGATGATAAGGGAATTATAAGAAGTATTTTTGTTTATCCAATGAATATAGGCAGATACATTCCAGAAATATTAAGAACTGTAACTGCACTACAATATGCCGACCAAAATAATTGTATGACGCCAGCTAACTGGGCTCCTGGGAACCCTATGATTGTTCCTCCTCCTAAAACTTTTAATGCTTTACGTGAAAGAAATGAAAGTATTAATAAAAATAGAAATGGTATGTCTTGGTATTTAAGCTTTAAAAATGTTGATAATACTCCAAAATTGGATAAAGGTAAATAATTAAAATAGGGATTTGTGAACGTGCCCAGGGATTTAGGGACGTTCCTTGAAATCCCTATTTATAGTTATTTATTTTCCCCTGCTTCGCATTATATAAATAAAATTGGTTGCTTAATTATATTAAAATATTTACAATATCACAAATATTTATATTGTATTCTTTATTAATTTGAATTTTCTTTTTAATATAATCAATATTTGTTACTCCTCCTTTAATTTCGCTATATTTTCCATTTTTATAAAATGTTATTTTAACAAAACTTCCATTGTCAATTTGATTAAATTTATTGTTTAAATCATTTAAAGTATCTTCTGATAAATCCTTTTTCTCTTCGTACTCTATCTCTTTTTCTCTTAATGCTTCTTGTAATCCTTTCAATGCATCAAATGTAAGAAATTGTTTTGCTCTTGCTACTTTATTCACCACTATTATGACCTCCTATTAATTTATTCCTCATAATTGTTGTTGCACCATCTTCTAAATCCATTCCTCTTATTATTGCATTTTTCCCCATTTTATTTTTTATACTGCACATTGCAAGTTCTAGCTTCCTTTCTTCATCCATTCTTTCTTGGTCTATAAATAAACTTAATTGTACACTTTCTGTTTCAATTACATTAGCAAAATTTACGCCTATTCTTCTAATTGGAATATCTGTATCTGTGGTTTTATCATATATTTCTAAAAACGCTTTTAAAAGCTCTGAATATATATTTGTATAATTAGTTAATTTTCTAGTTCCACCTGTCGCTTTTATAGTATTTTTTGAATAGCCTATATATAGCCCTACAGTATCAGTTACTAAATTACTTTCTATAAGTCTTAAACTTCCTAGCTCTACCATTTCTTTTAATACTAATCTTGCTTTTATAAATGAATAATCTTCAAATAGGACTTGACTATTAGTTATAGAATTTGTTTTGGGCTTATATGCTTTTATATCTGCAATAGTACAGCTTTCTTTTCCCCAAGAATGGTCTATTAAATATTCTGCATTTACCCCAAATTCTTTATATAACCTTTTTTGAGTAGTATGAGCAATATCATACATATCAAAGATTCCCATTTTATTTAATCTTCTTTCTATTCCTTTTCCTATTTGCCAAAAATCTGAAAGTGGTTTATGATGCCATAATTCTTTTTGGTACTTTTCCTCATTTAGATAACCTATGTTATTGGGATTGTGCTTTGCTGTAATATCAAGCGCAATTTTAGCTAGATACATATTTGTTCCAATTCCAGCTGTAGCTGTTATTCCATAAGTTTTAAATATATCTTTTATTATTTTTTTTGCAAGTTCTATTGGATTTAATTTGTATAATTTTAAATATTGGGTAACATCCATAAAAGCTTCATCTATTGAATATACATGTATATCTTCTTTTGAAAAATATTTTAAGTAAATAGCATATATATTTGCTGAATATTCTATATATTTCTTCATTCTTGGAGTGGCTACTATATATTTTATTGTTGGAGGAATCTCAAAAATCCTACATCTATTTTTTACTCCTAACATTTTCATTTTTGGAGATATTGCTAAACAAATTGTTCCCTTTCCTCTATTAGGATCTGCAACTACCAAATTTGTATTAAATGGATCTAATCCTCTTTCTACACACTCAACAGAAGCATAAAATGTTTTTAGATCTATGCACAAGTAATATTTCTGCATAATTTTCACACTCCAAATTATAAGTATAAACTTATTATAACATCGTTTGATTTTATTGTAAACATTTGTTTGTATTTTATAACTAAGAAAAATTTACCATCTTTGTTATAATTTGGTAAAATTTCTTTAGAATTATAGGACGTTCCTTGTTTTTCCTATTGAATAGGGAAAACAAAAGCAGTAGCATATAGCTACTGCTTTTAAAATCCCCTCTATTGGGATTTTAGGAACGTCCCCATATCCCCTACATTACTATTTAACTTATGCTTTATTGCTTGATCCAAATACATCTCTTATTTTATGAGCAACTGTTTCTTCTATTAAATCTCTTCCTTTACCCATATATTTTCTTGGGTCAAATACACTTGGATTTTCTACAAATGTTTCTCTTATTCCTGCTGTCATAGCTAATCTTAAGTCTGTGTCTACATTTATTTTAGATACTCCAGATATACTTGCCTCGTGTAATATTTCATCTGGAACACCTTTAGCTCCTGGTAAATCTGCTCCATATTTATTGCAAATTTCTACTAATTCAGGAATAACTGTTGAAGCACCATGTAATACTATTGGTGTATTTGGTATTTTTTCTTTAATTTTTGCTAAAATATCAAATCTTAATTTTGCTTCACCTTTAAATTTATATGCTCCATGGCTTGTTCCAATTGCTATTGCTAAAGAATCGCATCCTGTTCTTTCTACGAATTCTTTTGCTTCTTCTGGATCTGTATACATAGCATCTTCTGCAGAAACATTAACATCATCTTCTATTCCTGCAAGTTTTCCAAGTTCAGCTTCTACTACTACACCATGTGCATGTGCGTAATCAACAACTTCTTTTGTTAGTTTTACATTTGTCTCAAAATCATATTTTGAACCATCAAACATAACTGATGTATAACCATTATCTACACACATTTTACATGTTTCGAAATCTGGACCATGATCTAAGTGTAATGCTACTGGAATATCATGTTCTTCTAAACCAGCTTCTATCATTTTCTTTAAATATGGTACTCTTGCATATTTTATAGCACTTGCTGAAGTTTGTAAAATAACTGGTGAGTTTTCTTTAGCTGCTGCATCCATTATTGCTTGTACAAACTCCATATTATTAATATTAAATGCACCTATTGCAAATTTCTCCTTCATAGATTTTTCAAACATATCCTTTGTTGTTACAAATGGCATAAAAAATCACCTTCCTTAAATTCATTCTCCCCATTATTCTATTGCTTATTCCTTTGAATGTCAATATTTATTTACCTGGTTAATTATTATTCTTTGTACAAATAATTTTAGCTTTTAAAATTTTCTTACATATATTACATACTAAAAGCGCTATTCATTTGGATAGCGCTTCTAGTCTTTACTACTAGCTTTTGCCAATTTTTCCTCCATTGCGATATTTATGTATTTGTCTAACTTTTGGCTTTGTTTGACTATTTCATTATAGTCTTCATTGTCTAAAATCATTTGTTCAAGTTTCGCTCTATGTTTTTTTATTGCTAAAGTAACATCCATATCGCATCCCTCCTATATACAAATTATAGCATATAGTGTCGATATTTTTTGTCGAAACTTGTCGTCAAATTAAATTTTTTTTGTTTTTTCATTTATAAGTTAATTTTTTTCAAATAATGAGATTATAAATGTATCTCCACTAAATGGATGATAGTATTTTTCCTTATCTTTTATAACAGTAGTTCCTTCCATTTCGTTTATATAATCATACATATTAGTATCACCTGCATCTATTACCCAAATTCTACCTGTATAATTTTCTATCTCATCTAAATTATTTACAACCTTCATTTGAGGTGCAAATGCTCCATATGCCTTTTCTACAGTCCAATTGTCCTTATTATAAAAATATTGTTTATTTTCGTCAAAGTTTATTGCAACAGAACTACTAGGTCCTATTGTTGTATATACAAATATATCTTCTGGTTTTACTTCTGCTTGAATAGCTTCTATTGGCTTACTATTTTCTTCTGAATATGATTTATTCCATAAAGTAACTCCATTCCATATTGTTAATCCAATTAACCCAATAACAACTACTATTTTTATTATTCGACTTTTTTCGACAGATAATATATATGCAAAAGCAAATATAAATAACCCTAACATTGGTAACATATATCTTGGGATAAATATAGCTCTTACAAAAGAAATTAATAATGTTACAAGTATTACAAGTCCACAAATTGTTAATGCTATTGTAACTGGTCTAATTTTTTTCTTATCTTCTAAATATAATTTATGTACTCTTAATATCATGTAGATTACTATAAATAACCCAAATATAGCAGGTAAACCTGAATTAATACTATCTAAGAAGAAAAATTCTATAATTTGAGTTATAATATCTGGATAATTTACACTTATCCAAAATCCTCCTGCAACTCTTGTTGATTGTAATAAAAATATTGCAATTCCAGGTAAATAGCAAACAATTTGTATTGCTCCATATATGAACCATCTTTTTAAAAGTTCTTTCTTTTCTTTTACAATAAAGAATAGTAATAAGATATTTATAATTCCTATAGTAAATAATGCAAAATAATGTGTATATGCACTACATATGCTTGCTATTGCAAAGATTATCCAATCTTTTTTATTATTGTTTTTATATGCTAAATATGCATATACCGCTGTAATTGTTACAAATAACATGCTTAGGCTATACATTCTTATTTGTGAACCATAATGCATTGTAACTGGTAAAAGTAATAATACTAAGTTAAAGTAAAAACTTACTTTATTTCCAAATTCTTTTCGTATTTTCACAAATGAAAATATTGCTAACAATACAATTGGAATTACAGAAAATATTCTTAATGCTATTACACTAGTTCCACAAATTAATGAATATATCTTTAATAATACATAATATAAAATTGGGTGTACATCATTTATTGTAGAAATGAATAGATTTCCCCAAGGTTGCTTTGCAATTCCTACAGAATATGCTTCATCAAACCATAAACTACTATTAAAACATAGTAAAAGAGGGGCTATTGCGATTAACACAATAAGCCCTATATTTATTTTGTTTAAATGTTTCTCTATAAAATTTTTCATTGTCTTCTCCTATCTATTTTACATTAGTTTCTACCTGTATATTAGATCCATCACTTGTTACAAGTATATTTCCACTTTCATCTGTTCTATATACTTTTGCCCCTACAGCATTCAATTTATCTATAGTCTCTTGATTAGGTAAATTATATGAATTATCTTTTCCTACTTGTATAATTGCGATAGATGGCATTACTTGATAAATAAAGTTTTGGCTAGAAGATGTTTTTGATCCATGGTGTCCTACTTTTAAAACATCTGCTGGTTGCCAGCTTCTAGCTTCTTCAACTTCTGCTTCTGCATCTCCCATAAATAAGAAACTATTACCACCATATGTCATTCTAATAACGATAGAAGACAAATTCAAATTATCTTCTGTATCTTGTGTGTCTACTGCCATTATAGTACATTTTGCATCTACTAGACTAAATGTATCTCCAACAACTGGAGTTGTAACTTGTAAATTTTTATTTGCAATACTATCTAAAACGTCTTCAAATGTTTTTGTTGTAGTTTGCATTTTAGGCATATAAATTGTTCCAATATCAAAATTATCTATTACATCGTCTAATCCACCAATATGATCTTCATGTGGATGAGTTCCAACCAAATAATCAATCTTAGTAATTCCCTTATCTTTTAAGAAGTTTACTACCGTTTCTCCTGCTTCGTTTGTACCTGCATCAATTAGCATTGTCATATCTTTATCTATAACTAAAATACTATCTGCCTGTCCAACATCTAAATAGTAAACTCTAAGATTTCCAGCTGTTACTGCTTCTGTTTCTATAGTATTAGTCTGTTTTATATCATTTATTACAATATCATTTTCTCCTTGGTTTCCCAATGCATTCCTTATAAAACTATCATAATCATGTGTTTCCCAATAGTTTTTTCCCAATAATAATAATACAATTAAAATGATTAAAGAAACTAACCTGCTAAGCCATGTTTTTATTTTATATACTTTTGTTTTTCTTCCTAATTTAGATTTTTCCCAAAGGCTAAGCTTATCTTCATCCTTTTTCTTTTTTCCCATAATACTTACTCCATTCTTTCTTTTGTTTTATTTCCATAAATTTTTCATTTTATTTTTAATTCTGTCTTCTACAATTCTTTGCTCTTCTATGTCTATTTCATATTTGTCTTTATTTAGTTTTAAAATTGTACCCTCTTTTGCATCTTGTGGTATATCCTTTTTATTGACATTTAGCATTTCTCCAGTGTCTCTGTTCTCTAATACTACAACATCACCTTCAAATCGGTCTATTGTAAATCTACTTTCCATTTCTTCTAATTTATTTGTAAGCTCCCTCTGAAATTCAGTTACATCAATTTCATTTTGCCCCCTATTAATATTATTTAATAGGTCTAGTTCCAAATAAATTTTCCTCCTTTTTATAAAGTATTATTTACCCTTCATTTGCTCTTTTATATAATTTATCTCTTCTTCCATATCCAATCTTACAAATAAAGGTTCACCTTTTTCTATAACTTTTGTATTATTAGGTATTTTATCGTATTCATATAAGCTATCCCAAGTTTGTAATTCTTCATTTGTTAGTCCTAATTGTTTAAATATACTATTTGCAGTATCTTCCATAAATGGACTAATTAATATTGCAACTTTTCTTAAATTTTCGCTTAAATGATACATTACTGATTTTAATTTTTCTTGCTTGTCCTCTTCTTTTGCAAGTAACCATGGCGCTGTTTCATCTATATATTTGTTAGTTCTAGAAATTAAGTTCCAAATTTCTGCTAAAGCATCACTTAAATGTAAGTTCTCTATTTTATCTTCCACAACTTTTACTTGAGAAATAGCATAATTTTCTATTTCTTCATCTGGTTCATTTTGATGTCCATTATATGCAAAAATATTTCCATCAAAATATTTATTTATCATTCCTATTGTTCTATTTAATAGGTTTCCTAGGTCATTACATAAATCATAGTTAAATCTTTCTACAAAACCTTCTGGAGAAAATATTGCATCTTGTCCGTATGGGAATTCTCTCATTAAGAAATATTTTGTGGCATCTAAACCATATCTATCTATTAACATTTCTGGATATACAACATTTCCTTTTGATTTTGACATTTTTCCATCTTTCATCATTATAAAACCATGTGCATATATCTTTTTAGGAAGTGGTAAGTCTAATGCCATTAAGAAAATTGGCCAATATATTCCATGGAATCTTATTATGTCTTTTCCTACAACTTGTAAATCTGCAGGCCAATATTTTTTAAATAATGTGTCATCATCAGAACCATATCCTAAAGCTGTAATATAGTTTGTTAATGCATCTAGCCATACATATACAACATGTTTTGGATCACTTTTTACTTGTACTCCCCAATCAAATGTTGAACGAGTTACACATAAATCTTCTAGTCCTGGTTTTATAAAATTATTGAATATTTCATTTTTTCTATATTCTGGCTCTATAAAATTAGGATTTTCTTCATAGAATTTTATTAATCTATCAGTATATTTCTTCATATTAAAGAAATATGCTTCTTCCTTCATTTTCTTAACTTCTCTACCACAATCTGGACATTTGCCATCTACTAATTGTGTCTCTGTAAAATATGTTTCACATGGTACACAATACCAGCCTTCGTATTCTCCTTTATAGATGTCTCCTTGTTTTAAAAGTCTTTCGAATATTTCTTCTACTACTTTGGTATGGCGTTCTTCTGTTGTTCTTATGAAATCATTATATTCTATATTCATTTTCTTCCATAAACCTTTAGCATATTCAGCCATTCCATCTACATATTCTTGTGGAGTTTGATTCTTCTCTTGGGCAAGTGTTCCGATTTTTTGACCATGCTCATCTGAGCCAGTTAAAAAATAAGTATCATATCCACGTTTTTCTTTATATTTTTTCATTGTATTTGCAAATACAGTTGTATATGCTGTACCAATATGAAATTTACCACTTGGGTAATAAATTGGTGTTGTTACATAAAATGTTTTTTTATCCACTTACATCATCTTCCTTTTATTTATTTTTTTAGCTTAATCTTTGTTCTATTAATTCAGCTATAGATTTAGCTTTTTCTGTTATGTACTCTTGATCTGTTCCTTCTATCATAACTCTTACTAGTGGCTCTGTTCCAGATGCTCTTATTAATACTCTACCATTTCCTTCAAATTCTTTTTCAACAGCTTCTATAGTATTTCTAATAACTGCATCTTTATCGAAATCATATTTTTTGTCATTAGAAACTTTAGCACCAACTAGTACTTGAGGATAAATCTTTATTATTTCTTCTAATTTACTAGCCTTTTCAGCTTTTTCTAATATTATAGAAATAAACATTAAAGATGTTAAAATTCCATCTCCTGTAGGATTATAGTCTAAGAATATAATATGTCCAGATTGTTCTCCTCCTAGGTTGTATCCGCCCTTTTTCATTTCTTCTAGTACATATCTATCTCCTACTTTTGTTCTAATAAAATTAAGTTTATTGTCTTTAGCATAAATATCTAATCCTAAATTACTCATAACTGTTGCAACTAATGTATCTTTCTTTAATGTACCTTTTGCTTTCATATAATTAGAAACTATTGCTAATATTTTATCTCCATCAATTACTTCTCCGTTTTCATCAACTAATAAACATCTATCTCCATCACCATCATAAGCAATTCCTAAATCATATCCATTTTCTACTACATATTTTTGAAGCATTTCTAAATGTGTTGAACCACAGTCTTTGTTAATATTTATTCCATTTGGTGTATTATTTATAATTTTATGATTTATCTTTAATTTAGAAAATACTTTTTCTGCCACTTCATATGTTGCACCATTTGCTGTATCTATTACTACTTTAAAGTCGTCTCTATTATATTTTTCTATAATTTCTTCAAAGTTTTTTCTAAAGAAATATACATATTCATCTACTAAATCTTCTGCGTTTTCTGATATTCCTATTTTATCATTACATGCTGTAAGTTCTTCTAATTTTCCAGAATCCATAACCTCTTCTATTTCTTCTTCTATTTCATCTGGTATCTTTGTTCCAGCATTACTAAAGTATTTTACCCCATTAAATTCATAAGTATTATGAGATGCAGAAATTACAACACTTGCATCTGCTTTTAATTTTTTTGTTAAATATGCAACTGCTGGTGTTGGTAAAACACCTAATTGTTTTACATTTGCACCATAACTTAAGAAACCTGCTGTCATTGCACTTTCTATTAAAGTTCCAGAAATTCTAGTATCTCTACCTATTAGAATAGTAGGGCTATGGTCAGAATGTTTTGCTAAAACATATGCCCCTGCTTTTGCGACCCTATATACTAACTCTGGTGTTAGCTCTGTATTTGCAATTCTTCTGATTCCATCTGTTCCAAAATATTTTCTCATATTCATCTTCCTCTTTCCGGGATTTAGAAACGTCGGGATTTGGGGACGTTCCTTTTTTCCCTCTTTATTCTATTTATATTTTATTATTACTTAATTTTTTAATAGGGAAAACAAACACCGTCCCTAGATTCCTAAATACTTTCTAATTTCCTACATTCTATCTGGCATTTCCATACCTAGTAATCCAGTACCTATTTTTAGTACATTTCCTACCATATATGTTAAGCAAAGTCTAGTATTTTTTATTTTTTCATCTTCAACAATTATTTTATTGTCATTATAGAAACTACTGTACAATTTAGCAACATCAATTAGATAACGTGATATAATTGATGGTTCGTTTTTATCTACTGCTTGTTTTACAATATCATTAAAACTATAGATTTGTTTTATTAATTCTATTCCATGTTCTTCTAATTCTGAAATATCTACTAAGTCTTTATTCATAGTATAATTTTCTTTTTCTAATATACTTTTTGTTCTTACATACATATATTGAATATATGGACCTGTTTCCCCTTGGAAATTAAGCATAATATCCCAATCAAAAACTTCATCCTTAATTATATTATTTGATAAATCATTAAATATTACAGCACCTATACCAACTTTTTTAGCGATATCATCTTTTCCTTCTATATTTGGATTCTTTTCTTCTATTATTGCTTTTGCCCTTGTTACAGCTTCTTTTAAGATATCTTCTAATTTTATTAAAGTTCCTTCCCTTGTAGACATTTTTCCTGTTTTTAACCTTACCATTCCATATGGTACATGAATTAAACCATTTGTATATTTTTCATCTAAATCAAGAAATTTAGCAACTTCAAATACTTGTTTAAAATGTAAGTTTTGCTCATATGCAACTACATATATACATTTATCAAAATCATATGTTCTTGCTCTATATAAAATAGCTGCTAAATCACGTGTTGCATATGTAGTTGAACCATTTGATTTAGTTACCATTAATGGTGGCATATTTTTATACTCTAAATCTACTATTTCTGCTCCTTGTGATTCTACCAATTTATTATTTTTTCTTAAAATATCTACTACTTCTTGCATTTTATCTGAATAGAAAGACTCTCCGTTATTTGAGTCAAAATGTACATCAAGAATATCATATATTCTTTGGAATTCTTTTAAACTTAGATCTTTAAATTTCTGCCAAACTTGTGTACAATATTCGTCTCCATCTTCTAATTTTTTGAAATTATTTCTACAGTCATCTAATACTGATTCATCTTCTTTGCAAAGTTCATTAATTCTTACATAAATCTCTGTTAGTTTATCAATTGGGTTTTCTTCTAAATTGTATTCATTTCCAAATCTTTTATACCCTTCTATTAATTTACCAAATTGTGTTCCCCAATCGCCTAAATGATTGATTCCAATAGTATTATACCCAAGAAATTTATACATATTATATAAAGCTCTTCCTATTACTGTTGTTCTTAAATGCCCAACATGGAATGGTTTTGCAATATTTGGTGATGAATATTCTACTATTATATTCTTTCCATTTCCTATATTTGATGAACCATAGTTTTCTTTTTTACTTTCCATTTCATCTAATACATTTTCTATTAGCATTTCATTGTTTATAAATATATTTAAGAATCCATTTACTGCTTCTATTTTAGATATATATTTGTTTGGCATTTCTATTTTTTCTTTTATTTCGTTTGCAATTATTACTGGAGATTTCTTCATTTCTTTTGCAAGTTTAAAACATGGAAGTGCATAATCTCCCATTTTAGTATCTTTTGGTATTTCTATACAATCTTTTAAGTCTTCTTTTGTAAGCTCCAATACTTTACTTATTTCTTCTGCTATCTTATCTTTAAAATCTATCATAAAATCCACCTTATCCTATCCTATTTTTCCGTGATTATTATATACTAAATATCCTTATATTGCAACAAAAAAGCAGTAGATATTGTCTACCGCTTTAATTAAATAATTTCTGCTTTTTCATCATAACAAGATTCTGCTTTTTCTAAAACTTCTTGCATCCTATAATATGCCTCTTTTTTTAATTTTTCTATTCTTTCTAACTTATTTTCTATTGATAAATCTGGATAAATTGGTTCTAATACTACATGTGTTATTAATGGTTTTGTTTTTATGTATTTATATATTCCATGTGGCTTGCGTGTAAGTATTACAGTTGGAATAATTGGTACATTACTTTCTACTGCCATTGCAAAAGCACCTTTTTTAAATTCTAATAATTCTTGACCATATAAACGCATTTCTCCTTCTGGATATATATGAACTGTTTCTCCTTCACTTAATAATTTTGCAATATATTCATAAAATCCCTTTTTTTCTTCTATTTTAGTTGGGATTGGAATTCCTCGTAATAATTTTACTAAAGCTCCAACTACTGGTATATTACAATTTGATTCTAAAGTTATAAAGTATGAATAATCTGGTAAATTAACAAAGCCATTCATCGTACAATCTAAATAATGTATATGATTTGAAATTGTTATTTTTCCACCTGGTACTTTTGCTACATTTTCTTTTCCTACTACTTTATAATCAAAAAACACTTTGTCTACCACAAACAGTATTGGCACTGCCACAATATAGTAAAATATGTTTGCAAAAAAATTAAATAGCGTATTCCTTAATTTCTTCATCCTCAAACATCTCCTCTATTTTCTCCATATTCTTCTATATCTAAAGCTTATCTTTATATAATCATTGTTTTATTACAATCTTCTGACCATAGTTATTATTATTTTATCATGTTTTTAGTTTGGAGTAAACCAAAAATTTAAAGGCATATGAAGTGGGACAAAATTAATCCCTTCCATTGCCTTTCTTAAAATATCATTATTTAGTATTCTAAATCACTTTCCTTGCAATTTAACAAGTAGCACTTTCGAATTAGTCGTCCATTACCTATAAGATTTACGTTATTCTATCCTTTTATATAAATTATTCTCCTCGATATAAAAATAAACCTTTTTATTAAGCATTTTATTTAATGTTTCTATATCATCATTTTTTATTGCTTTTCTTACTTCTGTCGAACTATAATTATATAATTTATTTGCGTTAAATTCAAATATTTTATTTTTATTTTCTTCTAATAATTTATTTCCAGCTATTATATTAGCTAGATTTTTTCCTCTTTGGATTGCGATAATGTTATTGTTTAAACATTTAGTTGCATTTTCCCAGTTTGGTAGTTTTTCCAAATTATCCCCACCTAAGATAAAATAATTTTCAGATGAAGAAAAGTTATCATTTATTAATTCAAAAGCATCTACAGCTAATAATTTCTTTTTAGAATTTAGTTCTATATCTAAAACATCTATTTTATCATTTCTTATGCTTTTTAACATATCAAATCTTTTATTTTCGTCTATTAGATCTGTTTTCTTATAATAATTCCCTACTGGCACAAAATATACTTTGTCCAATTTAAATTTTTCTGCTATTTCTTCTGCTAATCTTTCGTGAGCTATAGTTGGTGGATTAAAACTCCCACCAAAAAAGCCATACCTTTTCATTTAATATAACATTCCTTTCATTATTGCTATATAAATATTGTTAGAATTATTGCTAATATTATATATATAATTAATGTAATTTTATACAAAACTATTATCGCTAAATATTCATTTATAAATGCCTCTGGAAAATAATACCACAAAGTTGTAGAACCTTCGCCCTTGGCTTTTATTTTAAATTTTGAAGAGTAAATTTTTGCTCTTAATATATGAAAATTATTACTAACAAAAGCTATATTTTTGTGTATTTTTAGTTCTTTTAATTTCTCATTAGAAAACTTAAAATTCTCTAATGTATTCTTAGATTTATCTTCTTTTATAATATCTTTTTTAGGGATGTTGTTAGCAAGTAAATATTGTTCCATTGCTTCTGCTTCTGTTATTGTTTCCTGCCTTATTTTTCCTCCAGATAGAATAATTTTAGGCTTACTTTTTTGTTCATTATATAATTTTATTGCTAACTTTAACCTTTTTGTTAAAGCTTTCGTTAATTGGTTTCCATACACTAGGTATCCACCTAACACGACAATAGCCTCATATGGTTTTCTCTTAATTTTTAAATTAACTATTATACTTGCTATGCAAAATATAATGAATGTTACAGCAAAATATATTGATATATATCTTATAAAATGCATTATTTTGTTATCAAATATGCGTGGAATTATAGCTAAAATAGTAACTATAATTCCTAACGCTAATATTATGTATTTTCTTTTAAATATTTTTCTTTTTCTTATTATATCTGTCAAAATTCCTGAAAGTCCGCTATATATTAGTAAAATTCCTATTACCAAAAATATATTTAAAAATATATTTTCCATAAGCATCACCTATTATTCACTTGCCTTTTCTAAATCCTGGCTTAAATTATTAATTAGATGTTTAAGTCCTGTTACTACAATATACGCTAAAATTAATGCAGCAACTAGTATAATTATAACTTGTTCTGTTATACCAGTTAAATGTAATATGTTTTTAAACAAAATTGCTGCAAAGAAAAATCCTATAGCAGTAGTTGTACATAAAAATGTACTTATTCTATTAAATGGTCTACAAGCTTCTATTACTGCAAAAATACTTACCCCGCCTATAATTAAATACATTAAAGTTTGTGCTTCTCCAGTACTTAATCCTAAGCCCTCTCTAGAAAATGTTAATAGCACAATACTAATAATTATAGTTAAAGCATATGGCATCGCATTTCGTATTACTGTTCTTAAGAAAGTTCCTTGTAATGGTTTTGAATTTTCTAAGAATGATAAGAAGAATGATGTATATCCTTCTATTACTAAATCTATTAATGTAATTTGTATTGGTATAAATGGGAAAGCTGTATTTGTTACTATGTTAAATAATGATAATAACATTGAATATATTGTCTTAATAAAGAATATTCTAGCAACATTTGTTATATTATTTACAACTCTTCTTCCTTCCATTAATACATCTTTAAGTACACTAAAATCTGAATTTAATAATACAATTTGTGAAACCTGTCTTGCAACATCAGAAGCCTCCGGTAATGTAATACTACAATCAGCTTGCTTTAATGCAACAACATCATTAACACCATCCCCAGTCATAGCTACTGAATGACCTTTTTCTTGAAGTGCTTTTACTATTAAACTTTTTTGATGTGGCAGAACTCTAGCAAAAACACTGTATTTATCAACTAATTCTGGAATTTCGTCGTCTGAACTTATAGTTGATAAATCTATATATGAATCATATGATTCTAATCCTGCTTTTTTTGCAATACTTGAAACAGTTAGTGGGTTATCACCAGATATTATTTTAATATCTACAGCTTGTGTCTTAAAGAAACCTAACATTTCTTTTGCATTTTTTCTTAATGGATCATCTAAAGTTATTGCTGCAACAATTTCTAGTTTTGGTAGATTTTCGTCACTTACAATTTCTTTTGAATAGCCTACAAATAGCATTCTTTTACCAGCTTTTTGTGCTGTAACTATTTCTTCTGGCATGTCCATATCACTTTTTTCTATTAAGCGTTCTGGTGCTCCTAATACGATTGAACCAACTTTTTTAAAACTTATAGAACTCCATTTTCTTTCTGAAGAAAATGCCATTCTATCTGCTATTTCGAATTTATCTTCACCTTTATAATAATCTTTAAGTGCCATAAATGTTGCATTATTGTCAGTCATTTCATTAACAAATGCTGTCATCATTGTTTGCATAGAATGTGGCATACATTTCTCGTTATATAGTTTTACTTCATCTACTTTCATTCTACCTTCTGTAATTGTTCCTGTTTTATCCAAACATAAAGTATCTATGTGTGCCAATGTTTCTACACTATATAAATCTTGAACTAATACTCGTTTTTTAGCAAGTTTTATTACACCTGTTGCTAAAGATATTGTTATAAGAAGCATAAGTCCCTTTGGTAACATTCCTAATAAAGCTGCAGCTGTAGAAACAACTGAATTTGTTATATCTACATTTCTAAAGAAATATGCTTGCACAAACAAAATTATTCCTACTGGAATTATTACAAAACTTGTAAAGTTTGTAACTTTTTTCATTGAATTTACAAGTTCTGACTCTGCTCTTTTATATTTTTTAGTTTCACTTGTAATTTGAGCTGCGAAATTATCTTTTCCTACCTTTTCTACTTTAGAATAACATTTTCCACTAACAACATAACTTCCTGATAATAATTTATCACCTTTTTGTTTTAATATTGTATCTGATTCACCGGTAAGTAAAGATTCGTTAACCTCTACTTCTCCATCAAGTACCTCAGAATCTGCACATATTTGTTTTCCAGCCTCTAAAATTATTACATCATCTAATACAATTTCATCTATATTAATCTCTTTTTCTTTTCCATTTCTAACAACTGTAGCTTTTGAAACCTTTAATACAGATAGTTTTTGTACTAAATTTCTAGCATGAATTTCTTGTACAATACCGATTATGATATTAACTATAATTATTAACATATACGCTAAGTTTGTATATGCCTTTACTGCAATTAATGCTATTGCTATTAAAAGGTTAAATAAGTTAAATAATGTACATACATTATCTCTAATTATTTCCCAATTACTTCTAGTTTTATCATCTTCTACTTTATTAATTTTTCCTTCTGATATTCTTTCTTGTATTTGTTCCTCTGTTAAGCCTTTTAATTCTTCCTTGTCCAAAATTTACACTCCTTTTCTTTCGAATTTTTTTGTATTTTATCATACACTATAATATATTACTATATTATTTTGCAAAAAACAAATAATTTCAAAAAAAACTACCAAAGTGTCTCTCTGGTAGTTTTAATCTATATAAAATAAAAGGGGAATTTAACGTACTTCTTTTGCTAGTACTGACATCTCATAGTCTAGCTTTTTCATTACTTTGGCTGCTTTTAATAATCTCTTAGATGCCGCCTTAGTAACATTATTATTTTTATATTTTAACTCATGTTCTAAACTAGCCCAAAAGTCCATAGCCATTGTTCTTATTTGTATTTCTGTTTTAACATATATTTTTCCCATATCTGTTTTTACAGGTACTTCTACAATCAAATGTAAACTAGAATATCCGCTTTTTTTAGGGGATTGAATATAATCTTTTTCATTTAAGATTCTTATATTAGGATTTTCTAACAATAGTTCTCGTACTATATATACATTTTCTTGAAATGGACAAATAATTCTTATTCCTGCGATATCATTTACTTTATTTATCATTTCTTTATATGTTAAATTATATTTTTTCTTTTTCATTTTATTTACTATACTTTTGGGGCTTTTTATCCTACATTTAACATGATCTATTAAATTTAGTTCCTTATATTTCACCTCCATTTCCTTTATGATTTTATTAATTTCTTCTATGCTAAGTGAATATATTGACATTATTTCTTTAAATATGTCACTTTTTACTGTTAATTTCTTATTTTGTACAATTTCTTTTTTTGTGCTTACCAGTTCACTTTCTATATGGCATCACTCCTTTCTTCTTAGTATGGATATATTGTACCTATAAATTATTTCCAAATTATTCCCGAATTGTGTTTTATTTGTAAATTAATTTAAAAGCAAAAAAAGCCTTATATATAAGGCTTTTTTTAATGTTATTTTATTCATTTTAATTATTTGTTTGATTTTTTTACAAATCAAAACTAAAATTGTTTTAACTTTCTTATAAAAATAAAACTTTCTATTATATCTATTATTGCATATGCAATCATTAATGAACCAATTAATGTTATGATTGCTCCACTATTTAGCATAATGTATATTCCAAATATAATCATTAGAATTGATAACACTAAGCTAAATATCCATATTGATGAATTAAAACCTTTTATTTTAAGTGACAAATATGCTCTTGTTATTCCACTATATACAATCCAAGTTCCAACTATTATTCTTAGTATTGCTCCTATTGCATCTGTATAAATAATAGCTATAATTCCCGCAATTGTTGCAATTAGTCCACAGAATAAGTCAAAGTTAAAATGTTCTCCTCTTCCTCTTCCTTTTACATAATTTACTAATCTTGCAACTCCTATCAATAAAAATAATAGTCCTATTAAACAGGAAATTAATTTAACTGCACCTTCATGGAAAACACATAATATTACTCCAAATAGTCCAAAAATTATTGATATCAATATATTAGACATACCAGATTTCTTTAATAAATCTTTTATTGGATCCATAATATTATTCCTCCATATTATCTATTTTTTCATCTCCATCATCATCTACTTTTACTCCTTGAACATTTACAACAACTTTTTCTACTTTATTTCCAGTCATATTTTCTACTTCTTCTTTAACTTTAGTTTGAATGTTCTTTCCTACTTCTCTTATATTTACGCCATATCTTACGATAATGTTTATTTCTATTTTTACAGTATCACCATCTGCTTCTACCTTAATACCTCTTGACATTTGCTTTTTACCACTTATTGCTTTAAGTCCTTCTGTAAAACCTCCTGCCATTTTAGCAACACCATCAATTTTAGAAACAGCCATACCAGCTATTGTTGCAACAACCTCATTTGCTACATTAATTTCTTGTTCTAAATTTTTTTCTTCGTCCATAAGAATTACCTCCTATATATTTTATTTTTATATAAATTATTTCCATTATGCCTATTTATATAATAACTTAATTAAATTTATTTGTCAATTGGGATTAGAGGATGTTCCTATTTTTCCAAACCAAAAAACACCTCCAAACATTAAACTTTTAGCTTAAAATTTGAGGTAAAAATCACTCTGTATTTGCTAATTTTTATCTTTACATATAAATAGGGATTTAAGGAACGTCCCCAAATCCCTCTCTAGGAACGACCTCAAATCCCTGAATTCTTATTCTATTTCGATAGCTCCTGTATATAGTCCATAGTACATTCCTTTTTTAGCTAATAATTCATCATGATTTCCTCTTTCTATAATGTTTCCATGGTCTAATACCATTATTAAATCAGAGTTTTTAATTGTAGAAAGTCTATGTGCTATAACAAAAACTGTTCTTCCTTTCATAAGTTTATCCATACCATCTTGAACAATCTTTTCTGTTCTTGTATCTATACTTGATGTTGCTTCATCTAGTATTAATACTGGTGGATTGTATAATGCAGCTCTTGCTATTGCAAGTAATTGTCTTTGTCCTTGTGATAATCCTTCTCCATCACCAGAAATCATTGTGTCATATGCATGTGGTAAATGTCTTATAAATCTATCTGCATTTGCAAGTTTTGCTGCTGCAATTACTTCTTCATCTGTTGCATCCATTTTACCATATTTAATATTATCTTTTATTGTTCCAGTAAATAGATGTGTATCTTGTAAAACCATACCTAATGATCTTCTTAAATCATCTTTTTTCATTTTATTTATATTAATTCCATCATATCTAATTTTACCTTCGTTAATATCATAGAAACGATTTATTAAGTTTGTAATTGTAGTTTTACCAGCACCTGTTGGTCCAACAAAAGAAACTTTTTGACCTTCTTTGGCATCAAGGCTTATATCGTGTAAAATTACTTTATTTGGTACATATCCAAATGTAACATTTTCAAATTCTACATTACCACATAATTTAGTATATGTTACTGTTCCATCACCATGTGGATGTTTCCATGCCCATAAACCTGTTCTTTCTTTTGACTCTATAATTTTTCCATTTTCTTCTTTAGCATTTACTAATGTTACATATCCATTATCTTCTTCAGCTGGTTCATCTATTAATTTGAATATTCTTTCAGCTCCAGCTAAAGCCATTGCAACGAAATTTAATTGTTGTGAAACTTGAGCAAGTGGGTTTGTAAATGCTTTTATATATTGTAAGAATGCAGCTATACTACCTACTGTTAGTAGTCCATTAACAGCTAAAATTCCACCTACAACTGCCACTAATACATAACCAATATTTCCTATATTCATAATACAAGGCATTAATGTATTTGCATAAGAATTTGCTTTTGTACTACTTTGGAATAATTCTTCATTTAATTTATCAAATCTTTCTTTAGACCTATCTTCGTAACAGAATACTTTTACAACCTTTTGTCCATTCATCATTTCTTCTATATATCCGTCTACTTTACCAATACTTTCTTGTTGCCCTATAAAGTATTTAGAACTGTTTTTAGCGAAAAATCTAGAAACAAATGCCATTATAACTACCATAGCTAATACTATTAAAGTTAAGTAAATATTTGTTACAATCATTCCAACTAATACAGAAACCATAGATACTATAGCAGAAAATACTTGTGGAATACTTTGACTTAATGCTTGTCTTAATGTATCAACATCGTTTGTATAAGTACTCATTGTTTCACCATGACTATGACTATCAAAGTATCCTATTGGTAATCTTTGCATGTGTTCAAACATTTCTGTTCTTATTTTCTTTAAGGTTCCTTGTGTAATATTAATCATTAATCTATTGTATACATATGTACCAATAATACCTACAAGGTAAATCATTCCCATCATTAATATTGCTTGTAATAATGATGTATAATCTGGATTTTGATTTCCAATAAGTGGTGTAATATATTCATCTATTAATGTTTGGATAAATTGTATTCCAATTACACTTGCTGCTGCACTTATTATTATACTAATTATAACTACTACAAATTGTGCTTTATAATCACCTAATGCATATTTTAGTAGTCTTTTTAATGTATTTGCTTTTTTAGTCTTGTTTTTCATCGTCAGCATCATCTCCTCCCATTTGAGATTCATATACTTCTTGGTATATTTTATTTGTTTTTAATAGTTCATCAGATGTTCCAATTCCATCTATTCTACCATTATCCATAACAATTATTTTATCTGCATCTATTATTGAGCTTATTCTTTGTGCAATAATTATTTTAGTTGTATCTGGAATTTCTTCTCTAAATGCTTTTCTTATAAGTGCATCTGTTTTAGTATCTACAGCACTTGTAGAATCATCTAGAATTAATATTTTTGGTTTTTTTAGTAATGCTCTTGCAATACAAATTCTTTGTTTTTGACCACCAGATACGTTTGTTCCTCCTTGGTCTAAAACTGTTTGATATTTATCTGGTAATTCTTGTATAAATCCATCTGCTTGGGCCAAT
This sequence comes from uncultured Clostridium sp., assembly GCA_900553015.1. Classification (GTDB taxonomy): domain Bacteria; phylum Bacillota; class Clostridia; order TANB77; family CAG-508; genus Merdicola. Next base: position 24,810 of record USBY01000007.1, on the reverse strand, counting down.
TTACATGCTCTTACTAATTCTTCGTCTGTAGCATTTTCATTTCCCCATCTTAAGTTTTCAGCTATAGTTCCAGAGAATAATACATTTTTTTGTAAAACCATAGCAACTTCGTTTCTTAGTGATTCTAGATCATAATCTCTAACATCTACTCCACCAACTTTTACGAATCCAGATTTTACATCATATAATCTAGGAATCAAATTAACTAAAGATGTCTTAGAACTTCCTGTTCCACCTATAATTCCTATTACTTCACCTGCATTAATTTTCAAATTAATATCTTCTAGTGGAAGCATTTCATTTGCTTTTGCATCATCATATTGGAAGTCTACATCTATAAATTCTATACTTCCATCTTTTATCTCTTTAATTGTTTTTTCTCTATTTTTAATTGTTGGTTCTTCTGTTAAAACCTCAACAATTCTCTCTGCTGAAGATTGAGCAATAATTATCATAACCAACACCATAGAAAGCATCATTAAGCTTGATAATATTTGCCATGCATATGTAATTAAGCTTGAAAGTTGACCTGTTTGCATTCCTCCAGCTGCGATTGACTGTGCTCCAAGCCATGATAATAATAATATACAACCATAAATAGCAATCTGCATAAGCGGACTGTTAAATATAACTATTTTTTCAGCCTTTTTAAATAATCTATATACTAAAGAATTAACGTCCCCGAATTTTTTCTCTTCAAAATCTTCTGTTGCAAAAGATTTAACAACTCTTATTGCATTCAAGTTTTCTCCAACAACGCGGTTTAATTCATCATATTTTTTAAATACTTTTTCAAAATATGGATGTGCTTTTATAGAAATAAAAGCTAATAGTATTGCAAGTGGTACCATTGTTGCTACATATACTAATGATAGTTCCTTATTAATAGAAAACGCCATAATTAAAGCAAACACTATCATTACAGGTCCTCTTACTAATGCTCTTATTATCATTTGAAAAGCATTTTGAACGTTTGTTACATCTGTTGTTAGTCTTGTTACTAAACTTGATGTAGAAAATTTGTCTATGTTTGTAAATGAATAGTTTTGAATGTTATAAAACATTCCTTGTCTTAAATTTTTAGCAAATCCAGAAGATGCTATAGCTGCAAATCTTCCTGAAAGTACACCAAATATTAAAGACATGATTGCAGAAATTACTAACATAATTCCGATTCTAATAATGTAGTCTAAATCATTGTTTTGAATTCCTACGTCAATTATTCTTGCCATAAGATATGGTATTACTACCTCCATTACAATTTCTAAAACAACCATAAATGGTGTTAAAATTGCATACTTCTTGTACTGTTTGATGTATTTTGCAAGTTCCTTAATCATTTCTTCTATTTCTCCTTTCTTTTTTTAGCACATTTGTTATTGTATCATAAATATTTTTTTATATCAAACATAAATTAAATTTTTTTGAACTTTAGGGACGGAGCTTAAAGTTCAAATTTTATGTAAATTCAATGTTTTATTTATTAATCTACTCTTTTTCTTCAAGGAAAAAAGGCAGTGATTAGCTCTCACTGCCTTTGGTTGTCAGATTATCCTTTTCATCAAAATAGGGATTTAAGGAACGTCCCAAAATCCCCCTAGGAACGATTCCATCCCCTATGTGGAAACAGAAATGTCCTCAAATTCCTAATTATTCTTTAAATATTCTATATATTCTTCTAAGCAAAAGCCTAAATCATTCATTTCTTTTGCATATTCTGGGCCTACATATCTCCAATGCCAAGGCTCATATTTTATTTTTGTTATATCCTCTTTATCTGCTGGATACCTTAATATAAAGCCATAATTTTCTGCATTTTCCATAAGCCATGTAAATGCTTTCTCATCTTCAAAAGCATAATCAACATCATTAAAATCTACTGCCAAACCTAAGTTATGCTCACTTTTATATGGTTCTCCAATAGATCTTGCAGTTAATGCTTCTGCTTCTTCCATAGATTTTCCTTGTTCTAAATATTCTTGTATACTTTCTTCTATTAAGTGCTTTTGCTTTTCTGGATCCCTATATGTAGATTGTGCCCAAATGTGATTTATTCCGGCATCATTCATGTCTAACATCATTTGTACTAAGCTATCTACTGCTCTAGAATCAAATTGTCTAGCTTCATCTATATTAGAAAGTGGTGGAACATAATCTTTTGGCATTTCATTTTCATAATTTACTAACATTAAACGCCAATCACTAAGTTTCTTCAAAGATTCTTCTGAAGTAACATGTTCTGTAGCAATAGTATTATCGTAAGTATTTCCTATAATCCCTTCTAAAAGATTATTTTGTGTAGAATTAAACATAGCATCAACTTCCTTACTTTGACCTAAATGGTTTAATATATACACTAATATTATATTAACCAACATTATAATTGATACTACAATTCTATATATAAATACTATTTTATTACTCTTGCTTTGCCCTATATCTTTGTTTTCCACCATTCTCACCTAAATTATTTTTTTCTTTCTATATAATTCCATGAATCTATACACATTTGTTTTAAATCTCTTTCAGCTTCCCAGCCTAATTCATTTTTTGCTTTTGTTGGGTCAGAATAGCAAGTATCTATATCTCCTGCTCTTCTAGGTGCTATTTTATATGGAACCTTCATTCCTGTAGCTTCTTCAAATGTTTTAACTATATCTAAAACACTATATCCTTTTCCAGTTCCTAAATTATATATAAATAAGCCTTCTCCTTCTTTTTCTAGTTTTTCTAATGCATTAATATGTCCTTTTGCTAAATCTACAACATGAATATAATCTCTTACACCAGTTCCATCTGGAGTATCATAGTCATTTCCAAATACAGATAATTCTTTTAATGTACCATTTGCAACTCTTACAACATATGGCATCAAATTATTTGGAATACCTTGAGGTTCTTCTCCTATTAACCCACTTTCGTGTGCTCCAATTGGATTAAAATATCTTAAAATTACTATATCCCAAGTATTATCTGATTTATATACGTCTTTTAAAATTTGTTCTATAAATAATTTACTTGTACCATATGGATTAGTTGTTCCTCCTGTTTTACACTCCTCTGTAATAGGAATAATTTCTGGTTTGCCATATACAGTTGCAGAAGAGCTAAATACAAATTTTTTAACATTATTTTCTCTCATAACATCTAATAATGTTAATGTTCCAGAAATATTATTTGTATAATATTCTATTGGCTTTTGAACAGATTCGCCAACAGCTTTAAATCCAGCAAAATTCATTACAGCCTCAATATTATTTTCTTTAAATACCTTGTCCAATTTTTCCCTATCAAGATAATTTAATTCATAAAACTTAAAGTCTTTGTCTGTAATTTTTCTAATTGCATCTAGAACCTCTGGCTTACTATTAGAAAAATCATCAACTATAACAACTTCTCTATTCGCATTTAATAGTTCTACTACTGTATGGCTACCTATATAACCAGCTCCTCCTGTAACTAAAATTGACATATTAATTCCTCCTTTTTATTACTAGATGTTTATTCTTCAGCATAAATATCTTTGTAAATTTCATAATCTCTTAATATTTTTCTAACATAATTATTAGTTTCTCTAAATGGTATGTTTTCTATATCTGAACCATCATCCGAAATTGTTTCTTCTGTTAACCACTTATCTACATTTCCACTACCTGCATTATATGCAGTTAATGCAATTGAAATATTTTTATATGTTTCATATAGTGTCGAAAAATATTTAGTTCCAAGTTTTATATTTATTTCTGGATCTGTTAAATCCTCTTTATTATACTCCATTCCTAATTTATTTGCAGTATCCTCTGCTGTTGCATCCATAAGTTGCATTAGACCTACTGCATTACTTTTAGAAACCACATCTGCTTTAAAGTTACTTTCAGCCTTAATTATTGCATATACTAATAATGAATCTATATCATATTCTTCTGCGTATTTTTCTACGTATTCTGAATACTTTTGTGGATAGATTTGTCTTATTATTATTTTATGTACTTCAAACACCCCAAATGCTAAATATATTATAGCACATATAAATAGTAATATAACTATTATCTTTAGTAATTTATTTGCCATTTTTTACCGTATGATATATCTATACCATACTCTCCTTTCTTCTAGATTTATTTGTATACACTTTGCTAATTAAAACTTTAAGTAACAATTATTTTAAATCATACCAATTATATGCTTCAGACACATCTGCTCTTAATGGTACTTTTAATTTTATCGCATTTTCCATAGATGTTTTTAATATATTTTTTACTTCTTCTTTTTCCTCTTCCTTAGTTTCTATTAAAAGTTCATCATGTATTTGTAAAATTAATTTTGATTTTAAATTTCTCTCTTTTAGTTTATTAAATACATCTATCATTGCAATCTTCATTATATCTGCTGCTGTTCCTTGTATTGGTGTGTTCATAGCAGCTCTTGCTCCAAATTGTCTTATATTAAAGTTTTTAGATTTTAGCTCTGGTATATATCTTCTCCTTTTAAATAAAGTTTCAACATACCCCTTTTCTTTTGCCTCTTCTACAATGTCTGACATAAATTGTTTTATTCCACTATACTTCTCTAAGTATTGGTCTATATATTCCTTTGCCTTTTTTCTTGATACTCCGATTTGTTCTCCCAATCCAAAATCACTTATTCCATATACTATTCCAAAATTAACTGCTTTTGCATGAGTTCTTTGTTCTTTAGTTACCTCATTAATTGGTACTTTAAATACGCTTGCAGCAGCTTGTTTATGTATATCTTCATTATTATTAAAAGCTTCTATCATATGTTCGTCATTAGAAATATGTGCAAGCACTCTTAACTCTATTTGTGAATAATCTGCATCTATAAATAGATATCCTTCTTTTGGTTTAAATGCTCTTCTTAATTGTTTACCAAGTTCTATTCTTGTTGGAATATTTTGAAGGTTTGGTTCTGTAGAACTTATTCTACCTGTTGCAGTTATAGTCTGATGGAAATATGAATGAATTCTTCCTGTTACAGGATTTATATATGGTTTTAATCCTTCAACATAAGTAGAATTTAATTTAGTTAAGCTTCTATACTCTAAGATTTTTTCTATTACAGGATGCTCTTTCTTTAGTTTTTCTAAAACATCTACATCTGTAGAATATCCTGTTTTTGTTTTTTTAATTACTGGCAATTCTAATTTTTCAAATAGAACTTCTCCTAGTTGTTTTGGTGAATTAATATTAAACTCTGTTCCACTTAAAGTATATATTTCTTGTGTTAATTCTTCTATGTTTTGTTTTAAAGTTACTCCAAATTCTTCTAATTCATCCTTATCTATTTGTATACCTTCATATTGCATTTCTGAAAGTACCTCTACTAAAGGCATCTCAATGTTATTAAATAAATCTGTTTCTTCTAGTCTTTCTAGTTCTTCTGTAGTTTTCTCATATAATTTTTGAATCAAGTAACAATATAAAGTATTTAAATATCTTTCATATTCATCATTATCAGCATTTTCCTCAAACAAATTAATTTGTTCTTGTTTTTTTATTCCTAAACCATTTAAATACTCATCCATATTGAAATCTAAATATTGATATGCTACATCTTGCATTTTGTATTTCATATTTGATGGATCTAAATCATATACTGCAACTTCTGCATCATAAATTATATTTTGTGGTAAAATTCCAAGTTGTTTTAATAAAATATAATCTTCAGATGTCTTATACCCATATTTTTTAATTTCTTTGTTTTCAAAAATCTCTTTTAAAGCAATATATGAGTCTTCTGACAATTTTACAAAATATGCTTTATTTTCCTCTTTGTTATAAAAAGAGAATGATTCAAATTCTTTTTTTATAATATATTCTGGCTTAGTTACTTCTTTTGTAGAAAAATGATAAAATAATTCTTTAGTTTTTAATATTATTTCTTTAGCTTTATCTATGTCTATTTCTTGTACTTCATATTTTTCTGCTACTTCTTCTGGTTCAATCTCATCTTCTGAAGCCAAATTAAATCTTTCTATATATCTGTTAAAATTTAATTCTTTAAATAATTTTAAAACCTCTGGTTTATCCCATTCTTCTACTTTAAATTCCTCTAAATTTTCTTCTATAGGTACATTTATGTTTATTGTACCTAGTTCTTTTGATAGAAAAGCTAAATCTTTATTTTCTAAAATTCTTTCCCTTGTTTTACCTTTAACATCTTCGGCTTGTCCTGCTTCTAATAATTTATATAGATTTTCTATATTCTTATATTCTTGAATAAGTTTTAATGCTGTTTTTTCTCCTATTCCAGGAACTCCTGGGATATTATCTGAAGTATCACCTTGAAGACCTTTTACTTCTATTAATTGTTTTGGTTCTAAATTATAAATTTCTTCTACTTTAGCTTTATTAAAATCTTCTACTTCTGTCTTTCCCATTTTTGTTCTTGGTATTCTTATAGTTACTTTATCTGTTGCAAGCTGAAATGTATCCCTATCTCCTGATAAAATTGTTACATCCAAACCTTGTTTTTCTCCATAAACAGATAATGTTCCTAATATATCGTCACCTTCATAGCCTTGCTTTTCTACAATATCTATTTTCATCGCTCTTAAAATTTCTTTAATTATTGGCATTTGACATGCAAGTTCATCTGGCATACCCTTTCTATTGGCTTTATACCCATCATACATTTCATGTCTTTTTGTAGGTCCTTTTAAATCGAAAGCTACTACCAAATATTCTGGTTTTATATCCTCTAATATTTTAAACAGAATCGCTAAAAAACCATAAACTGCATTTGTTGGTGTTCCATCTTTTGACTGTAGCATCTTACTTCCCATAATTCCATAAAAAGCTCTATTTAAAATACTGTTACCATCTATTAATACTAATTTTCCCAAAATAAACCTTCTTTCCTAATACATATAACATTCTATTACTAATGTATTATCTACAATTCCATAACCATTTTCGTTTTCTTGCTCAAGATATTCTGTTAATAAATCTTTTGTTAGATTTACTGTTTCTAAATTTCTTTTTGTATAAAAATTTATAACTCCAGCTGCAGCCCAATCACATCTAACTGCATTATATGTTACTACAGACTTTCTTGAAATATTTTCAAAATATGTTTTATCTGCTTGTCCTTTAATTGTGTATATTGCTATATTCTTTACTTGTTCATTTACCATACTTTCATAATTTTTTATATCATTTTCTATTGTTTGAACTTCTTCTTGTTCATATTTATTAACTAATTTATGTTCATATGTAACTATTATACAATTATATATACTAATAAAGCTATAAATTATCAAAATTAATGCAAATATTTTTCTAAAAATTTCGTCCTCATTTTCCATAATTAGACAAATTAAAACAAAACCCAGCATACTTCCAATTGAAAAATGTAGTCTTCCAGTATAAAAACTTGATAATGTACCTAGTGACACTACAAAACCACATATTATACTTACAATTATTATACTTATTTCTTTTATTGTTAAAAAATTTTTACTCTTAGTCTTAATATCATAAACTAATGAACATATTAATATAACACTTAAGAAAATATATAATAAATTAGTTGGAAATAATCCAATATTATCCTTTAAAATAACCGAAAAATTACTAATAATATATTGTAAATTTGTAAATATAGCAGTTATACTACTAACCCTAGTCTGCTGTTTTCCTGTTATATCTCCAATAATATTAACTATTAGCATATTAATAAATATACCAATAAGTGAACATACACCAGCTACAAATACATCTATTAAAATTTGCTTTATATTTGTTTTTATATTTTCTTTTGAACCTTTTAATTCTACTTTATTTTTTGACAAACTAAAAACAAAAGTTACTATAATAAGAAATCCTGCTGTTCCTTGATACGCTATAACTCCTATTATAGCTAAAATTAATGCTATGCTTTTATTTTTTATTCCTTTGTTATTAACTATAAAATCTGCAGAATATATAAAAGCTAATAAACTTAATGCCATTACAATTGCTTCTACAAAATACATATTCTCTATATACATAAAATTGAATATTGTAAAAAATGAAGCACTTGTAATTAATATCTCTTTCTTTAAATTTGATTCAGTATTTTTTAAAATTGTATTCTTTAATTTTATAACACAGCCAGCAGATATTAGTAGTGCTCCTAACAATGTTCCTATCACATAAATTTCTATTGATACATTAAGTTTTGCACATATCATAGTAATAAGATACATTATTAGCCTTCCATCTTTTAAAGACCAATTTGTAGCATATGTTTCATATCCTACATTCATAATATTATATGTATCTGAAGCATAATGCATAGTAATCCAGTTAATATACATTAGTATTGCTAATATAAATATTCCAAAAAAGATTAAGAAATCTTTTTGTCTTTTTTTCATATCATCACCTAAATTTTAAATATATGCTAAGAAATATAAAATGTCATCCATTATTACAAAGTTTCCTTCATATCCTAAATTTCTTTTAGCTGCATATGCATAAAATAATTCTTTATTTGGATATGCTTCTAGATAATTATCTGCAAAATTTCTTCCTGTATAAAAATTAATTGTACCTATTGCAGACCATGTACATGCAACACCATCATATGTAAGAACTGATTCGTTTTTTATTTCGTCGAAATAGCCATATTTTTTCATGTTAGATAATTTAAAATATCTAGCCTCTGTAATTTTTACATTATTTTCTCTTTCATATGTTTCTATATATTCTTCTAATCCTTCGCACTGCTTCCTTTCTAATTCATTTACTTGTTTATGTTGATATAATAAAGAAATTGTATTTACTATTGTTATAAGATTGTAAGCAATTAATGTTGTTATTATTAAATATTTAATGATGGTTTCTTTTTCAAAAATGCTTGTTTTACAAAATAGATAAATAAAAATAACTCCTATTAAAGCACCAACAGGTACATGAATTCTTCCTGTATCATAACTTGCAATACTAACAATACACATTGCAAAAGTTATAAGCATAGTTAATACAAAAAGGAATATTATATTAAATACTATACCATTTTCTTTTGTCTGGACCTCATAAATTCCAGCCATAAGTGTAATTATTAATACAAAAATCATCATTAAATAATTAGGAAATAACCCACAATTACTTATAAACATAGTATTAAATACCATCGTGCCAAATCTAGACAAGACATAAATAAAATTCTCTACTAAATTTTGTATTCCATTTAATCTTTTTTGGGTAGTTCCTGCAAGATATGTTGCAATATCTATTTGAATTAAATTAGCTACAAATGAAATTATTGTAATTAAGATTATTACCCCAAAATCTTTTAATATTTCTTTTATATTTTTTCCATTTTTGGCTATAGAAAATACTACGCCGTATAATGCAAATAGCCCTATTGTACCTTGATAACAAAAAGTTGCTATTATGGCTAATAGTCCTGCTTTAAGTGCATATAATTTCTTTTTGTCTACAATTTGTTTTACTGCCAATATATAAAATAATACACTAAGTCCCATAACTGCAGCTTCTACAAAATATAAATTTTCTACATACATAAAGTTAAATACTGTACAATATGATATTAAAATTGCAATAACTTCTTGTAGTTTTGTTTCTTTTTTACAAAATTTCATTATCATATTTTTAAGTACTATAACTGCTATACACGATATTATTAAACCAATAACAGTTAAAGTTATTACATAAACATTAATAGGAATATTTATTGTATTTGCAAACATTCCTATTAAAAACATAAATATTCTTCCATCACTTAAAGAATTATTTATTGCATATTTTTCATATCCTATATTCATTATATTATACGTATCTGTTGCATAGTGCATTGATACATAATTCCAAAAAACAACCCCAGTTATTACAAATAAAATAAAAAATAGTATTAAGTTTTTTGTTCTTTGTTTCATGCCTTCTCCTTATTCTTTTGTAATTCTAAATTTAAATTTTCCTTACAATCATATAATTTTTTTATAAAATATTCAAGTGCTATTTATAATCTTTTTATATATGAAAATAAGATAATGAAGGTTTCCCTTCCTTATCTTATTTAATCTACTCTATACTAATCTTAAGTTTTATTTTTCTACTCTTTATTTCTTCATAATTTATGATATCTTTTCTTCTATATACGGATAAAATAACAGCAACCATTAATATATTAATAATTAATTCTGTCATTCCATATGATAAAAATGGTAAATTAAAATCTCCCTTTGGCATAATATTAAAATTCATTAAAATATTAAATAAAGTCTCTAATATAAAAATACTACTTATTCCTATAATTAGCAATTTACCTTCCATATCTTTTGTTTTTCTACTAGTAAAGATCATTTTTGTATAAGCCAGACAAATTGCTACAATTATTGCTCCAGTTACTATCCAACCGTAATTTGCCAATATTGCTAAAATCGCATATTTGGTACCAGTATATATTTCTTCAGCTTGCCCCATATCATCTGCATTACCAAAAGGTTGTGCTGTATTTATAATTAGTTTTTGGCTAATACCAATATAGCCTCTACCATCTGGTTCTAATTCTGGATAAAAGGAAATTAAAAAGCTATTCCTTAAATTAGGATTCGCTATTATTATAAATGTTGAAACTAATAACAATATTATAGGTACAGACCATAATAATATTATATTTCTACGCTTATTTTGACTATTTTTTAGTATCTTTACAGTTGATACTATTAAATAAACTATTCCTAAAATTATTGCGGCAGAAATATTTTTTATTTTACACATTAATAATAATGAAAGTACTGCTAAAGCACCAATTTTTAAATAATGTAATTTAATGCTTTTCTCTTTTGGTTCTTCACTTAAATTGCCTACAAAAGAAACTACATATAAAGGTATAAGCAGTACAGAAGCTAATACAGATATACCAGCTATTCTAAAGTATTTTATTCCGTTTAACTGAACTCCAAAAAATAATGTATATATATTTATTAAAATTGCAAATAAATAAAAATATTTTGAAAACCTTAACATCTTTTTATAATTCAAAAAATATATTGGAATCGCACACACAATACCTATAAACAATGCGCGAATAAATTTTACCATAAAATTAGCTAAATTGCCTGAAGTAACTTCATTTGTTGTTTTTATAAATGAAACCATAAATCCAAATATTAATAATATTCCTATTAGTATAATCAATTTCCAATCTAATTTTGGTTTATGTATTTTGTTTAAACTTTTTCCTATTAATTTTGCATCCCCCATTTCTGCTACAACATTATCTTCTGCTATGTCATCAGCTAATCCTTTAGCCTTAAAGTCTTCCTTTAACTCTTGCATATGATTTTCTAATTCATCAGCAATCCCTTTTTGAACAGGCTTATATTTTATTTCATTACATACATTATTTATAAAATCTCTAATTTGCATAAGAAACTCCTCCTATTACATCATTAATACCTTTACTAAAAATTTGCCATTCTGTCTCTTTTTCATTTAAATATTTTTTTCCTTTTTCTGTTATGGTATAATATTTTCTTTTTTTAGCTGTAGTTTCGTCCCAATATGATGTAATTAAATCTTTTTCTTCTAGACTATGTAATATTGGATATAGTGTTCCTTCTTTTAATTCAAATACATTTTTTGATCTTTCTTTTAATTTTTTTATCATCTGATACCCATACATATCCTCATTTTTTAGCAAATTCAAGATTAACATATCGGTACTTCCTTTTATTAATTCTTTATTTATTTTCATATTTTCCTCCATTCTATGCATCGGATTACGATGTATTTTTATACATAGTATATCTATGTATAAAAATAGTCAATACTTTTTATAAAAAATTTTTATATGTAAAAAGGAAGGTTTCCCTTCCTTATCTTATTCTATCTATTTAATTTTTTAATACATAAATTTTCTATATTAACAACTTTAGTTGCTAAATCTTTATAAAAACTTGCTTCGTGAGAAACTAAAATAACAGTTCCTTTAAATTCTGTTAAAGCCTTCTGTAACTCTTCTTTTGTATCTGCATCTAAGTGATTAGTAGGCTCGTCCAATATTAATAAATTACAAGGTTTTAGTATTAATTTGCATAATTTAACCTTTGCTTGTTCACCACCACTTAGTGTAGAAATAGGTTGCATAACATGTTCCCTTTTTATTCCACAATCGGCTAAATGTTTTCTAACTTGTTTTTGTGTTAATTTAGGAAATTCTCTGGAAATTATATTTAATGGAATATCCTGTGGATCTTCCCATTTTAAATCTTGCTCATAATATCCTATACTCTTAATTGTTTCTGAAAACTTAAAATTTCCAGAAATAGGTTTAATTTCTCCCATAATAGTTTTTAATAATGTAGATTTTCCAATCCCGTTAAATCCTGTTATAACTAGTTTTTCTTCATTTTGTACATCAAATTTCATTTTAGGAAGTAACGGATAATAATATCCTACTTCTAAACCATTTACTTCTAATATTACTTGTGCAGTACTTTGTATACAATTAAAACGAAAATGTGGTTTGCTTGTAAAAGATGGTTTTTCTATTTTTTCCATCTTCTCTAGCTTTTTCTCTCTACTCTTTGCCATCTGAGCAGTTGATGCTCTAACCTTATTTTTCGCAATGTAATCTTCTAGTTTTTTAATTTCTCTTTGTTGTGAATTATATTGTCTTATATAATCTTCCCTTAAAAATTCCTTTTGTTTTAAAAAGCTAGAATATGTTCCTTTATATTTTCTCATTTTATTAAATTCTATATCACAAATACAAGTTGTAACTTTCTCTAAAAAATCAAAATCATGTGATACAATTATAAATGCTCCTCTAAAAGTTTGTAGATATTCTGAAAGCCATTCTACATGTTCTTTATCTAAAAAGTTAGTTGGCTCGTCCAACACTAAAACGTCTGGATTTTGTAAGAGCAATTTTGCTAAAATTACTTTTGCTCTTTGCCCACCACTTAAGTTTTTTAAACAATTTTCCATTCCAAGTGCAGTTATACCCAATCCACTTGCAACTTTTTGTATTGTGCTATCTATTGCATAAAAATTTTTTTCTTCTAATTCTTCCTGATATTTAGAAACTTTATTTAGTATAGTTTCATCATAATTTTCTGCCATTTCCTCATATAATTTATTTAATTCTTCTTCTAATTTATATAAGTCTTTAAATGCTGTTCTTAAATAATCAAAAATTGTTTGTTCTTCTTCTACTATTGCATATTGGTCCAAACTACCTATTGTGATGCCATTTTGCCATCTTACTGTTCCTTTATCTGGCAAAATTTCTCCTAATAATATTTTTATTAAAGTACTTTTTCCTGCTCCATTTTGACCTACAATCCCCATATGCTCGCCTTTATATAGCTCAAAAGAAGAATCTTTATATAATAATTTATCTCCAAATGAATGTGTTAAATTTTCTACTTCTAATAGTGCCATTTTCTCCTCCTAAATTGCGGTCAATATGTAATTTATATTTCTATAAAACCATTTCTACTCCATAACCAAAGTGGAGTGTGTACATCTATCGGCTTATACTTCGTATTTTTTAATATCTCCTGCCATCTCTTTATTACAATTGATTGTACATTGCTAGAATTAAATTCCTCATTACTAATTAATCCTAACTTTAGTGTAGCTTTACAGACATGTGTATCTGGTGCTACTGTTAGATGGTCTATATTTTTATATTTTCTATCTGTATATTGATAAATTACATATAACCAATAATTACATATTTTTGTTCCTGATAAATACGGAAATTTTTTCTTATTTTTTACTTGAATAAACTCTCTAATTTTATCTACATCATTATCGAACATATCAAATATTTTTCTTATATCCCCATCAAATAGTTCTATAAAAGTATTGCATAGTTTTAGCCAAATTTCAGTTTGTTTCTGTTTTTGTAACGCTACTTTATATTTTGTTAATGCCTCTTGTACATCTTCAAATTTTTTGGCTACGCATTTCTTTGGTTCAAATACAAATTTTGTTTTACTATCCTGATATGTTTGTAATGCACTTTCCCATAGTTTATATGAATTTCTTTGATAATTTAATGCCATCGGTAATGTAAAATATAAATAATTTTCTAGTGATGCTTTTTCTAAGTTAGGATTAGCATCTTCTGGCATTATCTCTCCTCCTAGTTTTCCTTCTTTATACATTTTAATTAATTTTTCTACTTTAGCTAATATTTTTTCTTTTTCCATATTTACCTCTCTTTATTTTACATATAGATTATACAAAGTTTTTTAGAGTTTAGCAATGCTTTACTATTTTATAATTCTTTATTAATTAGCTATTTTTCGAAGGTTGTTTTTATTTACAAAATATGGTATAATATAAGTTGACCTATAAACATTTTAATATTATTCAGCAGGGGAATTTCCCCTTTAAGGAGGTACAGTATATGAAAAAAGTGATTTTACTTTATGATTCAAGAAATCGGAACGAAAAATTAAGCGATGTGGTTAAGCTCTTGACTCATACTCTGAACGAAGCTGGAATAGATTGCACAGTAGAAACTTGTGCAATGTTCAACGCTAAACCTCAGTTAGAAAAAGAGTATGATATGGTAGCTGGATATCATATCGATACCGATGCAGAACTGTCATTTTGTCAAAAATTTGTAAACAAATATCTACATTTTTTTGACAGCCACCATTGCTTTTCTTTTGCAAATGTCACAAAACGAGAAGAAATGGGTGGTTACAAAACTTATACAATCTCGCCGATTTCTGTAAATTAAAACACTTTTCCCCGCGGAGTCAATTTACTAGAATAATTTTACTTGATTGACCCTGCGGGGTTTTCTTTTTTATATAACATTATAATCAATTAATTTTACCTTACTAGAAATCCATTCATTTTTTTGTCTAAATTCTTTAAACAAATCTGTAGATAAATACTTTTTATTATCATCTGCAAATACAGTAACTACTGGCTTATCTATTTTTTCATTTAATAAAATACTTCCTATTAAGTTCGCTCCTGAAGAAATTCCAACTCCCAAACCTAATTCATTTGCCAATTTTTTAGCCATATTTATTGAATCATCATCATTTACCAATATAACATCATCAATTTTATTTTTATCCATTAAATCTGGCACAAATTCATCACCAATACCTTCTATTTTATGAGTTCCATTACTCTGTATAGTTTTGTGATATTTTAAATTGGTAATTAGTGGCAATTTATCTGGCTCTATTGCTACTATTTGTAAGTTTTCAAATTTTTCTTTCAATCTTTTACCAGTTCCCATTAAAGTACCACCAGTTCCAACACCAGACACAAAACCATAAATATCTTCTGGAACTTGAGCTATGATTTCTTTTCCTGTTGTTTCATAATGTGCTAAAAAATTATCATTATTTGAAAATTGATTAGCCAAAAATCCCTTTTTAGCTATTGCCAGCTTTTTCGCCTCTTCTATACATCTTATAAATCCACCATCTTCTTTTGAATACAGGATTACTTCTGCTCCATATCCTTTCATTAAATCTATTCTTTCTTTACTTACCCAATCAGGCATAAAAATATATACTTTGTGTTTATATTTCTTCCCTAAAGCTGCCAGTGAAATTCCCGTATTGCCACTTGTTGCTTCTATTATTGGCATATTTTCTTTTAAAGCTCCTCGTTCTTTAGCATTTTTTATTATATAAAATGCAACCCTATCTTTTATACTTCCGGTTAGATTATAATATTCTAATTTAGCATATATGTATTTGGGACTATTATTAAATTCATAATTAATTCTTATCATTGGAGTGTCCCCTATAATCTTTATACTTTTCATAAACTCACTCCTCCTATTAATATATAAAAAAACTATATACGTATATGTATATAGTTTCTATATTTTATGTTTCATCAATTAATTATGTAACTATTTACTAGATTTCATCAGCTATATTATTACAACTACATGTTTTTACTTCTTATTTATGCTTAAATACCCTTTTTATTTTTTCTATAATTTTCGAAATAAAACTTTGATTGTATACAATAACTTCATTATTTTTTTCTTCTACTTTTGCTTCTTTCTTAAAAATTTTTTCTGGATCATATTTTTCTTTAATATATGCTCTATATTCCGCATCATTTTTATCCCATGCTTCTTTAATTTTAATTTTTTCTTCAGGTTTTGCAATATAACTATAATATATTAATGCTAATATATCCTTTGCAGTTTCTGAAATATTTTGTTCAGTTAATTTTTTCTTATAGTCTATACTTACTATAACATTTGATGTGCTAGCTAGTTCTTTTAACTTTAATAAAAAGTTCTCTGGTATTTTCATATTAATTTCGGGGTCAAAATATTCACAAAGGCATAATACTTCTTTTGCCGCATTACTAATCTCTACTTGTTCCATCATTTCTTTCCCCCTCTTTTTCTATATTTCTAGAAAAAATATTTTTCAATTTAAACTGAAGTTGTGCTAAACGTCCAGTTTGTCTTCCATATGATAATTTTTCCATTTCTTCAATCCCAAAATTATTTGCTTCGCTATATATTGGTTCTACAGTTTGAACTTCTTCTCCATCAATTAACCTAGATGTCTCTTGTACTTGTTCTAAAAAAGACTCGAATGTATATACCTTACTTGCATCTAATCCAGCCTCTTGCATCCATGTACTAACCCTATCTATATTTTCTGGAGTTGTAAATATTCCATATAGTTGCTCTGGATTCTGGCTAAGATCTACAGTTTTCATCAAGTTTGGAAATTCATTATCTTCTGGTCCTTTAGGAAACAATGCAAATATACATCCACATGGTAATGAACGATAATATGCTTGTATGTCCGAAAATAATTTAATCGTCTCTCCCAATGTTTGAATTGATGATGCAGAAAATTCGCCATATCGATCTGTAGAATTTCTATAGCCATTATATCTATCTGCAGTAGAAGTTATAGTTTTTGTTTTTATAATTTGTTCTGCAAAATAAATTGGTGTTCCATGAAATCTTAAGTCTAAATTCTTAGAAATAACTGACTGCAGTTTTTCTGTAAATTCATTATACTGATTAATTCTATATTCTATATCTTTCTGGTTGTTGGGTCTAACAAACTTTAAAGCTAAATTATTTTCTTCTATACAATATCTCCATCTTTCTGTTTGTATAAAGGCTGCATTATATTCGTTAGAATTAAAACCATAAGTTTCTCGTGCTCGGTTTAAATCTTCAATTGCATGATTTAAACACATTATATGTGATTTTATTTCTGAATTAAGCGCTTGCTTATCTGCTTTATATTGCTTTCTTGGATTAGTACTCCTATCTTTATTTTGTATAATCATAACTTTCACCTTTTATTTTAATTTATCTTTTGCTATCTTTTTACTGTATATCTATCCATTCTTCTACCCATTCATTTGGTATCTTCAAATTTCCTTTTCCACAGCCCATATCAATATTAGGCTTATTCTTACCATGGTAATCACTACCACCACTTTTAAAATACTTTCTTTTATTACATAAATCTATTAGATATTTTATCTGTTCTTCTGTAAATGTATTATGCATACATTCAATTCCATCAATATCATACTTTTCTAGAATATCATCTATTAATTTATACTTGTCTTTCGCCCATTTATATATAAACAAATGTGGTAAAAAAACTAATCCTCCACATTCTTTAATAACCCTAACAGCCTCTTCTGTACTTGGATAATCTGGTGTTTTATCTATATACATTGGATAATTTTCGTCCCCACAATATTTCTTAGAAAATACATCAAATTCACTCCATAAATCTTCTGGTAATTTGGCTTGATTTTCCGGATGTTTTTTTATTTCATTATATATCGTAACACTTCCCCAGTCGTTTTTTGGATTCCATTCTATTTCTTCCTTTGGACTCATAATAAGACCCATTTCTAACGCTTTTTCGTATTGAATATTAAAGTACTTCGTTTGTAATTTTTCTCTTGATTTATCTTTATAGAATTCTTTTGTCCATGCCTTCATTTTATTTGTATTTATCTGATATCCTAATACTTCAATCAGATTTTTCCCATAACTACATTTTATCTCGATTCCTGGAATTATTTTACCATGATAATATTCTTTTACATCTATTTTTTCTAATTCTTCATATCCATTACAAGTATCATGATCTGTGATTGAAATATAGTCTAAATCCTTTCCTTCGGCCTTTTTTAATAATTCTATTACAGAATCAGTTCCATCAGAATTAGTAGAATGCATATGTAAATCAATCATCTCTATCTTCTCCTTCAATTTCTTTTTTACCATATTCTTTACTTTCTTCTACATACATTGCTTGAAGCTCTTCAACATATGGCATCAATTCTGGTTCATATTCTGAGAAAACACCATATATAATTTCATATTCCGAATTAAATTTTCTTAATGTTTCTTCTTCGAACTCTTCTCTGCCATATACTACTGCTTCACTTGGGCTTTCGAATTCTCCAAAATTGTATATAGGTATAACATCTTGAGTCTCATTTAGTGTTCTATCTGTACTATAAAATGGTTCTGGATCCTGCTCTCCTCTTTTATATACAGTCGCACAATCAAATAATCCTTCACTCTCAAATCTTTGTAGTGTAACTATAAAATTTTCATAAGAGGAATCATGAACACTTTTAGGTACCCATCTTGGGTTACTATTACTTACTAATTGCATTGCATATCTAAAAAAAGTTGATGTATAACTTTCAAGTTTTGGAACGGACATTAACTCTAAATCTATTTCATACCCAGACATTTTAAACTCTTTTGCCATCTTTAGAAATCCTTCAGTCGCCCTCATTGTTCCTTCATAAATAAGATTTAATTTAGTTTCTCTGCAGTAATCTCTTAGTTCTTGGCTTGCTCTATCTGCATCTGGTAACAATGCTAAATGTATATTTTCATTGTTTTCTTCACTAGCCAATTCAAATTTTGGATGCATTGATCTTATTACATCATAATCTATAACCACTGCATTAAAATCTAACTTTTTATTTACAATTGGGATCAGTCTAGATTTACCTGCTCCTGCTTGACCTGCCACAAAAACTAATTTTGGCTTTTCTTCAGATTGCTTTCCAGTTGTAAAAAAGACATTAACAGCATAATAGTATTGCTGGTATTCTTCTTCTGTAAGCTTATATTTTGCTTGTAATTCTATTAATTCTTTTTGATCCATTTTGTAATATCACCTACATATTTCTTTATGATTGTTTCATTTCCTTTATAGATTTCATCTCTATCAGAAATTAATTCTTCTAGTCTAATTTTTATATTTTGATTATGTGTTTTTTCATACTCAATTGTAAGTTTTCCTACTTCTTGTGCTATTTTCTCTTGTGCAACTTTTAAACTAGCTTCTTTTAACATATAATCCATATTTTCACCTTTTCCCATATCTAATTTCTAAGTGTTCCATCACGTTTATCCTTCTCTATAACAGTATCCCTTTCTGGGAAAAAAAGACTTTTTAATTTTTCCTGAAGTTGTGCTAAACGCCCAGTTTGCCTTCCAAAAACTATTTCTTTGATATCTTCTATTCCAAAATTGTTTTGCTCCATACGAATAGGACTACCAAATTGAATTTCTCCGTTATCAATTAGCTTAGATTGTTCATTAACAAATTGCAAAAATCCTTCAAAAGTATATACCTTATCTGGATTTAATGCTGATTCTTGCATCCATCCTTTTACTCTTTCTACATTCTCTGGTGTTGTAAATATGCCAAATAATTGATCCGGATTTTTTCTAAAGTCAACAGCTTTCATTACATCTGGAAATTCGTCATCTTGCGCCCCTCTTGGCAATAATGCAAAAACACAACCACAAGGTAATGAACGTTGATATGCTTGTATATCAGAAAAATATCTAATTGTTTGCCCTAGTGTTTCTACTGTTGAGGCAGAAATTTCACCACTGGCATCTGTAGAACTTATATAACCATTATATCTATCTGCTGTGGAAGTTATCCCTCCTGTTCTAATAATTTGCTCTGCAAAATAAATTGGAGTACCATGAAATCTTAAATCTAGATTTCTTGAGATTATTGTTTGTAGTTTTGCTGTAAACTCCCTTCTCTGTTTATTCCTATATTCTATATCTGCACTTGTATTTGGTCTAATAAATTTTAACGCCAGATTTGCCTTGTCAATATTGTATCTCCATCTTTCAATTTGCATAGATGCTTGCCTATACGCTTCGGAATTGGTTCTATGTGTTTGCTGTACTATACTAAGTTCTTCAATTGCTTCATTCAAAAATGCAGTATATCTATTAATTTGAGACATACACAATTCTCTATCCGCCTCAAATTGCTTTTGCGGATCAGTTTCTCTTCTTATATTTTGAGTTATCATGTTCTCACCTTTTTTAATTTATCTTTTTCGATTTTCTACGTCACAGATTTAAACCTTTTTCAAGATTTTTAATTTTACTTCATATATAAACCTTTGTCCTTTTTTCCGGTTATAATATATAATCTCATTTCTTTTCATCCAACTTTTTGGTTTCTAAAAGTAATTTATCAAAATCTGATGTTATCTTTTGATGCTTATTAAATTCGTTATACTCCTTTTCTGCCTTTTCTTCAGCAATTTTTCTAGAGATTTTCCCATTGTCCTTTAATATATCATATTTTCTAAATTCCAAGAATTCATTAACACTTCTTGCAAATTCCTCCATTGTGAATGTGTTTTCTCTTTCTACTAAATCTTCTATATAGTCAAAATAACCCGATACAGCTCTTTCTAGTCTTTTTATTTGTTTTTCTTCTAAATAGTTTTTTGCTACCATTACATCTGATTTTAAAATTCTTCCTTCTGGTGAGTTTTTCCAGTTTGTTAATCCCATATTTTCTTTTGTATGATCTGCTTTTTGATATATGATTTCTGAAGCTGTATGACCTGTTATTGCATAATGAAATTTATTTTGTATCATTGCATAAAATTGATGTGTTATTTCTGAATTTTTATCATAATCAATACTGCATTCTGCAAATATATCTGTTATCTGTTGCCAAATTCTTCGTTCGCTTGTCCTAATTGAACGAATACGTTCTAAGAGTTCTTTAAAATAATCTTTTCCAAATTTAGGGCCATTTTTTAATAATTCATCATTTAAAACAAAACCTTTTTTTATGTATTCTTTTAATGTATTAGTTGCCCAAATTCTAAAATCAGTAGCTTCTTTTGAGTTCACTCTATATCCTACTGCAATAATCGCATCCAAACTGTAAAAAGTTAATTCTCTTGAAACACTTCTATTTCCTTCTTTTTGAACTGTTCGAATTTTTCGAATAGTTCGATTTTCCTCTAATTCATGAGTTTCAAAAATCTCTTTTAAATGATAATTTATAGTATTTACTTCAACATTAAATAATTTTGACATAGATTTTTGAGTTAACCAAAAATCCTCATTGTCATATAATACTTCTACTGATATATTCTCATTATTTCTGCTTTGATATATAATTAAATCTCTTAACTCTTCAAGTTTGCTCATTTTTTCACACTCCTTTCTTATTTTCTAAATTGTGTCTCCACAGATGACACAATTATATTTTTTTATTTATTTTTCTTATCTTTTTTAATTTTTATCTATCTTTCTCTCAATTACTCCTTTTTTATATTGTTTTTTGTTCTATTTATCTGTAAATTCATATCCAATATCATGATTATCCTTTATTAAAAAATTTTTTTCTTTTCATTTTTAGTCAAATTCATTTTAGTTGCTATTTCTACCATCTTTCTAGCTACTGATATAGAATGCTTTAATCTATTTTTATCCATAGTTATATCTACATTAAATTATTTTTTTAATTCTTTTGAATAATATATCAAATCCATACAAATTAAATCCCCATCTTTGATTTCTTCATCATAATTATCTACAAAGAAATTCTTTACTGTTTTTTCATACTTATCAAAACCTTGTTTTACATAGAATGGTATGTTATTTTCTGTTGTCCCTACAATCATCTTACCATATCTTGTTTTATAATTATCTTCTAAATACTTAATCATTTTTTTAGCATAGCCTTTTCCTCTGTAATTTTCTTTTGTTGATATATTTTTTAATTCTACAGTGTCATTATCTATTTTTGTTACTACAGACACACAAACTGGCTCATCATTATATGTCAATACAAATAGCTCTCCATTAGATAAATACTTATTAATCATCTCTTTACTTGGATCTGCTTCAAGTAATAGCTTTAAATATCGCTCTTTATCATCTTTTTCTTTTTTTATATTAACTGAATGTTTTACGGGTAAAAACTCGAAACCCTCTGGTAATCTTGGCATTTCTTGATTGTGGTTAAAATACCTGCTTTCTTCTGAAAAAATACATCCACAATACTTTTGCATATATAAGCCTAACTCTCTGGCTTTAGCTTGACCTTCTCTAAATCCAACTCTAAAATCTCTATATAAAAAGTCTAATCCATATTTTTTTGCAATTTCTTCCCCTTGCATTTTTAAAATATCATGCTTTTGGTAAGGACTAACTAAAAGAGTAGTAGAAATAGTATCAAAACCATGTTCTTTAGCATATTTTGCAGTTTGCTCTAATCTAACTTTATAGCAATAATTTTGACATCTATTTTGTAAATCACATACTACATTTTTGCAAAATTCATCTAAGCCATAGTCCTCCTCGAAAATAGCCTCTACATTTATGCTGTTAGTATATTCTTTTAAACAATCTCTTCTTGCTTTATACTCCATATATGGATGAATATTTGGATTGTACCAATATACAGTTGGTTCTATTCCTTCTTTTCTTAATGAGTCTATACAATACACACTACATGGTGCGCAGCAAGTATGCATTAATAATTTCATTTTTTCCTCCTTTTTATTTTTGGCCTCGTCCCTAAGGTTCATAAATATCGAAAAAGCTTACTGTTCCTATCTTTTCTAGGTTATTTCTTATATATTCTATTACTGATGTTGGTGTTTGCCAGTTTAATGCCATTTTATCATTTTTTATTAATATCACTGCATTTTTCATATTTTTTATTTTTTCTATTTGTCCTTCTTCACTTGCTGAACCTAAATTTCCTTTTAAAAACATATCAAAATCTTTATTATATTTATCTAATGGTATCATATATACAGCAGCTTCTGAATCTAATATATACACATCTCTTTCTTCATCTTGAATATATGCATCTACTTCTATTATCCTATCTTGTAATGTAGAAGAAATTGGTATATTTGAGAAATGATTTAATACTGATTTATCCATTTGTGTATATAAATAAATATCATTAATTGCTTGTAAGATTATTATTCCTACAAATGATATTGTTATTATATTCATAAAATGCTCTATAAATATAGATACCTTAATATTCTTTATTTCTTGAATTTTTTTACATATGTAATATAAAGTAACTAAAATCGCAGGAAATGCAGCTATTACAAAATGTACTTCGTCTGCTATTGGATATACTACTGTAAAACCAGCTACAGCATATACAAATAATATTAAATTGCTTTCTTTAGTTTTTATGGCTTTTCGTTTTATATTGATTATATTTATTACAAGTAATACTACTAAAGTAAGTGGAGCTATCATACCCAAAATGGCTGTTAAATCTCCTCCTCTTAGCAATTTAAGATAAGATATACTATTTTTAAATGTTCCTATTCCTAAAACACAATAGTCTATAAAACTTGACATAGAACTTGTTGCTAGTAAATATATTAGTAGAATTATACAAGGAATTAAAACACCACAGAATCTATACACTATTGCTTTTAGCGTCTTCTTATCTCTTTTTTCTGCTAATAGATATATCACTGTTATAGCTGATATAATTATTCCAGTACTTTGCTTTAGCAAGATTGTTAAACCTGCAAGCAGACCAATTAACAAATTGTATCTTGCGCTATAATTTTTATATTTTAATTCTGCATAAATTAACACTAATATTATAAATAAAATCGCATAATTATAATCTATATAAAAATTATCTTTTATAAATAGAAATAATAAAGCTGATGATAATATTGACCATTTAATATTTAGCTTTAATTCTTTAAATATTTTAAATGACACCAGCATTATTCCTGCGCCTAAAACTGTAGATGCAATTCTCATAACAAAAAGTTCTTGTCCAAATAACTTAAAAATGCCTCCGAAGTACAAATGATAATAACGGTGTTTGTAACATATTAAAGTCATTGTATGGAATTAATCCATTAGCAATATTCCTTGCAAAATTAAAATTCCATATTTCATCTAAATTAGCTAAATTCCTTATAAGTACTGTAGATGTAAATAGTAACATCATTATTACAAAAAAGGAAATATCTATTAATTTTGCTTTTGTTTTCTCTTTCACTTTATCTCCAATCTAAAATATTAATTTTACTTAATTCTAGTTTTCTGTAAAACTAGAATTTCTGGTAGTTAATTATTTATTATATTCTAAGTTTAAATGTTCATATGCTGCAGGAAGTGCAATTCTTCCTCTTGGTGTACGTGCTATAAAGCCTATCTGCATTAGAAAAGGCTCATAAACATCTTCAATAGTTTCTATTTCTTCACCAGTTGTAGCTGCTAAAGTTTCTATCCCTACTGGTCCTCCTGCATATTTTTGTATTATTGTTAGTAATATATTTCTATCTGTTTGGTCAAGACCTAAATCATCTATTTCCAATTTATTTAATGCAATTTTAGCCATATTTATATCTACTTTTCCATCTCCTAAAACTGCTGCATAGTCTCTTACTCTTTTTAAAATTCTATTTGCAATTCTTGGCGTACCTCTTGATCTTTTTGCAATTTCCATACTTGCAGTGTCATCTATTTCTACATTCA
>USBY01000006.1 GCA_900553015.1 uncultured Clostridium sp. | reverse complement strand
AATATTCAATACCGCCTTTTAGGTGGTGAGCAAGTAATTCCCCTTCTAGGGGATGGGCAAACCACCCGTTCACGGGTGGTTATGATTTTATTTATTTGAATAATTTACATTTGAAGTTTCGATATTTTCTTTTTCTATTCCTTTTTTATGTAATTTTTCTCTTTTTAAATTATCTTTAGCTACAGTCATTAGTAATTTAATTCTATTAGTTTGATTAGATTCACTTGCACCTGGATCATAATCTACAGGAGAAATATTTGCATTAGGATATTTTTCTCTAATTGTTTTAATAACACCTTTACCAACAACATGATTAGGTAAACAAGCAAAAGGTTGAACACAAATAATATTTGGAATTCCATGTTCAATATATTCAATCATCTCTGCGGTTAAGAACCAACCTTCACCAGTTTGGTTACCAATAGATAAAATATCTTTTACAGTATTTTCTAAGTGCCAAATATTACAAGGTGGTAAATAATCTTTTTTAGATTTTTCTAATGCTTCTTTTGAATCCTTTTCTAATATATCAATTAAACTAATTGCAGCCTTAGATATTTTTGCAACAATTGGATTTGTTCTTAATAAACTATTAAATGTAACTTTATGTGTTGCCATAAATTTGATAAATCCCATAAAGTCTGGAAGGACAACTTCTGCACCTTCTTTTTCTAATAAGTCAGCAACAAAATTATTTCCAAAAGGATGGTATTTTATTAAAACTTCTCCAACTATTCCAACTTTAGGTTTTTCAATAGATGTGTCTAGTTCAATTTTTTCAAAGTCATTAACTATATCATAAATACTTTGTTTAAATTCTTTGCTATTTCCAGTTTTTAATATTTCTTTACATTTTTCCATCCATTTATCAAATAAAGCTTGAGTTTCTCCTTTATTTTTCTCATATGCTCTATTTTTAGTTAGCATTTTTTGTAAAAGATCACCATATAGTACTCCTCTTAGTAATTTTTCTAATAAAGGAATAGTTAATTTAAATCCTGGAACTTTTTCCATTCCAACTACATTAAATGAAATAACTGGAATATTTGGATATCCGGCGTCTTTTAGAGCTTTTCTTATAAAACCAATATAGTTTGTTGCTCTACATCCACCACCAGTTTGTGACATTATTAAAGCAGTTTTATTTGGATCATATTTACCAGACTCTAATGCTTCTATCATTTGTCCTGTAACTAGTATTGATGGATAACATGCATCATTATTAACATATTTTAATCCAGTCTCAACAGTTTTTTGAGTACAATCTCTTAATAATACTAGATTATATCCTGCAGTCCTCATTGCTGTTTCCAATAATTCAAAATGAATTGGAGCCATTTGTGGGCAAAGAATAGTATAATCTTTTTTCATTTCCTTAGTAAATATTTTTTTGTTTATTCCATAATTTCCATCATTTGCTTCATCATTTTTTGCAGCTAACCTTTTATTCATACTAGCTAATAATGAACGAATACGAATTCTAACAGCACCTAAGTTATTTACTTCATCTATTTTTATTAATGTGTACATTTTTCCATAACTTGATAATATTTCTTCAACTTGGTCTGTAGTTACCGCATCAACACCACAACCAAAAGAATTTAATTGAATTAATTCTAAGTTGTCATGATGTCCAACGAATTCTGCAGCTGCATATAGTCTAGCATGGAATACCCATTGATCAACAACTCTTAAAGGACGTTTTGCTTCTACTTGATTTGCAACACTATCTTCTGTAAAAACGCATAAACCAAGGCTTGTAATTAATGTATCAATACCATGATTTATTTCTGGATCAGAATGATAAGGTCTACCTGCAAGTACAATACCTTTCAAATTATGTTTGTCAATGTACTCAACTGCTTCTTTACCTTTTTCATAAATATCATTTTTAAAATGTTGATATTCTTCTTCTGCTTTTTTAGCAGCTTCCATTAATTCTTTTTTATTAAAATTATATTCTTTAAATTCATCTAATTCTAAAATTCTTTTTGTTAAATTCTTAGCATCAAAAGGTAAGAATGGATTTAAGAATTTTATATCTGGATTTTTAAGTTCTTCTACATTATTTTTTAATACTTCAGAATATGAAATAACAATTGGACAGTTATAATGATTATCTGCTTTTTCATATTCTTTTCTTGAATAAGGCATACAAGGATAGAATATTGTTTTTATTCCACTTTGTATTAAACTTATTATATGACCATGTGATAGTTTTGCTGGATAGCAAACTGATTCAGATGGCATAGATTCCATTCCTTTTTCATAAGTTTTTCTATTACTTTTTTCAGAAATAATTACTCTAAATCCTAATGAAGTAAAGAATGTAAACCAGAATGGATAATCTTCATACATATTCAATACTCTAGGGATTCCTATTGTACCTCTAGGAGCATCTTTTTCATCTAATGGTTTATAATTAAATAATCTTTCTTGTTTGTATTTTATTAAGTTAGGTAATTCACTATTACCAGTAACTATACCTGCACCTTTTTCACAACGATTTCCAGAAATATGTTTGTGTCCGTTACTGAATGTGTTTATTGTCAATAAACAGTGATTTTCACATCTGTTACAACGTGCATGTGAAACTTTTATTTCTAATTTATCTAAATCATCATTTTTAGTTATTGTAGAATAATATTCCATGTCTAAATTTGATTCATATTGTTGTCTTGCAAGTATAGCGACACCATATGCACCCATTAATCCTGAAATATCTGGTCTTACTACATTTTTACCTACTATTTTTTCAAAAGCTCTTAAAACAGCATCATTATAGAAAGTTCCACCTTGTACTACTATATGATCTCCTAAAGTATTTACATCCCTAACTTTCATAACTTTTTGAATAGCATTTTTTATAACTGAGTATGAAAGTCCTGCAGAAATATCGCCAACACTATATCCTTCTTTTTGAGCTTGTTTAATCTTAGAATTCATAAATACAGTACATCTAGAACCTAGATCAACAGGTCTTTTAGAAACGATTGCTTCTTCTACGAATTTTTCTATAGACAAGTTAAGACTTTTTGCAAATGTTTCGATAAAAGAACCACATCCTGAAGAACAAGCTTCATTAAGCATTATATTATCGATAGCTCCATTTTTAAGTCTTATGTATTTCATATCTTGACCACCAATGTCTACTATACTTGTAACATTTGGTTGGAATTTTTTTGCAGCTGTATAATGTGCTATTGTTTCAATTTCATTTAAATCAACGTTTAGAGCTGTTTGAATTAACTTTTCACCATATCCTGTAACACCACTAAATCTTATTTTTGCTTTTGGTGGTAATACAGAATAAAGTTCTTTTAACATTTTCATAACACTCTTTAAAGGATTTCCTTCGTTATTTGCATATAATGAATATAGTAAATTATCTTCATTATCAGTTAATACTAATTTCGTAGTTGTAGAACCAGCATCTATTCCAATAAAGCAATCTCCTTCGAAAGAATCCAAATCTTTTCTTGGAACTTTAGCTTTTTCATGTCTTTCTTTAAATTTTTCATATTCATCCATAGAATTAAAAAGAGGATCTATTGGATGTGTTGTATTGTCTTGAGAATTTCTTAAATTTTGTATTTTTTGTTTTAATTCATCGATTGATATTGGTGTATTATCAATTGCATCTAGACAAGCACCTTTTGCTACTAAAAGGTGAGCTTCTTCTGGTACAACAATTTCTTCAGGTTTTAAATGAAGAGTTTCTATAAATCTCTTTCTTAATTCAGGAAGATAATTTAAAGGTCCTCCTAAAAATGCTACTGTACCTCTTATAGGTCTTCCGCAAGCAAGACCACTTATTGTTTGATTAACAACTGCTTGAAAGATTGAAGCAGCTATATCAGATTTTTCTGCACCTTCATTTATTAAAGGTTGTACGTCAGTCTTAGCAAAAACTCCACAACGTGAAGCTATAGGATAAATTGTTGTATAATCTTTTGCAAGTTCATTAAGTCCTGCTGTATCTGTATCTAGTAAAGATGCCATTTGATCTAAGAATGCACCTGTACCACCAGCACAAGTTCCATTCATTCTTTGTTCTATTGATTGATCAAAATATATAATTTTTGCATCTTCTCCACCTAATTCTATAACTACGTCTGTTTGTGGAATGAATTTTTCAACAGCTCTTTTACAAGCTACAACTTCTTGAATAAAAGGTAGCCCTAAAAAAGTAGCTGCAGACATTGCTCCAGAACCGGTAAGTGCGATTGTAAATTTACTATCTGGGAATTTTTCTGGTAATGATTCCAAAACTTTACAAACTGTGTTTTTAGTATCTGAAAAATGTCTTGTGTAATCAGAATATATTTCTTTTTTATTAGAATCTATAACTACAATTTTTACTGTTGTTGACCCAACGTCTAGACCAACATGAAGTATATTTTCCATATGTTTCTCCTTTCATAACTTTTGTAAAAAAGCATAATTTTACAAGCTAATTGTATACGGAAAAAGACATTTTGTCAAATTGGAAAAAATGGAAAAAGAGTTATATTTTATACTTGTCTTTCATAATAATTAATCAAGAAAAAGGAGGGATAAAATGAAAAAGAAAGAAGGATTTTTAATAGTATTTTTTTTAATATTATTAGTAGTAATTTTAGGTGTAGTAATATATTATTTTAATAAAAATAAATCAGAAGAGACAAATGAAATAGTACAAGAATATGTTCCGGCAGAAGAAATTAGTGATGAGCAATTAAGAAATACTATTATTTCATTATATTTTATTAATAAAGATAGTGGAGAAATTAATCCTGAGGCTAGGACAATAAATATTAATTTATTATTAGAAAATCCATATAAATATTTATTAGAACAATTAATAGAAGGACCAAAAAATGAAAAATTACAGAAAGTACTACCAGAAAATACTAAAATTAATAATGTAGAATTAAAAGGGGATATTCTATATATAGATTTTTCACACGAATTTATTGACAATGCATTAGAAGGAAAAGAAAACGAAAAT
Organism: uncultured Clostridium sp.; assembly: GCA_900553015.1. GTDB lineage: Bacteria > Bacillota > Clostridia > TANB77 > CAG-508 > Merdicola. The sequence continues at coordinate 96,595 of USBY01000006.1, read as the reverse complement.
AAAATAATAGAAACAATAGTAAAAACAGTTACAGAATTAAATGAAGTTAATTCCATAAAAATATTAATTGATGGAGAAGAAAATAAATGTTTTAAAGATGAAGGAATTAATTTTGAAAAGGAATTCTCAAGAGAAGACTATTAATTTTGTTTTTTAATAAATTCAGCAAAATTTTTTGTTTTTAATAAAATCGTAAATTTATTTAAAAAATTTTCTACTTGGTAAAGTGAACAAATAAAATTATTTTTTTTATTTATAATATCTTTTTTAGGAATATTCATAATGACCTCCAAATTTGAAAAAATTAAATATTTATTATATAATATGAAATGAAATTTATATTGTTTCAGAAAAAACGCCAAAATTTTTAAAAATAATAATATTAAGTTTCATAGGGCTATGCTAATTGCAAAGCCACTTTTCTAATATTGAGGAATAATTATGGATTTAAAAGAAAATGAAAGAATAGATGATTTAGAATATAAAGGATTAAAAATTATACAAAATGAAAACTATTTTTGTTTTGGTATAGATAGTATTTTATTAAGTGATTTTGCAAAAGATTTAAAAAAAGATAGCAATGTATTAGATATAGGAACTGGCACAGGAATAATAAGTATATTACTAGCAAAAAAGACAGAATGTAAAAAAATATACGCTTTAGAAATTCAAAAGGAAATTTCAGAAATGGCAGGTAGGAGTGTTAAATTAAATAACTTAGAAAATACAATCGAAATAATTAATGATAATATAAAAAACATAGAGAAATATTTAGATAAAAATTCTATTAATGCAATTGTTACAAATCCACCATATAAAAAAGAAAATTGTGGTGTAAAAAATGAAAATATAAATAAATTAATTTCTAGACATGAAATTACAGCTAATTTAGAAGATTTTATTTCTCATGGAAGTAATGTCTTAAAAGATAAAGGTGCATTTTATATGGTAAATAGACCAGAAAGATTAGCTGAAATAATAAATTTATTTAAAAAATATAAGATAGAACCTAAAAAACTAAGACTAGTTTATCCAAAAATTAATAATAAACCTAATTTAATTTTGATAAAGGGAGTAAAAAACGCTAAATCATTTTTAGAAATAGAAAGACCATTAATTATATACAATGAAGATAATACATATACAGATGAAATATTAAAAATATATAATAAAAAATAGGGGGAAAAATGAAAGGTAAACTTTACATAGTAGCAACACCTATAGGGAATTTAGAGGATATTACTTTAAGAGCTATTAACACATTAAAACAAGTTGATATAATAATAGCAGAAGATACAAGGCACTCATTAAAATTACTAAATCATTTAGAAATTACTAAGCCTTTAATTAGTTATCATAGACATAATGAAGAAGAAAAAACAGATATGATATTAAATAAAATAGAAGAAGGAAATAATATTGCTTTAATTTCAGATGCAGGAACACCAGTTATTTCTGATCCAGGAGAATTTATTGTAAAAGAAGCGTTAGAAAGAAATATAGAAGTTGTTCCAATTCCAGGAGCTTGTGCAATAATAACAGCTTTAATGGCAGCAGGAGTAAATACAAGGAGCTTTACTTTTTATGGCTTTTTATCTTTAAATAAAAAGATAAGAACTAAAGAATTAGAACAAATTAGAAATAATAAAAATACTATAATTTTATATGAAGCTCCACATAAAATTATAAATACATTAAAAGATTTAGAAAATTATGTGGGAGATAGAAAGGTTGTAGTAGCTAGGGAACTAACAAAAATACATGAAGAATTTATTAGAGGTACTATTAAAGAAGTACAAGAAAAAATAACAACACCTAAAGGTGAATATGTAATAATTATAGATGAAAATAGCAATATAGATGAGAATGAAGAAAATGAATTAAATAAATTAACATTAGAAGAACATTTTGAATATTATAAAAGAAATGGATTAGATAAAAAAGATATAATAAAGAGGATTGCAAAAGATAGGAATGTTCCAAAGAATGAAATTTATCAACATTTTATAAATTAATTTAATAAAGACATAAAAAAGATTGTAATTAACATTACAATCTTTTTTTATATATAATTTATTTTATTTATCTTCTGTTTTAGCTAAATTTTCTATACATTTTGGGCAAACTAATTTATCTTTATAAGTAATTAATTTTTTTGTGCTTCCACAAAAGATACAATTAGGTTCATATTTTTTTAGAACTATGGAAGATCCATCAACATATATTTCTATTGGATCTTTTTCTTTTATGTCAAATTTATTTCTTAACTCTATAGGAATAACAACTCTTCCTAATTCATCCACTCTTCTTACAATTCCTGTTGATTTCATTTACAATCCTCCCTAATCAAATTAAACGACAAATTATACTACAATAATACCATATTTTATCTTTTTGGTCAATAATTTAAGAAGAATTATATTTTCCTATTTATGGAAATAGTTTGTATAAATTTAAGTCTGAATTAATAGAATAAAATATGGGGGAAATAGAATGTTAAATAAGTTATGGCCAGGTTTTATCATTATTTCATTTATATATGCAGTTTTTAAATTTAATATGAATGAATTAAATAATGCTATTTTTGAATCATGTAAACAAACAGTTGAAATGATTCTAAGTTTTATTGGTGTTATGTGCATGTGGAATGGGATAATGGAAATTATTAAAGAAACGACTTTAATTAATAAGATAACTAAATGTTTATCACCACTTATGAAATTTTTATTCCCAGATATAAACAAAGAAAATAAAGCATATAAAGAAATGTCCATGAATATTGTGGCAAATTTATTAGGACTAGGTAATGCTGCTACTCCATTAGGATTAAAAGCTATAAAAACATTACAAGAGGAAAACTCAAACAAAGAAGAGCTATCAGATTCAATGATAATGTTTATTGTTTTAAATACGATATCAATACAACTTATTCCAACTACTGTAATAGCAATAAGAAGCTCACTTCGGTTCGAGCAATCCTTCTAGAATCATATTGCCTGTTTGGATAGCTACGATTGTCGCAGCGATAGCAGGAATAACATCTGTAAAAATATTATCTAAAAAAGGAGCTCGTAAATGAATTTTATAAATTATATTTCAACGATTATAATACCTTTTGTAATTGTATTTTCGATAGGATATGGAATTGCAGAGAAAAAAAATGTGTATGATATTTTTATTGTCGGGGCAAAGAAGGGAGTAAAAATAGTAATTGAATTATTTCCAACTTTATTAGCAATATTTCTAGCTATTAATTTATTGAAAAGTTCTGGAATAATTAATTTTGTGATAGAGTTAATTTCACCATTGCTAAAATTATTAAATATTCCTGCAGAAATAATGCCATTAGCTATTTTAAGACCAATTTCTGGAAGTGCATCAATGGGAATTGCGACAAATATTATGCAAGAAAACGGGGTTGATAGTAAGATTGGTTTAATAGCATCAACAATAATGGGAGCTACTGAAACAAGTTTTTATACAATTGCTTTATATACCAGTTCTATTGGAGTAAAAAAGATAAGATTTACATTGATTTCATCACTAATAGCAAATTTTGTAGGTGTAGCTACAGCTATTCTGATATTCAACTATATGTAGAAAAATGTCGAAGAGTTTTTGTTGACAAGTAAATAAAAAGAGAGTAAGATATAAAAAATTAATTCAAAGAGGAAATATGTTTTTTAAAATATTAATTTTTATTTCAATTTATTTTTTTATAAAAAAAACAATTCAACAAATTATTTCGAAAAAAATCCAAAACAAATTAAAAAATAGTTAATAATCTTACAGAAGGAGCAATTTTTGCATGTATATAATTATTACAGCTCCCCCAATAAATGAATAATTACATAAAAAAATAATATAATGTTCCTTCTGTAGCCCCCATATATTACCAATGATAAGTTTCATTATTAGAAATTTTAAAAGCTCTAAATAATTGCTCTAACAAAAATACACGTATTAATTGGTGTGGAAATGTCATTTTCGAAAAACAAATTTTTTCATCTGCGCAGTTTAAAACTTCAGAAGATATTCCTAAAGTTCCACCAATAATAAATGTAATTGAGCTATTATAATTAAGAGATATTGAATCAATTTTAGCGGAAAACTCTTCAGATGAAAATTGTTTTCCATGTAAATCTAAACATATTTTATATGAATCTTTTTTTAGATGCGATAATATTTTTTTTCCTTCGATATTCTTTATATTGTCAATAATTTTATCATTTAATTTAGAAGGTAATTTTTCATCAGAAAGTTCTATTATATTTAAATTACAATATTTAGAAAGTCTTTTAGAGTATTCATTTATAGCATCTTTAAAAAAACTTTCTTTAATTTTTCCAATACATATTATATTAATTGATAACATGGTAAACTCCTTAAATTTATTTTTTGAAAGGTATTAAAAATGTTTAATAGTAGTTAGTATAAAAATAAACTGCTATATATGTTTATCTATAGCAGTTAAAAAATATTCTATGTTAAGAAACTGTAACTATTTTACTTGGTTCATTTCTATTAGCAACAGATACTCTAATAGAATTTTCGTCAAAATTACTGCTTATTAATTCTTCTATAACTGTTTGATAAGCTAATTCCGGAAAATTATTTTCCTTACTTAAATGTCCAAGCATTACTTCTTTTAAAGATCCTTTTAATAAGTAAGCAATTGTTTTACCAGCCATCTCGTTTGGTAGATGACCATTTGGACCTAAAATCCTTGTCTTTAAATAATATGGGTATTTTCCAGATTTTAATATTTCTGGATCATAGTTAGACTCTAATAAAATAAAAGAGCTACCATCTAATTTATTTACAATTGATTTAGTCATATGTCCGATATCTGTTGCAATACTAATTTTTTCATTATTATTTATAATGTTAAATCCACAAGGGTCTGCAGCATCATGTGGGATAGAAAAAGGATCTATTATTAAATCACCAATTTCAAATTTTTCATATGATTTAAAAAACTTTTGGTTTGAATCTGAAATTCTTTCCTTTTGCTTAGGCATTGCATCCCATGTTTTTTCATTTGCATATACTGGTATGTTATACTTAGAAGAAACCATTCCTAAACTTTGAACGTGGTCAGAATGTTCATGAGTAACAATAATGGCATTAATATCATTAAGAGATATATCACTAGAAGATAAAGCAGAAGTTAGCTTTTTCAAACTAACTCCACTATCTACTAATATCTTTGTATTGTCACTTTCTATAAATAAACTATTTCCAGTACTGCCACTATATAAACTTCTAAAATTTAACATATTAATTTCATCCTTTGCTTATTCAGAGACTCTTTCTATTTTAGCCCCTAAGTTTCTAAATTTATCTTCGATGTGCTCATAACCTCTATCAATATGCTCTAGATTATAAACTTCAGTTTTCCCTTTTGCAATAGTTCCTGCTATTATCAATGCAGCGCCTGCACGTAAATCTGTAGAATAAACAGGTGCGGCTGATAATTCATTTACCCCTTGGAAAACAGCAGATTTTCCAGAAGCTGTTATATTAGCTCCCATCTTATTTAGTTCAGCAGTATATTGAAAACGAGAATCCCAAATACTTTCATTAATTATACTAGTTCCATTTGCTATAGATAATACAACACCCATTTGAGGTTGTAAATCTGTAGGGAAACCAGGATATGGTGCTGTTTTTATTGTTGCTTTATTTGGTCTCTTTGAAGCCCATACTCTTAAAGTATCACCATCAATATCCTCTACATGAGCACCTATTTCTAATAATTTTGCTGTTACACACTCTAAGTGCTTAGTAATACAATTTTTTATTGTTATATCTCCTTTAGAGGCAACTGCTGCTAACATAAAAGTACCAGCTTCTATTTGATCAGGAACAACTGAATATGTAGCATTACCATGTAAAGCCTTTACACCATTTATTTTAATAATATCTGTTCCGGCACCACGAATATCTGCTCCCATTGTATTTAAAAAGTTAGCAACATCAACAACATGAGGTTCTTTTGCAGCATTGTCAATTGTTGTTGTACCTTCTGCAAGAACAGCAGATAGCATAACATTTATTGTTGCACCAACAGATACTACATCTAGGTATATAGAGTTTCCAATTAATTTTTTAGCTTTAGCTTGAATTTTTCCTTGGGAAACATCAACTTTTGCGCCTAAAGCTTCAAATCCTTTTATATGTTGATCTATAGGTCTTGGTCCTAAATTGCAACCACCAGGTAATCCTACTTCTACATTTTTAAATCTACTAAGTAAAGAGCCTATTAAATAATATGATGCTCTGAATTTTCTAGTTAAATCTAATGGAGCATGTGTAGAAGTTATATTTGTTGTATCTATTGTTAATGTATTATCATTGATCCAATCAATTTTTGCTCCTAATTCTTCTAGTATTTTACAAGAAATTTTAACATCACTAATATTTGGTACATTTTCTATTGTACAAGTACCATTAATTAAAAGTGTTGCTGGTAATATTGCAATTGCGGCATTTTTGGCTCCACTAATTGTAACTTCACCTTTTAAAGGAGTGCCACCTGTTATTATCAATTTATCCAAATTAATTACCTCCAAAATATTTTTTATCAAATAGTAATTTATTACATGAAAAATAGAGTGATATACACTCTATACCTAATAAAATATAACATAAAACAATAATATTGACAACTATATTATAGATAAATATTTTTTTATTTTCCAAAATTATTAAAAAATTCAATTATTTTAAATTTAATTTTTATATCAGAAGTATTATCATTGCTGTTATTTCCTTCACTTATAATCTCATAACTTTCGGAATTAATATTTTCTTTTAATGTATTTTTAGAATCATCTGGAACAACACCTGTAGAGGAATTTACAAAACAAAGAGGAGGGAATAATACACACCACCAATTTTGTCCTATAGCATCACCAATTTCTATTTTTAAAGCATCATAATTGCCTGCTGGGAAAGAAATATCGCCATATGATTTAGTAGGAAAATGAAAATTTCCAATTTCGATATTAACATCATAATTATATCCATTTTCTTTTATTGTATTTAATGCGATTTCCTTAAATGAATCTAAGTGATTATTAACCATAGAAATAACATCTTTTTTATCTGAAGAGCTAGAAGTTAAAGTATTCATATATTCTATTATATTGTCTCTAACTTTTAATTTTAACTCTTGGTCAGCAGAAGAATCGCTATTTGCAATGATGTGTAATCTAAATACACTATCTGATAGATTGTAAGAAATTGCTTGGCTATAATTAAAGGAAAGCAGAACAATATATAAAAATATTAGTATAGTTAAAATTAAGATAAAATTTAATTTCTTTTTCATATGTAACCTCCTATATATGATATATGTCTAATAGGAATATGAACTGAAATTTTAAAAAATATACATAAGAATATAAAATATTTGTCGATGAAATTACCAAAAACAAAAATGGAAAATATTGACATTAAAAACAACGAATGGTAAAATTTGTAAGTAGCCAAAAATATTGGAGGGATACTATGTATTGTGAAGAGAATTTTAAAAGGATGTCTAGTTTCTATGTAAATGAAGTACATTTAATAACTATGTTACTTCCATATATGGAAAGAAAAATTCATGAAGACTGCGAAATTTACACAGTTTTACAAAACAGTTTAGATAAAACAATAAAACTATTATTGTCAAAACTAAATCTAAAAGAAGAATTAAAAGAGAAAATTAAAGAAATAGACTGGAACGCTAAAACAATGAACGATTATAAAAATTTAGAAAAACAAATTAATAATTCTAGTAAGAAATACATTATTATAAATGGAAATGAAAAATATGTTAGGGAAATTAACAAAATGTTAAATAAGTATAAGAAAAACCATAAAGACGCTGATTTAGTACTAATTAATTGTTATGATATTATAGAATTTAATAAGAATATAGGAAGTATTTTAGAAAATACAGATAAGATTTTAAATACGTCTGGGGAACACGAAATAGAGGAAATTTTTCCTGAATATGTAAGAGAAGTAAAAAAGAAAGCTTAAATAATAAATCCGTAGATATTGACTAAAAAAATTTTATATTATAATATATTAATTGTCATTTATAATAATATAAAATTAAGAGAGGCAGATCGATGGAAAAATATGAAGAAGTAAAAGAGATACTAAAGAAAAATAATCAAGAACAATTGTTAGTTTGCTACGATAAGTTGAATGCAGAAGGAAAAGAAAAACTATTAGATCAAATATTAAATGTAGATTTTGATTTAATTAAAGATTTATATGAAAAAACAAAAAAAGGTATAGAGATGGGTGACGATATAATTGAACCTATCGAATATGTAGATAAAAGTAAATTATCTAAAGAAGAATATGAAAATTATGAAAAATTAGGAGATAAAATAATAAAAGAAGGCAAACTAGCAGTATTAACAATGGCTGGAGGACAAGGAACAAGACTTGGATACAATGGACCAAAAGGAACATTTGATATCGGATTAGATACGCATGAATCTTTATTCGAATTAATTTGTAAGCCAATTAAAGAAGCAAATGAAAAATATGGAATAACAATTCCTTGGTATATTATGACAAGTCATGAGAACAATGCTGAAACAGTTAATTTCTTTGAGAGCCATAATTATTTTGGATATCCAAAAGAAGATATAATGTTTTTCATTCAAGGTGAATTACCAATGATTGATAAAGAAGGAAAAATATTAGTAAACGAAGAAGGATTCCTAAAATTGGCAGCCGATGGACACGGTGGAGTTTTTGAATCAATGCTAAAAAGCGGAGCATTGGAAGATATGAACAAAAGGAATATTGAATGGGTATTTATAGGACCAGTAGATAATCCTTTAGTAAATATGGTAGATCCAATCTTTGTTGCTATTGCAGCAACTAAAAAATGTATGGCAGCAGGAAAATCAGTTGTTAAAGCAAGACCAGAAGAAAGAGTTGGAGTATTTTGTAAAAGAAATTCAAAACCAAGTGTAGTAGAGTATACAGAGATTTCAGAAGAAATGAGCAATAAAAGAGATGCTAATGGAGAACTAGTTTTTGGAGAATCTCATATCAATTGTAATTTATTTAATATTAAAAGAATAAATGAAATTGCAGCTAACAAATTACCATACCATGAAGCATTTAAAAAAGCAAACTATATAAATGCAAAAGGTGAATTAGTTGTAGCGGATAAACCAAATGCATATAAGTTTGAAACATTTATATTTGATGCATTCCAAAGTATGGAAAGTATGGCAGTAATGAGAGTAAAAAGAGAAGATGAATTTGCACCTGTAAAAAATGCAGAAGGTGTAGATAGCCCAGAAACAGCAAGAGAATTATATATAAATTTTCATAAGAAAAATTAAATATAAAACAAAATGAAAAATGGGCTTTATGGCCCATTTTTGCATTTGAAGGAGGAAAAATGGAATATTTAAATGAATATAAAAAATGGTGTACAAGTGATGTTTTTGATGAGGAAACAAAAAAAGAATTAATAAATATTAAAAATGATAATAAAGAAATTGAAGATAGGTTTTATAAGGAATTAGAATTTGGAACAGCTGGATTAAGAGGTGTAATAGGTGCTGGAACTAATAGAATGAATATATATACTGTAGGAAAAGCAACACAAGGGTTAGCAAATTATATAAAAAAACAACATGGAGAAGATAGAGGAGTTGCAATTTCTTATGATTCTAGACATATGTCACCAGAATTTAGTAAAGAAACAGCGTTAATATTAAATGCTAATGGCATAAAAACATATTTATTTGATTCATTAAGACCTGTACCAGAATTATCTTTTGCAGTAAGAGAATTGAAATGTATTGCAGGAATAATGATAACAGCAAGCCATAATCCACCAAAATATAATGGATATAAAGTTTATTGGGAAGATGGTGCACAAATAGTTCCACCTGTTGATAAAGATATAATTACAGAAGTAAATAATATTACAGATTATGGAGAAATAAAAAAGATTTCACAAGAAGAAGCAGAAAACAAGAAACTATATAATATAATTGGAAAAGAAATAGATGAGAAATATATGGATACATTACAAAAACTTGTTTTAAATCCAGATATTATTAAGAAACAAAAAGACTTAAAAATAGTATATACTCCATTACATGGAACAGGAAATATACCAGTTAGAACAATATTAAAGAGACTAGGTTTCGAAAATGTATATATAGTAAAAGAACAAGAACTTCCAGATGGAGATTTCCCTACAGTTGATTATCCAAACCCAGAAGATCCAAAAGCTTTTAATTTAGCTTTAGAATTAGCAAAGGAAAAAGATGCTGATATAGTACTTGCAACAGATCCAGATGCAGATAGATTAGGGGTATATGCTAAAGACTCAAAAACAGGTGAATATAAATCATTTACAGGAAATATGTCTGGTTTATTGATTGCAGAATATGAATTATCTCAAAAACAAGAAAGAAATTTAATACCTGCAAATGGTGTATTAATAAAGACAATTGTTTCTTCAAATTTAGCAGACAGCATTGCTAAAAATTATAATATAGAATTAAAAGAAGTTTTAACAGGATTTAAATATATAGGAGAGCAAATAAAAATATTTGAGCAAACAAATTCAAATACATATTTATTTGGATTTGAAGAAAGTTATGGATGTTTAATAGGAACACATGCAAGAGACAAAGATGGTATAGCAGCAGTTATGGCACTTTGCGAAGCTGCAGCATATTACAAAGAAAAGGGATTAACATTATGGGATCAAATGATTAATATCTATGAAAAATATGGATATTATAAAGAAGACTTATTATCATTAACACTAGAAGGTGCTAGTGGTGCAAGAAAAATAAAAGAAATGATGGATAATCTAAGAAATAATGTTCCTTCAAAAATAGGAGAATATAAAGTAGAAAAGTTTAGAGATTATAAGACAGAGAAAATAATAGATATGGAAACCAAGGAAGAAGTAGAAACAGGACTACCAGTATCAAATGTACTTTATTTTGATTTAGAAAATGATTCTTGGGTATGTGTAAGACCTTCAGGAACAGAGCCAAAAATAAAATTTTATGTAGGCGTAAAAGGAAGCAATATGTCAGATGCAGAAAATAAAGTTAAAAAATTAAAAGATGATTTAAAAGAATTGATAAAAGAGTAATATATAACAAAAAAATAAAGTCAATATTAAATATTGGCTTTATTTTTTATACGTTTAATTAAACTTAAAATTAATTTTTGATCTGAAATATCCATATCTTTTAGTTCGTCCGTTATAGTTGTAATAATAGCTGCTGAATTGTCATCAAAAAATTGGTTAAATAATTGTGTTGGATTAGTATCAATAGCTTTACAAAGTAAGATAATATTGTATATGCTAGCATTATATTTGCCATTTTCAAATTTTGATAGATATTCAGGTGTTAAATCACTTTTTTCAGCTACTTCCTCTTGTGTAAATTTTTTACTTTTTCTAATTTGTTTATACGTATTACCAATAATTTTATTTGCTTCTTTTAAATCCATGTGCTATCCTCCTAAAAAATTTATATTAAGTATAACAGCACTTTAAGAATAATTTAATGAACTAAATAATAAAAAATAACATTTAAATTAAACTATAATTAAATTAAATATTCCAACCTTTAATTTTACTTCGTTTTATGGCACCATACATATTAGCTCTTACATGAGGTATTTGTTTACTTAAGTCATATAACAACTGTTTTATATCTTCACGTTTAGATTTACCATCCATTGGACAAGCTTTTGGCATAATAGTAATATTGTTATTTTTTATAAAACTTCTTGTTTGTTTTTCGCTAATATATATTAATGGTCTTATTAAAGTCATTTTAGACCTATCCATATACGAAACAGGTGCAAAGGTAGAAATGCTGCCAGTATACAAAATATTCATAAGAAATGTTTCTAAAACATCATCTTCATTATGACCTAAAGCGATTTTATTGCATCCATGTTCAATTGCTGTTGTGTTTAAAATTCCGCGTCGCAGATTAGCGCAAAGAGAACAAGGATTTTTTTCTTTTCTAATGTCAAAAACTATTTCCTTTATATAGCTATCTACAACATATAATTCAACATCAATTTTTTGACAAAGGTCATATAATATGTTAACGTCAAAAAATTCAAATCCTGGATTGATAGATATTGCTATTAAGTCAAATTTCTTGGGATAAAATCTTTGCAAGTTTTTAAGGGCCATTAATAAAGTTATAGAATCTTTGCCGCCAGACAAAGCTACAGCTATTTTATCACCCTCATCTATCATATGAAATTCTTCGATTGCTTTTCTCATTGAACCTAATATTTTTTGCATAATAAAATCCTTTCTTAACTCTTGTTATTATACCGAAAAAATGGATAAAATTCAATAGTTTTCAATTTCATGATAAGTTAGCTTGAAAAAAAGTGGTAAAATTGATATAATACAAAAGTATTAAAAATATGCACTTATAGCTCAGGTGGATAGAGCGCTCCCCTCCTAAGGGAGAGGCCGCTGGTTCGAATCCAGCTAAGTGCACCAAAATATAGGGAAAAAAGGAACGTCCCTAAATCCCGATTAGGAGAAAAAATGGAAGAAAAAAATTTTTTTATGAAACAAGCATTAAATGAAGCTGAAAAAGCATATAGTAAAGGAGAAGTTCCTATTGGTGCTGTAATTGTTAAAGATGGAAAAATAATTTCTAGGGGACATAATTTAAAAGAAACAAAAAAGAATACCCTAAAACATGCAGAAATTATTGCTATCGAAAAGGCAAGTAAGAAGCTAGATGCTTGGAGATTAGAAGAGTGTGATATATATGTTACAATGGAACCATGTCCAATGTGTATGGGAGCAATAATTAATTCTAGAATACGAAAAATTTATTATGGTGTATCTGACTTAAAAGCTGGAGCATGTGGCTCTGTTATAGATTTAACGAAATATAAATTTAATCATATACCAGAATATGAAAAAAATATATTAGAAGAAGAGAGTAAAGAAATACTACAGAGATTTTTTAAAGAATTAAGAGAAAAAAAGAAGAAAGATAGAGGTGTAACTAATGAAAATTAGTGAATTAAAAGGTAAAAAAATTGTTCACATATGTGTTATACTTGGAATTATAGTTTTAATTTTAATAATAGCAGGAATAATAATGTTAAGATATCAAGTTGAAGGTGAAACTAATTTACCATTTGAACTTTCAAAAATGATTGTGGTAAGTACTGCGGAAAGTAACGAAATAGAAGCAGCAGCAGATACAAAATGGAATTTTAGTGTTAATCAATATAACGATATATATTTAGAAATACAAAAAAATGATGAATATACAAAAAATACAAATATTAAAAATATAACATTTGAAAACTTTGTTATAGAAAAGAATAGCGGAGCAGAGAATATAAAGTTATACAGAGCTAATTCTGAAGGTAAAGTTGTCGAAGATGAAGCACATTTAGTAGGAAGTTCATTAACATATAAAGGCGAAAAAGAAACAAACTTAGATGAATTAAAAATTTCAAATCAAGGAAGCATAATTTTATTACGTTCAGTTAATCAAAATGTATGTGAAGTAAGAAGTAATGATGAAGAAATTATACATGACGGAACTTTACTTGCAAAAGGTAATACAAATTCAGAAGATTTAAATTATAAACTAAGTTTTGATATAATAATAGAAACTAGTAGAAATATTAAATATAAAGGAACTATAACAATTGATTTACCAACTGGAGATGTTCAAACACAAGGAAAAACACAACTAGAGAAGACAGATTTTAGTGATGTAATTTTTAAAAGAATGTAAAATGTCTTGCTAAAATAACAGAAAGCATATATAATAACAACGGATATAAAATAAAGTTACAATGTTTAGCCTTTGTATGGAGGGCAATCCCAATAAAAAGCTATGAACCTTGTCAGGTCCGGAAGGAAGCAGCAATAAGTAGTGTATTTATGTGGGTAATTGCTTTCCATAGAGAGGCTAAACTTAAATTAAAGGGAAGTGGTAAAATGGCATATACAGCATTATACAGAAAATTTAGACCTTTAACTTTTGACGAAATTGTGGGGCAAGAACATATTACTAAAACATTAAAAAATCAATTAATAGCTGGACGAGTTGGGCATGCGTATTTATTTAATGGATGTAGAGGAACAGGAAAAACTTCAGCTGCTAAAATATTAGCAAGGGCAGTAAATTGTTTAAATCCAAAAAATGGAGAACCATGTAATGAATGTGAAATATGTAAAGCTGCACTTTCAGGATCTTTAACAGATATTGTGGAAATGGATGCAGCATCAAATAATAGTGTAGAGGATATAAGACTTATAAGAGACGAGGTTAATTTCTTACCAACTCTTGCAAAATATAGAGTATATATAATAGATGAGGTTCACATGTTATCTACGGGTGCGTTCAATGCTTTACTAAAAACACTAGAAGAACCACCAGCACATGTTAAATTTATATTGGCAACAACAGAACCTCAAAAACTACCAGCAACTATTTTATCAAGATGTCAAAGATTTGATTTTAAAAAAATCTCATTAGAAAACATTGTAAAAAGATTGAAAGTTGTATGTGAATCTAGCAAAATAGATGCAGATGAAAATGCATTAAAAATTGTAGCTTCTTTGTCAGAAGGAGCAATGAGAGATGCATTAAGTATTTTGGAAAGATGTCTGCAAGATGGAGATAATGAGATAAGCGAAGATAAAGTAAAAGAATTAGTAGGAATACCTAAGTTAAGCTATATAGAAGAAATTGTAACCAGTGTTTTAGAAAAAAATATTGATGATTGCCTAAAAACACTAAAAACCGTAATTAATGAAGGAAAAGATCAAAATAACTTTTTATGGGAAGTAATAAAATATGTAAAAGATGTTTTATTATATAAAGTAACAGGCGAAACAGGTATATATAGTGAAGAAGAAAAACAAAAGTTGAAAGAACTTGCAGATAAATCTAACAAAGAAGAATTAGTTCATTTGATTTATCAATTATCAGATTTAGAAAATGATATGAAATGGTCTTCTCAAAAGACAATAATGTTAGAAGCAGGATTTATAAAACTATGTGATTCAAATAAAGGAAATGTAATGCAAATTCCTGCAGATATTCCAAATAGTCAAAATATAAATAATAATGATTTACAAGAATTACAAAGAAGATTATTTAAAATAGAAAGTTTTTTAAGCCAAGTTGGAAAGAATAGAATTGTTAATGGAAGCAATACAGAAGTAAGAAAAGAATCTACAGCAGTTAAGAAAGTAGAAAGAAAATCATTAACTCCCGAAGAATTAAAAAATAATGCATTTTGGAAAGACATTGTTGGAAAATTTAAAACCGAAGGAAAAATGGGGCTATATACGAATTTATTAAATACAAATATTTCCGAAATAAATGATATGACAGTAGGAATTAATTTTAATAATGGACTAAAGCCACTAGCAAAAGGAATTTTAGAAAAACCAGAAAATATGCAAGCCATAACTAAAGAAGTATCAATGGCTTTTGGAAAAGAAATGAAAGTAAAATTAATAGATAATCATGTGGAAGCTAAACCAACAAAATCAGAATTCGAGAATTTAGTAGAAGGTTTAGATATTCCAATAGATATAATAGAATAAAATTAGGAGGTATAATTATGGGAAGACGTGGAGGATTTCCAGGAGGAATGGGTGGATTCGGAGGAATGAACCTAAATAATTTAATGAAAGAAGCAAAAAAAATGCAAGCAGATTTGGAGAAGACACAAACAGAAATAGCTGCCAAAGAATTTGAAAGTACAGCTGGTGGAGGAGCCATAACTGTAAAAGTAAGCGGAAAGAAAGTTATTAAAGAAATAAAATTAAATAAAGATATAGTAGATCCAGATGATGTAGAAATGTTACAAGATTTAATTATAACATGTGTAAATGATGCGTTAAGTAAAGTGGATAGTGCAACAGAACAACAAATGGGAAAATTTAATATACCAGGAATAATGTAAGGAGTAAAAATGTCTATATATTCACCATCAATAGAAAAATTAATAGAAAATTTTGAAAGATTACCTAGTATTGGAAATAAAACAGCGACAAGACTTGCTTTTTATATGCTAAATTGCAGTGATGAAGTCGCAGAGGAATTTGTAAAATCTATACAAGAAGCAAGAAAAAATTTAAAGTATTGCTCTGTATGTTTTAATATTTCTGATACTGACCCATGTTTTATTTGTGCAAATCCAAAAAGAGATAAATCAACTATTTGTGTTGTAGAAGATGTTAAAGACATTATTGCTATGGAAAAAACACATGAGTACAAAGGAGTTTACCATGTTTTACATGGTTCGATTTCACCAATGAATGGTGTAGGACCTGATGATATAAAAATAAAAGAGCTTTTAACAAGATTACAAACTGGAGAAGTAAAAGAAGTAATTTTAGCAACAAATCCAAGAGTAGAAGGGGAAGCAACAGCTATGTATTTGTCTAAGTTAATAAAACCATTAGGAATTAAAGTTACAAGAATTGCAAGAGGAATTCCAATAGGTGGAGACCTAGAATATACAGATGAAATTACTTTGTTACAAGCTTTAGAAGGACGTATGGAAATATGAGAAATATCAAATTAACTATAGAATATGATGGAAAAGAATTTAATGGTTGGCAAAAGCAACCAAATAAATTAAATATACAAGGTACTATAGAAAAGGTTATTTCCGATATAACAAAAGAAGAGATAGAACTTATAGGTTCTGGAAGAACAGATGCAGGAGTACATGCGCTAGGACAAGTTGCAAATTTTAGAACTAATTCTACTATTCCGATAGAAAAATTTGCAATAGCTATAAACTCTAGATTGAAAAAATCTATTGTTATAAAAAAAGCGGAAGAAGTTCCAGATAGATTTCATAGTAGATATAATTGCAAACAAAAGACATATAGATATGTAATTAATAATTCTGAAACAGGAAGTGCAATTTATAGAAATTTAGAATATAATATAAAAATGCCATTAGATGTAAATAAGATGCAAGAAGCAGCAAATTACTTTGTTGGAGAGCATGATTTTGCAGGTTTTAAAGCAAGTGGTACAAGTAGCAAAAGTAGTGTAAGAACAATATATTCAGCTAAGGTTATTAAAGATAATGAGCGAATCGCTATAGAATTAACTGGTAATGGATTTTTATACAATATGGTAAGAATAATAGCTGGAACATTAGTAGAGGTTGGTTTGGGAAAAATAAAACCTGAAGAAATAACGGAAATAATTGAATCAAAAGATAGACAAAAAGCGGGTAAAACGTTACCACCTTATGGATTATATTTAGTAGAAGTTAACTATAATTAGTAACAAAATAAATAAACATTCATAATATATATAAAGAAAAAGGGAAAAGAAAAATTCTCTATACATGGCTTCTAGAGGAAGTATGAAAGGATTGAAATATATTATGAATGTTTTATTAATATTTTT
This sequence comes from uncultured Clostridium sp., assembly GCA_900553015.1. Taxonomy (GTDB): domain Bacteria; phylum Bacillota; class Clostridia; order TANB77; family CAG-508; genus Merdicola. The sequence continues at coordinate 79,133 of USBY01000006.1, read as the reverse complement.
TGCAATACCACTTGCTGTAATAGTAATATCAATAGCATTGGAAAAACTTTTAGATTGTCCAATACTTGTTGCAGCAATAATATTTTCCATATTATTATTAATTGCGGTTATATTTTCTAGTACAATATTTTTTATTTTAACGGTAATATATACAATATTATCTTTCTTAGCCGCATGGATTAGTAAATTTATTTGTAGGTTTATTCGCAATATAAGAAATTGTAGTAATGTTTGCAATAATAATTGTGATGATAATTGTGATAATAATTGCAATAATGGAAACAATAATGAAGATAATAATCAAGTATTAACTGTAAATGGAAGAGTAAGAGTACTAGATTCAAATAATAATAACAATAATAATCAAAATAATTCTGGAACATTCTGTGGATGTTATAGAAGGAGATAGATGAGGAGTTTTTTATGAGAATAGATAAATTTTTAAAAGTAGCAAGAGTTATAAAAAGAAGAACAATAGCAAATGAAATGGCTGATAAAGGAAGAATATTTGTAAATGAAAAACAAGTAAAGCCAAGTTATGAAGTAAAAATAGGGGATATAGTCGAAATAAAATTTGGAGAGAAGATATCTAAATTTAGGATTATAGAAATTCCAAAAACACAAGGAAAAAATATGCCGGAGATGATAGAATTATTATAATTAATTCTCATCTTCGGCTATTGTTTTGGCAATATTATAAATAAGTCTTTGTTTTTCAGGAGAACATTTTGCTAAAAGTTTTTTGAAATCTTCTTCTAAGTATGATTCTGAATTTTCTGAGCTTCCAGACAAAATATAACCTTCTGAAACGTCTAATAATTCACAAACTTGAGTTAATCTATTTAAATTTAAGTGAGAATGACCACGTTCAACTCTACTTAAGAAAGCAACAGAAACATCTAGTTGTTCTGCTAAATTTTCTTGAGTCATATTTTTGGCAAGTCTTGCTCTTTTTAATCTTTCACCAATTATAGAATAATCTAAAGCCATAGTGCTCCTCCTAATCATTTTGTAAACTCAATATAGCATTTAAATAAATTCGCTAGAAGAAACTATAAAGTAAATATTAACTAATAAATTGATAATATTTTTTACAAAATTACGATAAATTATTCTGAAATTTTAATGAAATTTATTGATAACTATTATCACTTATGTTATGATGATATAGGAGCCTAAAAATAGGCAAAAATATATCAGGAGGTATGTTATGAAATTCAAACAATGGGAAGGTTTTAAAGAAGATGGAGAATGGACTAAAGAAATAGACGTAAGAGGCTTTATTCAAGCTAACTATACTCCATATGAAGGAGATGAAAACTTTTTAAAAGGAGTTTCAGACAAGTCAAAAAAATTATGGGACAAGGTATTAGATTTATATAAAGAAGAAAGAGAAAAAGGAGTTTTAGATGCAGATTGTAAAACACCTTCTAGAATAAATGCATATGCACCAGGTTATATAGATAAAGACTTAGAAGAAATCGTAGGACTTCAAACAGATGCACCATTAAAAAGAGCTATAATGCCAAATGGTGGTATTAGAATTGTAGAAAAATCAGCAGAAAGTTATGGATATAAAGTTGATGATGAGGTTGAATATATTTATCACAACTTAAGAAAAACACACAATGATGGAGTATTCCAAGTATATACAAAAGATATCAGAGCAGCAAGAAGTTCACACTTATTAACAGGACTTCCTGATGGTTACGGAAGAGGAAGAATTATAGGAGATTATAGAAGAGTTGCTTTATATGGTGTAGATGCATTAATAGCAGATAAGCAATTATTAATGGATACATCTTTAAATACAGATGAATTTACAGAAGAAATTATAAGACAAAGAGAAGAAGTTGCTGATCAAATTGTTGCATTAAAACAATTAAAAGAAATGGCAAATTCTTATGGATTCGATATATCTGAACCAGCTTCTAATGCTAAAGAAGCAATTCAATGGTTATATTTTGCATATTTAGCTGCAATCAAAGATCAAAACGGTGCAGCAATGAGTTTAGGAAGAACATCAACATTCTTAGACATATATATCCAAAGAGATTTAGATAATGGAGTTATAACAGAAGAAGAAGCACAATCTTTAATGGATCAGTTTATAATAAAATTAAGATTAGTTAGATTCTTAAGAGCACCTGAATACAACGAATTATTCAGTGGAGACCCAGTTTGGGTAACAGAAAGCATCGGAGGAATGGGAATTGATGGTAGAACATTAGTTACAAAGAATTCTTATAGAGTATTACACACATTAGAAAACTTAGGAGCAGCACCAGAACCAAACTTAACAGTATTATGGTCAAAGAATTTACCAGAACCATTTAAAAGATATTGTGCAAAAATATCAATTGATACATCTTCTATTCAATATGAAAATGATGACTTAATGAGAATTACACTTGGAGATGATTATGGTATAGCTTGTTGTGTTTCTGCAATGAAGATAGGAAAACAAATGCAATTCTTCGGAGCAAGAGCAAACTTAGCAAAAACTTTATTATATGCAATAAATGGTGGAAGAGATGAAAAATCTGGAAAACAAGTAACACCTAAATTTGCACCAATAACATCAGAATATTTAGATTATGATGAAGTTATGGAAAAATTTGACCAAATGATGGATTATGTTGCAAAAATATATATTAAAGCATTAAATGCTATTCACTATATGCATGATAAATATTCTTATGAAGCTTTAGAAATGGCATTACATGATAGAGAAGAAGATATCTTAAGAACAATGGCATGTGGAATCGCTGGATTATCAGTTGTTGCAGATTCTCTTTCTGCTATAAAATATGCTAAAGTAAAAGTAATAAGAGATGAAACAGGCTTAGCAGTAAACTATGAAGTTGAAGGAGATTTCCCAAAATACGGAAATGATGATGACAGAGTAGATAATATAGCAGTAGAATTAGTAAAAACATTTGAAAGAAAATTACAAAAACATATAACATATAGACATTCTAAACATACATTATCTATATTAACAATTACATCAAATGTTGTTTATGGTAAAGCAACAGGAAATACACCGGATGGAAGAAGAGCTGGAGAGCCATTTGGACCAGGAGCAAACCCATTACATGGAAGAGATACAAATGGAGCATTAGCTTCTATGAACACTATTGCAAAATTACCATATGAATATTCAGAAGATGGTATTTCATATACATTTGCAATTACACCAGGAACATTAGGAAAAGACAGAGAAACACAAATTACAAATATGGTAAGTATGTTACAAGGATATTTTATAAAAACAGGACATCATATAAATGTAAATGTTTTTGATAGAGCTTTATTAGAAGATGCAATGGAACATCCAGAAAAATACCCACAATTAACAGTTCGTGTTTCTGGATATGCAGTTAACTTTATAAAACTTACAAGAGAACAACAATTAGATGTTATAAACAGAACTATTCATGAAAGAATATAGTTAAGGATAGGGATTCGGGGCAGTCCTTTTAGGGATTTGGGGACGTTCCTAAAATCCCTATATTTATGCAAAAAATAATTTGGAGGATTATTATGGACGTAAAAAGTCAAATGAGAATACATTCTTTTGAGACATTAGGAGCAGTTGATGGACCAGGAATAAGATTTGTAATATTTACACAAGGATGTAATTTGAGATGTAAATATTGCCAAAATCGTGATACTTGGGATGTAAATTCTGGTACTATCTATGACATAGATGACGTGGTTAAAAAAATTGAAAGATATACAGCATATATGCAAGCAGATGGAGGAATAACAGTAAGTGGTGGGGAGCCACTTCTTCAACCAGATGCGTTAATTACATTATTTAAAGAAATGAAGAAAAGAAACATAAAAGTAGCAGTTGATACTTCTGGAAATCTACCTATTACAGATAAAATTAAAGAAGTAATTGAGCTTACTGATTTATTCTTATTAGATATTAAATGTATAAATGATGATATCTGTAAAGATTTAGTGGGAGTTTCTAATAAATATGAATTAGAATTTGCAAAGTACTTAAGTGAACATGGGAAAGAAATGTGGATAAGACAAGTTTTAATTCCTGGTTATACAGATAAAGAAGAAGATTTAATAAAATTAAAAGAATTTATAGAATCATTAAAAACTGTTACTAAAGTAGAAATTTTACCATATCATAATTTAGGAAAATTTAAATGGGAAGAATTAAATGTTCCATATGAATTTGAAAATGTAAAAGTGCCAACAAATGATGATGTAAAAAGAGCAAAAGAGATATTAGGAATATAAAATTATAAACAAAAAAGAGATTACTATGTTTATATGTAGTAATCTCTTTTTGATTTAATTATATGTTAAATCCGATTAGATCAAATATAATTCCGAAAATAACACCAATTGCGAATAACAATACTGTTATTTTAATATTTTCTTTTAAATCTTTATTAGTTCTAAATAAAATTAATAATCCAACACCTGTATTAACAAGAAGTCCTGCAATCATTGTAGCAAAATTAAGTACGTTAGAAAGATATAGTTGTGTAATAATTACAGATGATGCACAATTAGGAATTAATCCAACTAATGAAGCGATAATAGGTCCAATTACTGGTGTAGAATTTAAAATATGTGCTAAATTATCTTCTCCAATAAAATATATAATTATATTTAAAACTAAAGATATTATAAAAATATATAAAGTAATATTTATAGTATGTTTTAAAGCAGACTTAAATATTCCATGTTCACAGTGGCAATGTTCATGCTCGCATAAATCCTTAATTTCTGGTTCATCTTCTGAAGTTTCAAATTTCTTTCTAAAAAATAGGTCAATGATAAAACCAACAACAACAGCTATAACAAGTTTAATTCCCAGTATTGAAAGAATAATCCTTACATCTACTGCTTCAGAAATTAATATTGGCAACATTTCATCAGAAGTAGATAAAAATACTGCAATCAATGTACCTAAAGTAATAATTCTAGCTGAATATAAGCTAGAAGCTGCTGCAGAGAAACCACATTGTGGTACAACACCTAAGATACCACCAATTAATGGACCAAAATGTCCGGATTTTTTAATAGCATCTTTAGTTTTATGACTAGTTTTATGTTCTATAAATTCCATTATTATATATGTTATTAGTAAAAATGGAATTAACTTTACGGTATCTATTAAACTATCTAAAATTGCATCCCACATAATAATACTCCTATCTATAAAATAATATAAAATACGTATATATAAAAATAGGGATTTTAGGAACGTCCCCAAATCCCTATTCATTTTACTATAAAATGTCAATTTTTTCAAGTAATCAGTTGCAAAACAGGAAAAAATATGATAAAATACCTGTGCTGAAAAGAGAGATCTTTTCTCCTTACCCATTTAGTTGATGGGTTATTAAACCATGAGGAGGTGAATATAATGAATAAATACGAGAGTGTTATCATTATTAATCCATCTATTGAAGAACAAGCTATAAAAGATTTAGTAACAAAGTTCACAGATTTGATTAATAATAATGGTAAAGTAGAATCTGTTGATGAACGTGGTACACAAAAATTAGCTTATCCTATCAAAAAGAAAGAAGAAGGATATTACGTAGTAATTAACTTCGAAGCTAAACCAGATTCAATAGATGAATTAGAAAGAAATTACAGAATAGAAGACAACATCATGAAATTTATCGTAGTAAGAAAAGAAAAATAATAATACGGGGGCCTTTAAAAGAAAGGTAAGGGATAAAATATGAATAAAGTAGAATTATTAGGTAGATTAACAAGAGACCCAGAAGTAAGATATACACAAACAAATAATACACTAGTTGCTTCTTTCTCATTAGCTGTTAATAGAAGATTTGCTCGTCAAGGAGAAGAAAGACAAGCCGACTTTATTAATATAGTAGCATGGAGCAAATTAGGAGAATTTTGTAGTAAATATTTTAAAAAAGGTCAACAAGTTGCTATCATAGGAAGAATTCAAACAAGAACTTGGGATGATGACCAAGGTCAAAAACATTATGTAACAGAAGTTGTTGCAGAAGAAGCTTATTTTGCAGAAGGAAGAAGAGATGCAGAAGCTTCAGGAGGTTTTGATAACGCATTTGGTGCTATGCCAACAGGTGGAGATTCAGACTTCGAAACTACTTCTAATGATGATTTACCATTTTAATCAGAAAGGGGGAGAAATAAATGGCAGACAAAAAACAAAATAGAAGAAACAATAGAAATGATGACGATTTCAATCCAAGATTTAGAAAAATGAGAAAAAAAGTATGTCCTTTATGTGCAGATAAAGATTTAGAATTAGATTATAAAAATGCAGAACAATTAAGAAAATTTATAAATGATAAAGGTAAAATATTACCAAGAAGAGCAACAGGAGCATGTGCTAAACATCAAAGAGATATTACTTTAGCAGTAAAAAGAGCAAGACATATTGCTGTTTTACCATATACTCAAAACTAATTAAATTGGAAAAAAGCTATAATCTTATGATTATAGCTTTTTTAGTTTTAATATAGATATTAGAAATAAATCAAACTCTTCAATATCAATTTTAATGTATAAACAAGGCAACAGGTATACATAAAACTTGAAAAATTAAAAGAAAAAGTGTATAATGGTGCATAATAAATTGTTGAGGAGGAAACTGGAATGATTAAAGGCATAATTGATTTATCACAATCAACTGCTGTCCAGAAACGGAGAGAGGATGTATTCTCTGCAGTTTATGTGGAAGGCATGACTCTTGAGATGGTGGCAGACTTTAGTGGCTATTCAGAATCAACCATCGAAAAGGATCTTAGATATATAAGGGATCATTTGGATGAGTTTGATAGCCATAACTTGCCAGAGAGAATATTATTAGATGTTGAAGATGAATATTAATATTTAACATCTGAAGTCATCCACTAAAAATATTCACCCCTTGAGCAACCGCTCAAGGGGTGAATTACTTTATAATGGAAGTATTAAAATAGGGAAAAAAGGAACGTCCCCAAATCCCGAAAAATGTTCCAAATTATATGTTTCTTATTTTAAACCTAATATCATCACCAAAAAACTTACAAATATTATAATAACCAACTATTCTTGAAACAATTCTTTCATCATAGATAGAAAATAAATTTTGGATAGAAAGATTTGTTGAGATAATAGTTTTTTTATTGCTCAAAATACGAGTATTAATAACATTGAATAATTCTGTAAATTTTATATTATTAATTGACTCTGTTCCTAAGTCATCTATAATTAGAAGGTCAGAATTAAATATATTATCCAAAAAATCTTTAGAAATATTATTCTTTCCAAATTTACAATCAATTATATTATCAAGCATTATTGGTGCAGTTTGATATAAAACGATTTTACCATTATCAATTAATTCTTTAGCAATGCAATTAGAGAGAAATGTTTTACCAAGTCCAGGACTACCTGTAAATAATAAATTTTTTCCCTTAGGATTATCAAAGTCTGCTAAGAAATTATCTACAATCTTTTTTATTATTAATATGTTTTGTCTAGGAGAAACAGAAGAATGATATTTTTCTTCATTTACTTCATCAGAATACATATTAATATCAAAATTACTAAAGTTTTCGAAGTCTAGTTTATTTATATTAGATTTATTATAAGAAATATTTATTAATTTTTGTTTTAAACAAGAACACATAGTATAATTATTATTTTCAGCTATATAGCCAGTATCATTACAAATAGGACATTCATATTTTGGTAATAAATCATCCTCGCTCATCTTGATACTTTTTAAGAAATTATGTTTTTTTTCTTTTAATAATTCTAATTCTTGTTTTAATACATCAATTTTTGAATTATCATGTGTTTGCAATTTTTCTCTAGAAAGGTTAAGTCCACATTTAGCAATTTCAGAATTTATTTCTTCAAATTCTGGATATTTCTTAAATAGTTGGTCTCTTTTTTCATCAGCAAGTTGCTCAGCATGTAATCGTTTAATTTCATATTCTTTTAATAAATCTTTTAATACACTATCAGACATAAACTAACTCCTTAATTATTTGCATATAATGAATCTAAATCATTATATGTTCTTTGCTCGAAACTTTTGTAATTTGTTTGTTTTTCCAAAGTCTTTTTGTTTTGATTTTGAATTTTCATTTGTGCAAGATAATTATTAACATCAGTTGTAGTATGTAAATTATGCTCATGCCAATTAGAAATTAATTTATCTAAATAATCAAAATTAAAGTTAGATTTAGATGTTGTTTTCTTTAAAGCGATTTCTATTATATCCATAGTATATGAATAATCTACCACCCATTTTTCTATATAAGCACTTTCATATTGCGTTAATGGACGAGATAGACCAAGTTTTTTAGAAATTTGCTTCTTTATCAATGATAATTTTTCTTGTTTTGCATAATAATTCTCTAAATCTGTATATGTTTTAATATTGTTTTTATGCCAACCTTCTGCAACAGCTTGAATATAATTTCTATGTAATGCAGAACGTTCTAAACAATATCTAAATAATGCAATCATAACTGGTTCATCAAAACCATATTTATTAAACCATAAATCGATATCATTATACCATGAAGGTGACATCATACCTTGGAAACAAGTGTTATTGATGTCTTCAATAGCTTTAGCTCGATATTGGTTTTTGGCATTAGAAAGGGCTGTTTCTGGAGATGAAGTTAATCTAGGAGAATATAATTTATTCAACTCTTTTTCTTGTAGATCAACTACAATATATCCATTATTTTTCTTTATTAGAACTTCTTGCTCTTCCCAATATGCTATGGCTTCTTGAATTGTTTTAAAAGGGATATTTAATGTTTTTGAAACATCGTTAATTTTAACTTCTTTGTTATATTTAGAAAGAAAAACGATGTATAAATATACCTTTATATAATCACCATTTGCTTGGGACATGTATTCTGTAAAGAATACATCTGGTAATTTTGTTTCTGAAAATAAAAAGTTTTTGTCACTTTGTTCTAATTTCATGGTTCCCCTCCTACAATTACAACATTATAGCATTATAAAAAATTTTTTACAATAACAAGAATCGACAAAAAATTACAAAACTAAGAAAATATATGGGGTTACATATCAAAAAAATTTTTTTTATAGAAATATATATTTTTGTTCTTAAAAAATTTAATAATATAGTATAAAACATATACAATATTTTCGTTATAAAAACCAATTATAGAAAGTAAAGTAAGAGGGACATTAAGTATTATAAATATTATTATTTTGGTATAAAAACTAGGAAATATAAAGTTAATGATTAAATAAGATATTAGATAACATATAATAAGAAAGATTAAAGTAGAATAATCAATAAAACCTAAAAATTTGTTTTTAAAATTAAAATTTTGAGGAATTATAAAGATAAATATCACCTCGCTCTAAGAAATGATTTTAAGGTAGATAGATTTGTATTAATTTCGGTAGAAATACCACCTATTAAACTACGAATATAAGTATTTGATTTTGTGAGTGCATAAATTGAACCAACATATAAAAATTTCGAGATAAGATTAGATGAAAAGTCTAAAGATAATGTAACTATTAGTATAATAGTTATAAAAAACTGCATAAATAGAAGTGAAAAAAATGATCTAAACCAACTTCTAAAGAACCAGCTAAATGAATTGATAGAACAACTAAGAATTGCAAATGGGGCTAAGATAATAAATACTTTTACCATAATAAGTCGTATAGCATATGAAAACATTAAAGAAATAAGCCCAATACTGCAAAAAGATTTTATTATACCAGTTAAAGAAAAGATGTCTAAAGAAGTTCCAGATATAGAGATTACAGAATTTAACTCGGTTACCAATGTTTTAAATGAAATTGTTTTAAAAGTAAAATTACTACCAATTTCTTGCAATGCCTGTGTAATTAAATCTGTAATGTTAATTAATTGTTCGCAAATAAAATATGAGCTATTCATGATGATTGCACATAAAATTAATTTGAAAATAAACTGATAAGGTCTTTGAACTTGTGTACCAGAATAATAAGATAAAAATAGTTTTACACAATAATATAGCAGATAAGCTAAAATTAGAGCATTAGCAATAACCAATATACTCTTAGAAGAAGTAGTAAATAAATCTTCAAAATTATTATTAGAGATACTAGATGGAGTTAAAAAAATAATTTCATCTATGTATGAATAAATATTATTATCTATAGAAGAAAATAAATTTTGTATAAGTTCATTTATAGTGTTGGCTATCGTTGTAGACAAATTATTGGATTCCATAATATTAACCCATAAGTGACTTTATGGCAGCTAATATTAAATCTAGAGCTAATATAAAGCCATAAGAAAATAAAGAGTTTTTTATTAACTTTTTCCCAAGTCGCATTCTTTCGTCATCACCAAAACTAAATTTCTTCATAAAAACACCTGTACCAACAGCTACAGCAGCTGCAGGAGTTGCTAATTTTAATAACCATTCTTCGATAGATTCGAATGCTGAATTTAGTTTACTAACAATTTTAGGATCAGCAGCATAAGTTTTTGAAATGAAAAAAACATTAAAAGATAACAAGAATATAAATATAAATAATAATTTTTTGACTTTAATAAAATCACTCCCTTTCTTTAAAATAAGGATACATGTCTATTTTTTGTGGAGAAATTGTGGTAGTTCCATTAGAAAGAAATGCTAAGCAAGAAAAAGTTTCTAATTCTTGGGTAAAAAAACGAGAATCATATATATAGTCATATTGATAATAAGTGTTTATACTCTCAGAAAGATTGGAGCTTCTAGACTTGAATTTTCGAATAAGATAGTTATAATTAGATTCTTGAGCATTTTCCGAAATAGTTTTAGAAACTTTCTTTTTGTCTTCTTTACCAATTTGCTTTTGGGCATTTTCTATAGTAAATATATCATCAGTTCTAAACCAAAGTTTATTTACTAAATTTTGTAGTATTACCTTTAATGCGGACTCGTCTTTTAAAGTATTTAGTAAAGATGAATAACTTTGAGTAGAAAGAATGTTTATACATTTTGCTTCTCTACTTTCTGAGAAAAAATTAGCATCTGAAGCTGTAATGTATTCTTGATATTCATCACAAATAAAAGCGACAGTTCTACTATTTTTATGATTTAGTCCAGACATGACTTCTGCTTGAAAATCTAATTTTAAATATGTTGCAATAATTTTGGAAAGGCTAGTAAATTCTGCAATATTCATAGAAAGAACTACGATTTTTCCGGATTTGATAAGATCTCTAAAGCCTGTAAAAGTGATTTTGTTTTTTGATGGAGAAAAGATCTTAGAAATTTTATAATCAGATATGAAAGGAAGAGTAATTCTAGAGATTTCTGATTTTAAAATAGAGATAGTTCTTTCATCTAATTTAAAAAATTCATTTTCGAAAAAAGTAATTGCAGAAGTTAAGTTATATAATTCATCAGTAGAAAATTTATTTTTTAAAAACGAATTTCTTAAGTAGCGTATCTTGTCAAAATAATATGCCTTATTATTAACTAATTTATGTATTTCTATAAAATTTACATAGTTATTATTATAAAGGCGACATAGTTTTATTGACTCTGCTAGTATTTGCTCTGCTTTATCTAACCAAAATGATTCGCTATTGTTAGGAGAAAGCAAAGTTAGAATTGTTTTTAGCCTGTTTGCAAGGACAAGTGGATTTAAATTTGGTTTGTCTAATGGATTATAAGTTTCGTTAGAATTTAGTCCAATAATAATCAAATCTTTTAGACGATTATATTTTTTTGCATAAAACTTAATTTGCTCATAAAAATTACCTTTTACATCTAAACATAAAATACCAAGTTTTTTAGAAGGATTACTATTTTGATATTTTATTAATTGTTCTGAAAATGGATATATTGCAGAACTAGTTTTGCCGCTGCCAATAGTACCAGTAATTAGAATGTTCTGATATAAAGATTTATCTGGAAGGATAATATCTTGGTTTTGGTTTTGGCTATAACCTATAGTTAAATATAAATTAGAAGTAAGTTGTTGATGTGTTTGTTCTAGGCTAGGAGAAGGAAGATGAACAAGGTTTTTAATAAGCATATAAGAAATAGAACAATTAGCTACTACTAGCGCAAGTATGTAAAATATTTTAAAAAAATGCCAAAATTCTGGATATTTATCGCAAATATTAAATGGATGAATAGCAAATGAAATAATAATATTATTAGAGGTAAAAATAGGATAGAATATAGCTAAATTAAAAATAGTAAAGCAAAATGAAGTAAGAAAAAACAAAATAATACTTTTTTTGGGCATAATACCTCCACTATTTAGAATTAATTTTTTTACTTAGTTTGACTCCTTGAATATCTTGAGAAGTAATAAAACTAATAATTGAATATATTGAATAAAATGAAATAAAAAAGTTAATAATAAATGAAATAAAAAATAGATTGATTAAAATTTTTATACAAATCACCTACCATAGTGGAATTTTACTATAATTTAGAATGAATGTCTATACTTTTATAAAAAAATATGTTAAAATAATATCATTAGAGTGAAAAGGAGGGTAAAAAAATGCAAATCGAAAAGACAACAAAAATAGGAGAATTATTAGATACAAACCCTGAGAAGGCAGAATTATTATTAAGTGTAGGAATGCATTGCTTAGGTTGCCCAGCATCAAGAGAAGAAACATTAGAAGAAGCTTGTATGGTGCATGGAATAGACGTTGAAGAACTATTAAAAGAGCTTAATAAATAAAAAAAAGTGAAAAAAATTTGAAAAAAATATGAAAATCTGTTGACAAACGTAAAAAAAAATAGTAATATATAAGAGCACTGCGGATACAGTGCATATGGGCTATTAGCTCAGGTGGTAGAGCACTTGACTTTTAATCAAGTTGTCCCGCGTTCGAGTCGCGGATAGCTCACCAAATGAATACTAAACTAATCTTTAGTATTCATTTATATTTATGGCCCGTTGGTCAAGCGGTTAAGACATCGCCCTTTCACGGCGGAGACATGGGTTCGATTCCCGTACGGGTCACCATATGACCATATGCCACTTTAGCTCAGTTGGTAGAGCAACTGACTTGTAATCAGTAGGTCGTCCGTTCAAGTCGGACAAGTGGCTCCATTACTTAAAGCTAGACTTTCTTTAAAGATTGCCTAGCTTTTTGTTTTGCCCAAAATATTTTGATTTTTTAGCACAAATGAGATATACTAAAATGCAATAATAGAATATAGAAGGTGTTATAATGAAAAAAGTAATTTTAGTAACTGGAGCTTCAAGAGGAATTGGGAATAATATAGCTAGAAGCTTAGCACGTGAAAATATTGTAATTGCAAATTATAATAAATCTGAAAATGAAGCCAAAAAATTAAAAAGTGATTTAAAAGAAGAAGATATAGATATCGATATAATAAAAGCAGATGTTTCTAACAGAATAGAAGTTAAAGAAATGATAGACAATATAATAACTAAATATGGAAAAATAGATGTTTTAATTAATAATGCAGGAATTTCACAATATAAATTATTTACAGATATAACAGATGAAGACTGGGAAAATATAATGAATGTAAATTTAAAATCTAATTTTATTGTTACCCAAGAAGTAGTAAGAAATATGATAGCAAATAAAAATGGATTAATAATAAATATTTCTTCAATATGGGGAGTAACAGGAGCTGCAATGGAAGTAGCTTATTCTACATCAAAAGCCGGAATAATTGGATTAACCAAAAGCTTAGCTAAAGAATTAGGTCCTTCAAATATAAGGGTAAATGCAATAGCTCCAGGAATTATAGATACTTCAATGAATAATAAATTTTCAGAAGAAGAAATAAATGATATAAAAGAAGAGATTCCATTAGAAAGAGTTGGTAAACCTGAAGAAATTACCAAATGTATAGAATGGTTATTAGAAGATAATTATACAACAGGTCAAGTAATTTCTATAAATGGCGGATGGAATATATGATAAAAGGATGGTAAGTTAATTACCATCCTTTTTATACTAACAAAAAAAGGGATTCTAGGAACGTCCCCAAATCCCGAGAAATGTTTAATTTATCTTAAAGAATTTTCGTCTTCTACTGCTTCTGAACTTGTGTTGAATGAAAATAATTTTGGTAAATATTTAATTGCAGCAACAACAGAATATTTTACTTTTTCCCATATTTGTTTAATTTTATGCTCTTTTTGTGGTTCAGCTAAACTTGATTCTTGAACTACAATTAGATCTTTTGGTAATGGTGCAATTTCAAATACATAATTTTTACCTTCGTTATTATCCCATTCACCTTTTCCGTTTTTAAAACAGAAATTTAATGAATCTTGACCATTTAAATAAATTAAAGCTTGATAGCCTAATTCTGTTTTTTCCATTTTAATTTCATTTACATTTTCCCATAATAGGCCAAATCCATAATGAATATATAGTTCTGTGTTTGAATTATCTTGGAAAAACTTTCCTGTATACGAAATTTTAACAACAGAGTTTTCTATTAATTTATCTGTATTAAAAAAGATATTTTTTATTAATTCCATATTGCATTTCTCCTCATTTATCTTTTGATTAGTGTTATAACTTTTGCAGCATAAAACACAAAAGCTTAATTAAATTAGTACCATTATATATTTAACTTTAACAATATTCAATAGTTTTTTACAAAAAAACATAAAATTATTGCACAATTTTTCCAATTATATAAAATGTGTCTTTTTCTTTTACTCGAATTTTAGGGTATTTAGGATTATCTGGATATAACGAAATATGATTTTTTCCATAGATAAATAATCTTCTTACCAAAATTTGTCCATTGTAATAAAAAAGTCCAATATCTTGGGGTTTTACTGGTGCCCCGAAATCTACAAATACATATGAATATTTGTCATAGATTTTATCCATAGAGTCATCATTAAGTCGAATACCAAAGGAAACAGAATTAAGACCTGGTGGACATTTCATAAAATGTAAGTCATTTATATCATCTACTAAAAGAATCCTGTCTTCAGCAGTGTGTTTAAAAACTTCGTAATCTATTGCTTCTTGTGGTATTTTATGATTATATGCAGCGAAAAACTTTTGATAAGGAACATCTATTGCCTTGCATATTTCTTGTAAAACTTTAACTGTAGGTTTCCTATCACCATTTTCTATATGTGTTAAATAGCCAGTATCTACCCCTATTTGTTTAGCAATACTTGTCTTTGTCATATGTTTTTTTGTTCTAATACTTTTTATTAAATTACCTAACATATCTAACATATTTTCTACCTCGTTAGCATTATATAAAAGCATTTGAAAAAAGTCTACTACTGTCGAAAAAAATATTGAAAATATAGTAATATTGTGATATACCTTTTAATATATTATAAGAGATTTAAGGGGAGTATATTTATGATTGAAGAAAAGGAGAAAATAGTAAAAAAAGAGCCAACAACTGCTAAGAAACCTACGAAACATTCAAAGGAAAAAGGCAGTAAGAAAAAGATTATTATAATTAGTGTAATTGTTATTATTTTACTAGTAGTAGCAGTACTTAGCACAATTTTTGCATTGATTAACAATAATAATGATAAAATATTAAATGGTGTCACTATAAACGGAATTGAGATAGCAGGAAAAACAAAAGATGAAGTAAAAACCATGTTAGAAGAAAAGATTACTGCTAAACAAACAGAAGATTTAATTGTAAAATTAGATGCTCAAACAGAGGATGGTACAGAATATAAAGGAGCAATTAGTTTTGAACAATTACAGTTAAATTATAAATTAGATGAGGCAATAGAAAAAGCATATAATATCGGAAGAGATAGCAATATATTTGTTAATAATTTTAATATTATAAAAACATATTTTTCTAGAAATAATGTAGAAATTCCATACGAATATAATAGCGAAGAATTAGAAAAACAAATAGATACTCTTAATGGGCAAATACCTGGTGGAGTTGTAGAAAGCAGCTATGATATAGATGAAGAAAATGCAGAGTTAGTTATTAGTAAGGGTAAAGCTGGTTTGGAAGTTGATCCAGAAATATTAAAACAAGAAGTGGAAAACGAAATAAAAAATGTGGAAAACACAGAAAAAGAAATAAAGTTATCAACAAAAAATAAAGAGCCAGATCCAATTGATTTAGATAAAATTTATTCAGAGATACATACAGAGCCTAAAGATGCATATTATACTCAAAATCCGTTTACATTATATCCACATGTAGATGGAATAGATTTCGCAATCTCTATGGAAGAAGCAAAAAAATTATTAGAAGAAGATAAAGAAGAATATGTAATTCCACTAAAAATTACACATCCATCAGTAACAACAGATAAAATCGGTTCAGAAGGTTTTCCAGATTTATTAGGAGAATTTTCTACAACATATAATGCGGGGGCTACAGCAAGAACTACTAATTTAAAATTAGCATCTAATAAGATTAATAATACTGTTGTTATGCCAGGAGAAACTTTCTCATATAATAAAGTTGTAGGAAAAAGAACAGTAGCAGCAGGATATAAAGAAGCACCAGCATATGCGGGTGGAAAAGTTGTTAATGATATTGGTGGAGGAATATGCCAAATAACTTCTACATTATATAATGCAGTTATTTTTGCAAATTTAGATATAGTAAGTAGAAGTAATCATCAATTTGTTCCTTCTTATGTAAAAGCTGGTAGAGATGCAACAGTTGTTTATGGAGCAATAGACTTTAAGTTTAAGAATACAAGAAAATATCCTATAAAAATTAAAAGTTCTGTAAGTGGCGGAGTAGCAAAAATCCAAATATATGGAATGAAAGAAGAAACAGAATACGATGTAAAAATAGAAACAAAAATTACAGGAAGTATTCCAATGCAAACAACATATGAAGATGATCCAACATTAGAACAAGGTAAAGAAAAGGTAGTACAAAAAGGACATAATGGTACATATAGTGAAGCATATAAAGTGGTATATCTAAATGGAAAAGTAGTATCTAGAACATTACTTTCAAAAGATAAATATAACCAAATGTCAACAATAATAAAAAGAGGAACAAAAGGAACTACTACACAAACACCACCGGCAACAACGCCTGAACAACCTACAGAGCCAGAGACTCCAACTCAGCCAGAGACACCAACAGAACCAGAAACGCCTACTGAGCCTACAACACCAGAAGAGCCAGAAAGTACACCAGCAGCTTAAAGTTAAATAAGAAAAAGATATGAAATGAAAAAAAGTGTTGCATTTCATATCTTTTTTAGTTTTGGACTTGACAAAAAGTAAAATTCGGTATTATACTATTTAAGTACTTAAATTAAATATTTGCACCACTAGCTCAGTTGGTAGAGCAGCTGACTCTTAATCAGAAGGTCCGGGGTTCGACCCCCCGGTGGTGCACCAAAATAAAAAAGCACTTTTGTAAAGTGCTTTTTTTATAAGTTATTTAATATATAAACTTTTATCTACTAGATTTTCTTTCAAAACTTTCGCTAGAAACTTGTTTTATATTTCCATTTTTATCTATTGTAGTGCCTTTACCACTAGGTAAATAAATACTTGCATTTTTAATATTTATATTAGAGAATGCAGAAATACTTCCTAAAATTTGCTCTTCAGAAACACCATATTTTTTAGTTAAAAATGATATATCTTGAGAGGAAAGATTTATACGTACAGAAGGGAATTTATCTTTTAGTTTAAAATCAGGCACTTTGCTTAAAATTTCATTTTGCAACATGAATTCTTCATAAGTTCTAAAAGATTTTGTGTAATATTCATATTGAGCGCCAGCTTTAACTAAACTATTAACCTTTCTTAAAACATCTGGAGTTACATGATGTGATAATTTTCCTGTACCTTTAAAAACAGCTGCTAATTTATCGTTTGCCTCTGATTCTATTGGAAGATTTCTAATATTGCCACTATTAAAGTACATTTCTTGAGCAGTATGTATAACTTCGGTTGATACATCTTCTATACTACCATTTTTCCCATTTATCAAACAGCCAGAAGCACCATAATGTCCGCCTCCCGAATAATGTGAGGCAAGGTCAAAAACATTTAAATCACCATATGTTGAAGAATTTCTAAATTCAAAATTATATGAGCCTACAATATTTTCTGCACACATACACGTCAAACTACATCCTTCTATATCAGCCATTTTAAATATTTTCTTTTGAGGATTACGCACGCCATAATGTGTAAGCAAATTTTTGACAGATTTATTGTCAAGAGATAATGAAAGCCCAAAAGAATCTCCGATTTCAAATTTTTGAGCACGTAGAAAAGCCTTTGCCAAGCCAACTTCTTCACTTAATCTAATTTTTCTATTGCCTGTAGAAGATATTTTCTCAAAATCTGCTCCTAGTTCCATTAATTTTGCTAGACTATCTAGAGTAGAAGATTTAATAAATTTTAATTTTGCAGTGTCAGACATTAAGCCTAAAGCAAGTTTGTTGGCAATACTTGGTGTTATTTTTTCTGTGTCAAATTCATCTACTAAAATTTCACAAGTAGAACTTGAAGATGGATTTCTAATGACATTAGATTCTGGTAATCCCAGTTCATCTTCTATGCACATAGTATCATTGGACGATTCATGATGATCTATAACATATGTGTCTTTTGGAGTAGATTTTTTAAATAAATCATTTTCCGCATAAGAGACAGTGCTAGTATCAACTATAAGAGATATATTCCCAGAAGGGATATCAGCTGTAATAGGAATTTCGCCAGTAAAATTTTGAAATAGACGGACACCGAGATGTTACAACATATTGTGCATTAATTCCTTGGGATTTACAATATTCTACTATTGCGGTTGAAGAAGTAACTGCATCACCATCTGGAAATTTATGAGCAAATACATATATTGATTTTTGTTCTTTTTTTGCTTTTTCTATTATTTCATCTATCATATTATTCTCCATTCGATAATTTTTTGTTTTTTATTTTATTTACTAACTTAGAAAAAAACCCAGTTTTCTTTTGACTAGCCATAAGTAAATTTTTATTTTCTAACTTTAACTTGTTGTATTCTTCAAGTATTTTTTGATATTCTGAATATAATTTGGAATTAATAATAATATTATATTCCTTCTCCTTTTCGTTAAAAGTTTTTTCATCTTGCAATTTTAATTCAGAAATTAATTTGTCTTTTTTTAGACGTTCCTCTTTATATAGTTCTATAAATTCATATTGCTCTGAAAGGATACCATCTTGAATATCTGATAAATAATTAGCAATTTGTTTTGCAATATAATAGTTATAGTAAAGTTCTTGACCATCAAGATTGTCATTATTAATATAATTTTTATTGATAGCAATAATTTTGCCATCTAAAATATTTAAAAGACAAACTTCATATATTTTTTCCGGTTTGCTAATGATGGTACTTTCTGTAGGCACGGAATCAAGTCCTTGTATATAAATTTCATAGAATTGCTCTTCAGAACAATTATTTTTTAGCTTTAGTTCATTAAATTCAATTTTTCTCATAGTTACCTCGATTAACCTTTTTTGATATTATATAAATTTTTTACCAAAAATACAATGGTATCAAAAATAGATTTACAATAAAATAAAAATGTGATAATATTATGGCAAAAAGATAAGGAGAATTAGAATGACGTTAGAATTTGTAGATAATTATTTAAATGCAAAACTAGCACAGAATAGAGAAATTATAAAATTTTCATTTTATGAAGTAAGAATGAAATTAAATTTGTCAGAAGAAGATTCTATAACATTTTTAAGTCTAATATCTCAGAAATTGATGAATACAGGATATTTAGTATATAAGACAGGTGAAGAATATACATACAAAGGCAAAACATTTAAGATACAAGAAAATGAGTTATTAGTTGCAATATTAAAAGAAAGTACAAAATAAAGCAATATAATACTTATAAAGGGGAAATTTATATGAAACAAATGTTAAAAAAGATATTGGCTATTATACTAGTAGCAATAATGATTATGACCAATATATCTTTAGGAGTTTCATCACAAGATTCAAAAGATTTACAAGATAAAATAGACAAAACAAAAGAACAATTAAATGATGTAAATACAACAAAAACAGATACAGAAAAACAAGTTGATGATATTCAAACAAAAATAGATGAATACCAAGGCTCTATAGATACTTTAAATGATAAATTAGATACATTAAATACTAACATAAGCGAAAACGAAAAGAAATTAGAAGAACAACAAAAAGCGTATGACGAGAATTCGGAATTATTAGATGAAAGATTAGTAACAATTTACGAAAATGGAAGTGTATCTTACATAGATTTATTGCTATCTTCTAGTAGTTTAACAGAGTTCATATCTAATTATTATTTAATATCAGAATTAGCTTCTTATGATTTAGATTTACTAGAACAAATACAAAATGAGCAAAAACAAATAGAAGAAACAAAGAAATCACTAGAAAATGATAAAGCTGAAGTAGAAACATTAAAAAGTGAAAAAGAAGTAAAAACTCAAGAGTTAAATGCTACTAAACAAGAAAAAGAAAAATACATAGATGATTTAGAGGGAGAAGCAAAAGACCTACAAGCAGATTTAGCCCAATTCGAAAAAGATAAAGCTGCTATTGATAAAAGACTTGAAGAAATAGCAAATGCTAATAAAAACAATAACAACAATTCAGGTAATAGTGGAGGTGGCTCATCTGGAGGAAGCAATAATGGTGGGACAAGTTCAAAAGGATACATATGCCCAATTCCAGGGTTAAGTAAAGCTAATATAACATGTGGTTTTTATGGATATTCTGGTCATGGAGGAGCAGATTTTGGAGGTAACTATGGAAAGCCAGTAGTTGCAGCAAAAAGCGGAACTGTAGTTATTTCAGAAACATTAACAGGAACAATTCCAAACTACGATTTAGATGGAAATTTGATAGGTAAATACAGAAGTTATGGGGAATATATAGCAATACTACATGATGATGGTAATATCACATTATATGCTCATGGTAAACCAGGAAGCAGATTAGTAAAAGAAGGACAAAAAGTATCACAGGGACAACAAATAATGACAGTAGGTAATACTGGGAATGTAAGTCCAAGGCCAACACCAAGCAACCCTAAGGGTGGAGCACATTTACATTTCGAAGTAAGGGTAAATGGTTCACAAAGAGTTGATCCAGCAAAATACTTGCCATAGCTGAAACAAGCAATATCAAAGGAAATATAAAAATAAAGACACTATATTAAAATTGAAGCAACAATTTTATAGTGTCTTTTTTTGTGTGTAATAAAAAGAAAATAAATATTTAATGGAATTGTAATAATTTAATGAAATGAACATCCGTAAAGGCATCTAATACGATAAAAAAAGACAAAAA
The DNA here is from genome assembly GCA_900553015.1 of uncultured Clostridium sp. Taxonomy (GTDB): domain Bacteria; phylum Bacillota; class Clostridia; order TANB77; family CAG-508; genus Merdicola. The sequence goes on along the minus strand of USBY01000006.1, from coordinate 57,828 downwards.
ATAAGTATATTGAACTAAAAGCTTTATATTGTTATATTTTATTATATATATTTATGCAAATTATGAGGGGTGTTCCTATGGAAAAAGAAAAGAAATTAAGTATATGCAGTAAATTTATTTCAGCATTAATTATCGTGATGGTAATTATATCTTCTTATGGAACTTTTCTATCAGAAGTAGCTGCAGCAGTTAGCGAGTATGAAAATCAAAAAACTGAGGCAGGAGATAGAAAGGTTAATTTTGATGCGTATTTAAAAAACGGGGAAGATAAAGTTCATATGGCTGAAGTAAATACAAAAGATGAAAATTATTTGTATTTCAATATTTCATTGCAAGAGGGAATTATTCAAAATGCAAAAATCAATTTAAATAATCCAAATTTTGCAATAAATTATGAAGAATTGAAGTCAAATACACTTATCAAAAGTGTAAATGAAACAGAAAACAGTATAGAACTTAATCAAATATCAGAAAATGTAGAAATTCCTGTAAAAATAAGTTATAAAGCTGGTGACAAGGTTAACTTAACTGATTTAGAAAGAGATACAGAAATAACTTTAGAAGGAACATATACTGATAGCCAGAAATCAAATAAAAATATATCAGGTAACATAGCTGTAAGGTTAAAATGGATATCTAATGTGGAAGGAGCATTACAAACAAATATAGAAAACTATATCGAGGCTGATGGAAAGTCTATAGTAATTACTAATACACTAGGAACAATTAATAACATTACAGTACCTATGGAATATGTAGAATTTAGTTCAAATGTGCCAGAGATAAATGGAACTATTCCAGAAGAAATAGATATAACTGAAAATGGAAAGAAACTTTCTGAAAATGAATTTACTTACGATAAGGAAAATAAAACCCTTTTAATAAGAAAAGAAAATACTTCAAATGAAAATAATGAGATAAATAATTTATTAGGAAATATAAACTATGATGTTATATATGTATATGGAAGTCAATTTAATCTAGACAAGGTAAATATTAATGTAAAGCAAAACTTAAAAGTAAAACCATATAATTTAAATGAAACTAATATTTCTTTCGAAAATAATTTAGAGAAAGAGAAAACAAATCAAACAACTAAAGTAGATATAAGTAGTGCAGAAAATATAAGCAAAGGATATATGTATTGGCAAAAATACGAAACACCTTATGATGTAAATATGAATGTACAAATACAATACATTTTACCAAATAGAAATATAGAAATAACAGAAAAAGAAAACACTTTAGTTGGAGATGAAACAAATTTAAATATAACAAATAAAACATCTTATACAAGAACAGCAATATCAAAAGCAGAAGTTACAGAAATATTAGGAGATAAAGGTTCTTTAGAAATATATGACGAAAATACTGGAAATCTAATAATTACTATTAATAAAGATACACAGGCAGATGAAAATGGAAATATAGTAGTAAATTATGAAAATGTATCAAGAATTAAAATTGTAATAAAAGATCCAGCAAAAATAGGAAATATTCATATAAATAGTAGTAAAAAAATTATAAGTAATCATGGAATAAGCAATGATGAATTAAAAGCAATAAATCAATTAAAACTAGTATTTGAGACAAACAATATGATTTACTCTAATACTACAGAAAAAAATATTAACCTATATAATACAGTTACTAAATCTACAATGGAAATAGATAAAACAGAATTCTATACAATAGATAATGAATCTAAAATAAATATGAAATTAAATTTAAACACACAAAATATGGACTACGATTTATACAAAAATCCAGTATTACAAGTAATATTCCCAAGTGAATTTGAAACTGTAAATATAGAACAAATTGGTATGTCTTTTGAAAATGGATTGCGTTTACAAAGTAGCAATATGGTAAACAATCCTGACGGAACGAAAACATTAACAATATATGTAACAGGAGAACAACAAGAATATTTAAATAATGATATAACTGCAAACACACAAATTTCTATAAGTGGAACTGTAAAAACATATCAAGACTTAACATCAAGAGATACTAATATTACATATGTATATACAAATGAAAAAGCCATAACATATGATAATAATGGTACATATAATGTTCCTATAAAAATAACAGCTCCATATGGATTTGTAATGCAAACAGAAGTAAATGGAACAACATCAAAGAACAAAGAGTTAAAAGAAGTAAAATTAAGAGCAAATACAGTAGAACAAACAATTCATGTAAAAGAAACAGTAGTAAATAATTTTGATAATACTGTAAATAACTTTGAACTAGTTGGAATGACACCAATAGAAGATAGACAATATACTTTAGGAGAAAATTCTATTAATTCAAACTTTAATGGTGAAATTGTAGGAAATGTTTATATAAACAGAGATGATGCTAAAATATATTATTCAGAAGATAATGAAAACTGGTCAGAGACTAAAACTGAAAATAGTAATTTATTTAAAATATCATTTGATAATTCAAATTTAAATAAAGGTGATACAGTAACAATCGAGTATGACCTAAAAATACCAGAAAATATATCATATAGTAAAAGCTCATATGTTGCATTTATAGCAAATGCAAAGCAAAATGAAAATGAAGTAAATAACTGGTCTGGAATTAAAGTTTCTACAGAAGATATGCAATTAAATGAGGCAGACCCAGAAGCATCTACAGTTGATGAATCAGAGATAAAAACAGAAATATCTGTAGTAAAAGGAAATGTTTCATTACAAGCTGGAGAAGATGTACATGATGAGCAAAACCTTAAATATATTATTAAATTAACGAACACAACAGATAAAACTATAAATAATATAAAACTTACAGCAACAAATACAAATGCAGTATTTTATGAATTTATGACAAAACAAGTTACAGAAGATCTTGTTAACCAAGGATTTTATGAAGTACCAGACAAAAAAGAACAAGAATTTACAATAGAAAGTTTAGGTGCAGGTGAAGAAGTTGAATTAAACTACCAAGTAATTGTAAAGAAAGCAGGAGATAATAGTTCAACTCAAGCGACTATAAAAATAGCTGCAGATTCTATTAGTGAAAAAGAAATAAAATCTATAGAGAATCCAATAAAAGATGCTAAACTACAAATTTTATTAGATCCAGGAACAACAACTGGATATCCAGATTCTTTAACAGAAGATGGAGCAGCAATATTTGGAATGAAAATCAAGAATTTATCTAATGAAGATATAAATGACTTAGTAGTTTCATTTTATTATACAAAGAATGTTGTAATTACAGAACAAATATTAGATTCAACACCAACAAATAATGCAGAAATAATAGAGAACAAAGACAATACATTAAAATATACAGTAAAAAGTATTCCAGCAGGACAAACAGTAGTTATTTATACATATGCATTATTTAATCCTTTAGAAGACGGATTAAAAACAAATACATTCTATACATTCTGTAATGCACTTTATAATGATGAGGAGTATTTATCTGGACAATTAGATTTTACTGTAAATAAATCTTTAACAACATTTAAATTAGAACAAACAGCTAATATTGCAGATCAAGTAAAACAAGATGATAACTTAATTTACACAACAGAGATTACAAATGAAGGTGATATTGCAGCAGATGTTACGATTACAGATGATGTTCCAGAAAATGCAGTAGTAAATAGAGCATACTTAGAACAAAATGGACAACAGACAGAACTTACTGTAAATGGACAAGTTATTTCTATACCGGCAACAATACAAGCAAAAGAACAAGTAAAATTAGTAATCGAGACTACAATTAATACATATTTAAATAATAATACAGAAATATCAAATACAGTTACATTAAATTCAAGGCAGGTAAAAAAAGAGCAAACATCTAATACAATAAAACATAAAATAGTTGATGAAATCTCTGGAGAACCAGGTGGTGGCGATGAGCCAAACCCAGATCCAGACCCAGATAATCCAGGAACTAATATTTCGATAAATGGATTTACATGGAATGATGCAGACAAAGATGGGGTAAAAGATTCTTCAGAAGTAAATATTCCTGATATTAGAGTATTATTAATTACTGGGACAGGAACAATATTGCAAGAAACTACTTCTAGTTCAAATGGATATTATGAATTTAATGAAGTAGAGAATGGTAATTATAGAGTTATATTTGAATATGATACTTCAAAATATTATTTATCACCTTACAAAGCAAATGGTATTGATGAAAATAGTAATTCTGATGTATTAGAAGCAGAGATAGAAGAAAATGGTCAAAGAAAGAAAGTAGCAGCAACAGAAGAATTAACAGTAGAAGATAGCGATTTAAACAATATAAATGCTGGATTTATTGAATTCTCAGCTAGAAAATTAAATATTTCAAAAACAATAACAAAAGTTACAGTAAAAACAAATAAAAGTACAAAAACATATAACTTTGATAGAAAACAAATAGCAAAAGTTGAAATAGCTTCTAAGGAAATGGCAAATGCACAAATAGAAATCGAATATACAATAGATATACAAAACCAAGGAGAAACTGCAGAGACAATTCAAGAAATAGTAGATACACCAAGCAGTGATTTACAATTAAAAGATACTTCAGGAAATTGGTATAGTAAAGGAAATGACTTAGCAACAAATCAATTAGAAAATACTACTATTGGTGCAGGAGAAACAAAATCTATAAAATTAACTATGACAACTACAACAGGAAGCCAAGGAGAAGGAAAGAATGTTGTAAATAAAGCAGATATTTCAAATGTACAAAGCGAGAATGCAAATCTAAATATAGATATTAATAGTGAAAATAATACAGCACAATTAATTATAGGAGTAAAAACAGGTGCAGTACAAATAACAATATTAATAATCTTAATATTAGCTATCTTAGTATTAATAGCTAGAATTATTATAAAAAGAAGGGGAGGGTTAAGAAAGAATGGAAAATAAAGAAACAAAAAAGAAAATCTTAATTAATCTTGCCTTATTAATAGTTATAATAATAGGAATGGCTATAATATTTACAAATGTGGTAGAAGGGATAACAGATAAAGATATTGCTAACAAAGCATTTTCTAATCCAACTGATTTCTTATCATATGATTATACAGACACAACAACAGTTGATTTATATGTAGGAGATGGAACACAAGATGCTACAATTTGGAAATCAACTGCTGCGTGTTTTGACCCAGACCACACAGCAGACGGAAATTATGGATCATCATATAGGTTACAAGCAATTGTAGATATAGACAATAAATATAATACTAAGTTATCAGATTGGACAGGTTTAAATGTATATGTAGCATCAGGAGCATATTATGGAACCGCAGGAGCACAGAGAATAACAAATTCAGATGTTGTAAAAAGAGCTCGTTTCTTGGCAGGAATTGCAAACTGGATGTTACATGGAAATTCTGGAATACAAGATGCTAACAGTAGTTCACAGAGCGTTATAGATGGATGGTATTCTACAAATTTCTTTGTATTTTGTAATTATGCTAAAAATTACAATAGTGTTTTTAATATAATGGCAGGAAGTAAATATTCCGAAGATGAATATACAGGTGGTGTATCTCAATGGAAAGGGCAACAGTGGCAAAGAATATATGGATACAAAGGAGATACACAATATGATTATACATCAGTATATGAGGAAGCAAGAAGATATGCCGAAGACAGAGTAAATGGTGTAGGAGGAATTACAAATACATCAGTAGGAGATCCAGATATAGAATATACAGATAAAGAAACTATTTTAGGACCATATAGAATCAAGAAAACTGGAAGCGCAAAAGTTACTGGAGTAACTATTGAAACAGCAACTACAACATATACAACATCAAATATAGCGATACTAGATTCTTCTAAGAATGCAATTGGAATGGACAAAATTGCTAACGATACGGATTTTTATATTAAAATTCGTGATATAGCAGAGGATATTAAAAGCATAAAATTAACAGGTACAGGAAATTCTGTTCATGCAACCAGAATAATGCTTTTTGCCGGTGGAGAGAACCAAAGAATTGCAGTGTTTAATACTCAAGATGTACCAGGTTCAACAGAACTTACTTTAAAAGTTCCACCAGCAGAACCAGTTATAGTTAAATATAAATATATAAAATCAATCCAAAGAAAGCAAGAAGATGGTTCATATACAAGAATATTTACAGTAAACGAAGTGCCAACAATAACAGTTAATAATAAAGGAAAGAATAATGCTTCAGTTAAAAGTGTAACATATCCAGACTATAAAAAATATTGTGATGCAAGTGAGCTTAATTCTAATGGAGTGCCATATGTATACAATGGGGACATTGTAGAGTATCAATGGGTAATATATAATATAGGACCAGGAAGCTCTCCTCCAGGTACAAAAGTAACTTTGGTAGATGAGCCAAGTACTGGACTAAAAATTCAAGACGGAAAATCAAATGGATGGACAAAAAGCGGAAATAACTATACGAAAACGATTACATTAAGTAGTTCGCTTAAAGGATTTAAAGGTTCTCAAGCAATGCAATATTATAGAGGATCAAATACAATGATATACTTTGAAATTGTTGCTTCAGATAAAATAAATGCTTCAGGAGATAAAAGTACTATTAGTAATAATGGAATACCAGTAACATTAACTTTAAAAATAGCAGGTAAGGTATTTAAAGATAATTTAGCACAAAAAGATGGAAGTGAAGATGGTATTTTAAGTACTGGCGATAAAATGTTACCAGGAATAGAAGTAGTATTATTTGATTCATCAAGAAAACAAGTAGCGCAAACAAGTACAAATAACAATGGATACTATGAGTTTGACAAACTAGATCCATCTAAGAGTTATTATGTAAGATTTAAATATAATGGACAACTTTATGAACCAACAACATATCAAACTCAAAAGAAATATACTGGAACAGGTAATAATAAGGTAGATACAACAGTTGCAGAAAGATCATATGCAACAGATGGAACACAAAATAGAAATTCATTTAATAATAAATTTGCACAAGTAGATGCAAATCATAAATATCCAGATAGAGATGATACTAACAATGAAATGTTTATGATCTATGCATATACAGGCTCAAATGGATTACAAAACTTATTATTATATAATGCAGCAAATACTACAGAACAGACACAAAACGTTAACTTTGGTATAAAAGATAGAGAAGAATTTGATATGAACTTAAGAAAAGACTTAGTAAAAGTTGATGTAACAATAAATGGTAAGAGCCATACATATGATTATAATGGTGCAGGAGAAGATTTAGAAGTAACGATAAGAGGTACAGATATACCTGATTATGAAAGAAAACTAAGAAAAACAGACTTACAATATAAATCAGCTGCACAGTATGATTCTGATCCAGATAAATTACAAGTATATGTAACATATAAAATACAAATAAAGAACCAATCAGTTGGTAAAATTACAGGATATATAACAGACTTAAATGATTATGCAGATACATCATATCAATTAGTAAATTCTTATGATGAGAATGGAAAAGCCATAAATTGGAGTTCTTCAGGTAGTGTATCTGGAAATGGTAAGACATATAATAAGATTCATACAACAGGTATAGCAAATGAAGGAATAACAGATAAGAAATGGATCTTTATGCAATACAAAGTTTCATACGATACCTTAAGAGAATTACTATCAACAGGAGAGACACTAGAAGAAAACTTTGCAGAAATTGCAGGTTATAGAAATACTTATACATCAGATAGATATGACTTAAATGGTAATAAAATAACAAATGCAGGAGCTGTTGCAGGTTTATTAGATATAGACTCAACACCAGACAACATGAACCCAACATCTTCTAATGTTCAAAACTTTGTAAAACAATCAAAGACTAATGCTTACCAAAGCCTAGATGGTACAGAAAAAACAAAACGCAGTAGTGCGGTATTTGAAGATGATGCAGATGTTGCACCAGGATTAAAACTTATAAGAGATGATACAGAAAGAACAATATCAGGTACTGTATTCGAGGATTTACCACTTAAAGATAAATTAGATCATAATGAAAGAATTGGTGATGGACAATATGCAAGTGGAGAAAATATTGTAAATAAAGTAAAAGTAGAATTACTTTGTCAAAATAACGATGATGTTGATACTTTAAATAAAGTAGAAACGAGAAGTAACGAGGATGGAAGCTACACATTATCTGGATATATCCCAGGAGATTATCTAATTAAATTTACTTATGGTGATTATGAATGTTTAGTAAATCCTCAAAAGAATAATCAAATGTATACAGGTCAAGATTATAAATCTACAATTTATACAGAAGGAGATTACTCAGATTTATATTGGTATAAGAATACTTCACCACGTAAGAATGATGCAGCAGATGATTACTCTAGAAGAGAGACTGTAAATTCATATAGTAAAGATTATAAATATGATGTTGCTACTGTATTAAATGCAACAAGAACAAGTAATTCTAACTTATTATCAACATTAGCAGAGAACACATATATGACTGCAAATACAGCCAAAATGGCAATGGAAATTGAATACTTGAAAAATGAAAAGACATCATATAAAGTACAAAATGTGGATTTCGGAATAATAGAGAGACCAAGAACAAAAATTGTATTAGAAAAGAATGTATCACATATTAAATTAACAGCTACAGATGGTACAACTATATTCGATACAAATCAGTCAACTTCTAACTTAACATGGAAAGAAAACAAATATAATAATAGAGGAAATATGACATCTAGCGGATTAGTACAAGGTACTGTAGATGAAAACTTACTATATGGTTCTACATTAACTGTAAGATATTCTTTAACTTTAAGAAATCATAGCGAGTTAGATTATAATGATAGATCATATTATTATACAGGAGTTGTTTCAAATAGAAATACCGAAAATACAATTGTAGCTACAGCAATAATTGATTATATACCAAATTCATTACAATATGATGTAGAACTAACAAAACAATACGGAACGATTTCATATGCTATAAATCCAGGAAACGGTTCATATGCAGTTGCAGGAAAAACTATACAAAGTGCTGATTTATGGCAAGTAATTGCAAATAGAGATGAATCTATAAAACTTCCAGATAATTATAGGGGAACATTATTAGAGCCTGGTGCTTTTGATGAAGCTAAAAATTCAGTGGATGAAATATTATTAACTAATTTACCAGGTGAAGCAACTCAATACTTAAGAAGTGATGACTATATATCATTGGAAGATGTTATGACACTTACAAGGGTTATTGCAAGAACAGAAGACACATCAAATGCCGATGAAATACAAAATATAGCAGAAGTTATAAGATTGACTATAGCTAATGGTAGAAGACCATACTATGAAGATACTACGAATAAAGAAGTAGTAGAAATTCCAGGTAATACATATCCATCAACTCTTAAAAATATAGAAGAGGTTGATACTGGAAAAGCAGAAGTATTAACATTTGTAGTACCATTTGGTGCAAACAGACAGTTAACATTAATAGTAATTGCTATAGTTAGTTTAGGAGTATTAGTAGCAGGAATTGTAATAATAAAGAAGAAAGTTTTATAGTAAGAACTTGACAAAAAAATAAAAAATATGTAAACTTAATAATAGGAGTTTTATAGGAGCTTTAGTATTAAAGCTCCTATATTTAACAGAGGGGGGATTTAGGGACGTTGCTTAAAATCCCTTTTTAAATTCACAAGGCAAACAAAATAAAAAGAGTAGGAGGGGTTTATAATATGATAAAACTATATAATACAAATATGGAAACAAATAAATTAGAAAGTGTAGATACATATACAAGAGGAACATGGATACATATGGTAGATCCTTCGGAAGAAGAAATAAAAGAAGTTTGCCAAAATATTAATATAAAAGAAGACTTTATAAGATACGCACTAGATAATGAGGAAAAAGCCAGAATCGACGTAGAAGATGAAGATGACACAATATTATTCATTATAGACATACCAGTTACTGAGAAATCACAAAATGGTGGATATATGTATGCAACAATGCCTATAGGTATGATTGTAGTAAGAGATGACTTTTTCATAACAGTAACTTTAAGAGAATGTAGTTTAATAAAAAAGTTTGAAACTGGGAAAGTAAAAAGTTTTTGTACATATAAAAAGAGTAGATTTATTTTACAAATGATGTATAACAATTCTTCAGATTATCTAGAATACCTAAAAAAGATTAATAAAGAAACAGAAATTGCAGAAAATGTATTAAAAAATTCTATGAAAAATAGAGAGCTTTTAAAATTATTAAGTTTGGAGAAATCTTTAGTATATATAACTACTTCATTAAGATCAAATGAAGCAGTTATGGAAAGAACTTTAAAAATAAAAAATATAAAATTATATGATGAAGATGAAGACATATTAGAAGATGCTATTATAGAAAATAAGCAGGCTATAGAAATGAGTAAAGTATATAGCGATATCTTAAATGGTACAATGGATGCATATGCTTCTATAATATCAAACAACTTAAATGGTGTTATGAAATCATTAACTTCAATTACTATAATAATCGCAGTACCAACAATGATTGCAAGTTTTTGGGGAATGAATGTAAAATTACCATTTGAGGGGAATACATTAGGATTTTGGATAATGATTTTTATAGCAACATTACTTACTATAATTTCTGTAGTATGGTTAAAAAAGAAAGACATGTTGAATTAATTTAAATGGCGGACACAAAATTTATAGGAGTGTAGTAAATTTTGTATCTGCTTTTATTGATTTAATACTAACATAAAGAAGGAGAAAACAAATGAAAAATGATAAATTAGATAAAGTATATTTAATAGTGTTTTTAATATTAGAATTTATAGTGATTTTTATTTTTAAATATTTTGATATTTCAGATATAAAAATATTTATAATTACACAATTAGTTTTTGTAATATTATTTAGCGTATTATATTTTGTAATAACTTTATTTATAGAAAAACTAGCATCACGTAAGTTTTGTATAGAATATAACAAAATAATGAGAGAATATCAAAAAACAGATAATGCAAAAATATTTTATGATAAACTAAAAAATATGAAAGAAAAGCCTGTAGGTGATGAAATACAAAATACATACTTTTTAAGTTTAGCAACAGCTGCATATAAAAATGGAGAAAACAAAGAAGCACTAAAATATCTAGATATGATAAAAACAGATGATGAACATATTTTAAAAGTAATAGAAGACGAAAGAAAAACGATAATTGAAGAAGGTAAATAAAGCCTAAAGTTGTAAAATTATAATAAATAGTATATAATAATGCAAGCTAAAAAAGGAGGAGAAAATATGTTATCTGTAAATGGTGTAACAGTGCGTTTTGGTAAAAGAATATTATTTGAAGATGTAAACATTAAGTTTGGAAAAGGAAATTGCTATGGAATAATTGGAGCAAATGGTGCAGGAAAATCTACGTTTTTAAAAGTACTTTCAGGAGAATTAGAACCAAGTAAAGGTGATGTAACAGTAGATAAGGGAGAAAGAATATCTATTTTAAAGCAAGATCACTTTGCATATGATGAGTATAATGTACTAGATGCTGTCATAATGGGAAATCAAGAACTTTATAGCATTATGAAAGAAAAAGAAGAAATATATGCTAAAGAAGATTTTTCAGAAGAAGATGGTATGAAAGCTGCAAAATTAGAAGAGAGATTTGCCGAATTAGATGGTTGGAATGCAGAAACAAATGCAGCTACTTTATTAAATGATTTAGGAATATCTCCAGAAAATCATTATAAACAAATGAAAGAAATTGAAGATAGGGAAAAAGTAAAGATATTACTTGCACAAAGCTTATTTGGAAATCCAGATATATTATTATTAGACGAGCCTACAAACGATTTGGATTTAAAAACTATTCAATGGTTAGAGGAGTTCTTAATAAACTTTGAAAATACAGTAATTGTAGTATCACACGACAGATATTTCCTAAATAAAGTATGTACACATATTGCAGATGTAGACTTTGGAAAAATTAAGGTATACCCAGGAAACTATGATTTCTGGTATGAATCTAGCCAATTGGCATTAAAACAAATGAAAGATGCAAATAAGAAGAAAGAGGAGAAAATAAAAGAATTACAAGAATTTATTGCACGTTTTAGTGCTAATGCATCTAAATCAAAACAAGCTACATCAAGAAAAAAATCATTAGAGAAAATCCAATTAGATGAAATAAAACCATCAAATAGAAGATATCCATATATAGATTTTAAACCAGACAGAGAGCCAGGAAAAGATATTTTAACAGTTAAGAATTTAAGCAAAACTGTAGATGGAGAGAAAGTATTAGATAATGTATCTTTTACAGTAAAAACAGATAATAAGATTGCAATAATAGCAGATAATGAAAATGCAAGAACAACATTGTTCCAAATATTAGCAGGAGAATTAGAACCAGATGAGGGAGAAGTATCATTCGGAACAACTATAACTAAAGCATATTTCCCAAAAGATAATAGCTACTTATTTACACAAGATTTAAGTATAACAGATTGGTTAAGACAATATTCAAAAGATCCAGATGAGACATATGTAAGAAGCTTTTTAGGTAGAATGTTATTCTCTGGTGATGAAGCTTTAAAAAATGTAAAAGTTTTATCTGGAGGGGAAAAGGTAAGATGTGTATTATCTAAATTAATGTTATCAGGTGCAAACTTCTTAATTTTTGATGAACCAACAAACCATTTAGACATGGAAAGCATTACTGCATTAAATGAAGGAATGGAAAGATTTAAAGGAAATATGATATTTGCATCACATGACCATCAATTAATGCAAACTGTAGCAAATAGAATAATAGACATCAAAAAAGACGGAAGCGTAGTAGATAAAGAATGTACTTACAATGAATACTTAGGATTAGAATAGAAAAGGAAAAGTAAAAAGGAAAAATGCAAAAGGGAAAAGGGAAAAGGAACGTCCCTAAATCCCGAAGGGAGATAAAATGGATAAAATTATACAAATCATAGCAACTGAATTAAATATAAAAAAATCACAAGTAGAAAATACAATAAAACTAATAGATGAAGGAAACACAATTCCTTTTATTGCTAGATATAGGAAAGAAGTAACAGGAGGGCTTTCTGACGAAGTTTTAAGAACTTTTGGAGAAAGATTAAATTATTTAAGAAATTTAGAAAAGAGAAAAGAAGAGGTTACAAATTCTATAGAGGAGCAAGGAAAATTAACAGAAGAGATAGTAAAAGATTTAGAGAATGCTATAACACTTGCAGAAGTAGAAGATATCTATAGACCATATAAGCAAAAGAAAAAGACAAGAGCAACTGTAGCAAAAGCAAAAGGTTTAGAACCACTTGCAGAAATTATTTTGGCTCAAGAAGAGACAAAAAATATACAAGAAATAGCAGCTGAATATATAAATGAAGAAAAAGAAGTAAAAACTGTAGAAGAGGCAATACAGGGAGCATTAGATATTATTGCAGAGATGATATCTGATAATCCAGAATATAGAAAGCTAATTAAACAAATAATATATTCAAAAGGAGTTATAAAGACTACTGCTACAAAGCCAGAAGAAAAATCTGCTTATGAAATGTATTATGATTACAGTGAAAATGTAAATAAAATACCAAGTCATAGAATTCTTGCAATAAACAGAGGAGAAAAAGAAGAATTCCTAAAAGTTAAGATAGAAAAAGAAGAAGATAAAATATTAGAAAAAATAGAAAAAGATATAATTAAAGGCGAAACACAGTTTACGCAATATTTAAAAGATACTATTCAAGATAGTTTTAAAAGATTAATAGAACCATCTATTGATAGAGAAATAAGATCAGATTTAACAGAAAAAGCAGAAGAGCAAGCAATAAAAGTATTTGGTAAAAATGCAAAACAATTACTATTAGGAGCTCCAATAAAGGGGATAACAGTTATGGGATTTGACCCAGCATATAGAACAGGTTGTAAAATTGCAATAATAGATGAAACAGGTAAGGTTTTAGATATTACAACAGTATACCCAACAGAGCCACAAAATGATGTGGAGGGAGCAGAAAAGGAATTAGTAAGATTAATTAATAAAGATCATGTAGATATGATTGCGATAGGAAATGGAACAGCTTCAAGAGAATCAGAAATGTTTGTATCAGAAATGATAAAGAAATGTGACCACGAAGTTTTATATACTATAGTAAGTGAAGCTGGAGCATCTGTATATTCTGCATCAAAACTTGCAACAGAGGAGTATCCAGATATAAATGTTTCTATAAGAGGTGCAATATCTATAGCTAGAAGACTTCAAGATCCTCTTGCAGAATTCGTTAAAATTGACCCTAAATCTATAGGTGTAGGTCAATATCAACATGATGTAAATCAAAAGAAATTGGAAGAAAGCTTAGCAGGAGTTGTAGAAGATAGTGTTAATAAGGTTGGAGTAGATGTAAATACTGCGACACCATCACTTCTTTCATATGTTTCAGGAATAAATAAAACTATAGCTAAAAACATAGTAAAATACAGAGATGAAAACGGAAAGTTAAAAACTAGAAAAGAATTACTTAAAGTTCCTAAATTAGGTAAAGTTGCTTTTGAACAATGTGCTGGATTTATTAGAATTCCTGATGGAACAAACCCATTAGAAAATACAGCAGTACACCCTGAAAGCTACGAAATAGCAGAAGAATTGTTAAAAACTTTAGGCTATGGAACAGAGGATTTAAAAGATAAGGATAAATTAATAGAGCTTAGAAAAAAATTAGGAAGTATAAATTTAACCGAAACAGCAAAAGCTCTAAATGTAGGTGAGATGACATTAAAAGATATAATAGATGAGTTGTCTAAACCTGGTAGGGATCCTAGAGAAGACATGCCAAAACCAATATTAAGACAAGATGTTTTAAAATTTGAAGACCTAAAAGAAGGTATGATATTAACAGGTACTGTTAGAAATGTAATTGACTTTGGAGCATTTGTGGATATTGGTGTAAAACATGATGGACTTGTCCACATATCAGAGATGAGCGAAAAATTTGTTAAAAATCCATCAGATATAGTTTCTGTTGGAGATATTGTAAAAGTAAAAGTTATTGGAATAGATAATGATAGACAAAAAGTAAAGCTTTCTATGAAAATAGGGTAATTATATAGAAGATAAAAAACTTCTTATACAATATGTATAAGAAGTTTTTGCTTTAGAATTATAAATAAAAAATCGGGATTTGAGGAACGTCCCCAAATCCCTAAAAGGGAAAAAAGAACGTCCCCAAATCCCGAGGGACGTTCCAAAAAACGATTATTCATCTTTATTTTGGTCTAAATTTGGTATATCTACGATTTCTGCTTTTACATCTTGAGAACCAGATTGTTCTTTTATTTCATTTGTTTTTGGTGTATTTCCTTCTGTGTTTTCTTCTGAAGATACAGTACCTTCAGCAACTGTAGCAGAAAAATCTATACCAGCTCTGTTCTCATAGAATATTATTGCTGCAAATTCAATATATGGTGCTAATAGTAAAGTTCCAGCTAATGTTGCTATCCATCCAACAAAAGGTATTAAAGATAATACAGCAGCTAGAGCAATCCATCCAATAAATGAAAGATATAGGCAGAATAAACGACCTTTATTTCCATCCATAAGTTCTTTACTTTTGTTAACACAATCAAGTGGTTTCATATTTGGATTATCAATTGCAAGATACATACCTAAACCATATGATAATGACTTTATAAAAAGCCATATGTATGCAGCAAGTATTACAATATAAGCTACTATTGTTAAAGCACTAGCACCAACTAGAGCACCACCTAAAACAGAAGTAGAAGAGCTTATTCCTACTGCAAATGCAGTTGCTAAAGATGCAATAACAGAAACGATCATTATAACAATTGCAACTATTATTAATATTAATGGAGCAATCATTTTTAAAAGTAATCTTCCTGTAACGCACCATGCTCTTTTAAAATTAGCAAACCCATCTTTGAAGAAATCAAAATATCCTACATTTTCTCCTCTTTTTAATTTCATCATAGTCATCATAAAACCATATAGTATTGGAATATCAATGACAATAGCTGCAATAGAAATTAAAAATCCTAAAAAAGGAATAGAAGAAAGTAATCCAACTATAAAAGCATATGCTACAAATATTAATGTAATTAAAACTACAGTTCCCCATTTACCTTTTAAAGACTCTCTGGCTTGCTTTCTTGTTTCTGAAGCAGTTAAAACCATTTTTAAATCCCCTCCTTAATTAATTATATTAAATACAAATAAAGTTAGTACTTTTCTTGTATTTGTTTAATAGAATTAAAATCATTATCTAAAATATCTAGGAAAACTATACCTATTTCTGGGTCAAACTGAGAACCAAAATTTTGTAATATTTCAGATTTTACAACGTCCATTGGTAAAGAATCTCTATAACTTCTTCTAGATGTCATAGCATCAAAACTATCAACTATAGAAGTGATTCTAGCAAGATAAGGGATATTTGTTCCTGCTAATTTTTCTGGGTATCCATTTCCGTCAAATCTTTCGTGATGATATTTTATGATATCTAGAATATTTTTGAACATGTCAGCATTTTCTAAAATATTATATCCAATTACTGGATGCTCTTTGATTTTTAAATATTCCTCATCTGTTAATTTAGATTCTTTTAGAAGGATGCTGTCTGGAATACCAATTTTTCCTATATCATGAAAAAGACCACCGATTTTTAATTTTTCAATGTCTTCGTTAGGTAATTTAAGTTTTTTCCCTAATAGAACTGCGTATTCAGAAACCCTATCTGAATGTCCTCTAGTATAAGGGTCTTTAGCTTCTACAGTATGTCTTAAAATCTCTATACTATCCATATAAGACTTTTCTAGATTCTCATTCATTTTAGTAATTGTTCTCATTTGATTTACAGATTTTAATCCAGATTCTATTAATAATAATAATTGGTCAAACTTATCACTTTTTTCGCAATATCCTTGAATATCAAGTTCGTGAATAGTTTCTAGTGGTGGAGCCAAATCTTTGTGACCAGTTAAAAGAAGAATATATAAATCTTTATTAAATTTTCTAATTTCTTCGACAACTTTGTCACCATGAATTGGGTCCATAATAAAATCTAGTACCATTAAATCAAAATGTTCTGTTTTTACGCGATTTATAGCTTCTATAGGATCTGTTATGCCAACGAAATCATAGCCAGATCTTTTCATAAATATAGATAATGAATCTAAAATTCCTTGTTCATCATCTACAGCGATTATTTTAAAATCAGCACTTTTGGATGTAACTTGATTCTTTCTCATAATAACAGACCTCCTAATATAGAAATTATATAAATAAAAATCTATAAAAGCAAGAAAAAAGTCAAAAAAAATACAAAAAAAGCGAAGGTAAAATTTGCCAATTTACCTTCGCTTTTAATATCTTTAATTATTTACCAGTTTTATTAGAATTATCAGTTTTTGATAAAGGAATAATAATTGAAAATGTAGTACCAGTTTTATCTGAATCACATTTGATATCACCATTAAAATGAGCTTTAATAGTAGAATATGATACAAATAAACCAAGTCCTGTTCCGTTTTTTCCTTTTGTGGTAATCATTTCTTTAAATAGTTTTTCTTGAACTTCTTTAGGAATACCAGGTCCATAATCTTTTACTTGTATTATTATTTTATTATCTTTAACATTTAATATTAAATCTATTTTTTGATTTGGCTTACCATTATATGATTGGATAGCATTTGAAATCATATTATTTATTACTTGTACCAAGCAGTTTATATCACCATTAATATAGGTACTTGAAGGTACATTATTTATTATATTAAGTGAAACTAAAGCATTTTTTAATTCGTGTTTCATTAATATATCAATATTTTTTAGTAATTCATCCATGTAAAAATGAATATTACTTGTAGAAGAGAAATTAACAGCTTGTCCTTTAACTGCAGTTATAACATCAGACATATATTCTGTATATTTTTTAATTTTTTCAATCCAAGATGTCATATCTTTTGCAATATCATGATGATCTTGTTCTGTTACATCTTTATCGCCAATAGATTTATCATATTCAGTAACTAAATCTGTAAGCCCTTCTGCAGCACCGGATATAGACATTATAGGTGTTTTTAAGTTATGAGCAATACCACCTATTAATTGTCCTAAAGATGCGAGACGTTCTCTTTCTATAAGCATGTTTTGATTATTATGTATTTGATTTATATTATTCTTTGTAAGGTCTTGAATCTCATTAAATGCATTTACCAAGTCACCAATTTCGTCATTAGAAACAACTGGCAATCTAGCACTATGGTCGATATTTTTATTTTCTACAATTTTTAGTAATGCATCAGAAACCCTTTTTATTTCATTTGCAATATAATTTGCGAAATATCTTAATAAAATAATATTAATTATAAATAATACTGCGAAAATTGATAATAATCCGATTAAAATAGTGTTAGACACTAAATTATAACGTATACCTATAGTCCATGTTTCCCCGTTTATAGTAATACTTTTAAATACTCCTTGAGAGTCATCACCATAAAAGTCATAGGTTCTATTTTTTTCAGGTTGAGTAGATGCTAAATCGTTCATATATTTTGTAAAGAATATTGATAATTCCTCACCATTAGAAGTTGTTATATTGCCATCTGGAGCAATAATAAAATATGAATCTACTTTAGCTTTTTTATATTCAATTGCTGAAAGAGCGTTAGTTAATACATCTAAAGGATTTTCTTCCGTTTGTGCAGGAAGCTCTAATGAGTTTAATTCCTGATTATATAAGTCGTAAGTTAAATCACCAGTTTCTTTTATAATAGAAGAATAGCCAGATAAAGCAATTAAAAGTGCAGTAACTATAAACATAGGTATTGTTACAATAAAAATAACATTTTTTATACTTGATCTTTTTACATATTTATTAAAATTACTATCTATATTAGAATAGCCAGAAACTTCATGATATATATCTACTAAAATATTTTGGAAAGTCTTTTTAGAGAATATATATGAGATACTTGCTATTAATGTTAACATAGAAAAGAATAGTAAGCATACTTTTAAAGTAATAAACAATTCACCTTGTAACAAACTAAATGTTATTGCAATCATAATAACAGGAACTATTATTTGTACAATATATATTAAATTAGGTATTCTAGATATTGTTTTAGAAAGTTTATAGTATAACTTTGTAGCATCCTTTTTAGGTGATTGTAACAGTTCTGCTCTTATTTTATTTGCTTTTCTTAAACTATGTATTAATATAATATTTTCCATTAATAAACTACATAGAACTATCATTACATATTGCTGTGTGTAAGTTAGTCCATTTATAACCATTTGAAATTCATTATCTATAGAATTTGGTGGGTAGCATAAAAATGTAGGCACCAATTTATAGAAGAATAATGAAACAATTATACAGGCAAGGTTATACACTAAAATCAGTTTAGCCCAATTTTTGTCCAAAGTTTTTTTCATTTAAATTTTCCTCCAATCCGTGTTTAAAATAATTAGTATTTATATTAGACCAATTAAAATTAATTTCTTTTAATATCTTAGTTGTATAAGGACTAGATACTTTGATATTGCTTGCTTCGTGTTTGCTAGTTAATAATTTATATAAGTAAGAAGATAAATTAATATTTTCAGTAGAATCTTCTAAATCTTTTAATGAATTATCAGTAGTAAATTGTATGTTAAAACCTAAATTATTTAATAAGTTAACAATTTCTTGTAAAGTTAATTCATTTTGATTATAGATATGATATACATTATATTTATTATCATTTTGTAGAATAGATACTATTAAACTTGCGCATTCATCAACAGGACTTATATTAAATGTTTTATCTTTTAACTCTAGAGGAATTTTTTTTGCTTTTATAATAAACTGTATTAAATTAAAAAATAAATTTTCCTCTAGATTATGTTGGAAAATACCATCATAACTTCTCCAAGTAATATTTCCTAAACGGAATATTGTTATAGGAAGACCTTTTTGGTTTTCTTCTAATAGTAACTTTTCTGCCTCAAATTTAGTTTTTATATAAATATTTTCACTAATATCTTGGTTAACAAATAAATCCTTTTCTGTAAAATTACATGAACCATTAGGATCATTACTGCCTGCGACTGAAAGCGTAGAAATATGTACTAATTGGCAGTTTGGAATATCTTTACAAACTGCTATTAAATTCTTTACACTTAATACATTTGTTTTTTCAAAAACAGCATAATCTCCTAAATGCTTAACAGTTGCTGCAGCATTAATTATACACTGTATATTTGAACACAACTCATTATATGCATTATAAATAAGGCCTAAGTGCTCTTTAGTAAAGTCACCATTAATAACTATAATTCTATTATTAAAATAATGATCTAATTTATCTTTAAAGTAGTATTGTAGTCTTCCTTTTAATCTTTTAGATGAACTATCTAAAGATTCTCCCCTTACTAAACAATATATTGTATAATTAGTTTTTTCTAATAATTCACAAAGAATATGAGCCCCTAAAAATCCTGTAGCACCTGTTAATAAAATATCTCCATTTATATAACTTGGAGAACTTTTTTCTATTTGAAAAGTTTCGTAATCCACTGTATTAATTGTACTAGGAATAGGGACTTGTGCATTTAGTGCATATTTTTCTAATAATTTAATTGTAGGATATCTATAAAAATCTTGTGCAGATAATTTTATATCATATTTTGCAGCTTCTACAGAAATCTTTATAGAATCTAGTGAATCCCCTCCTAAAGAAAAGAAATTATCTTTTATTCCAATCTTAGATTTTCCTAAAACTTTTTCCCATATAGAACACAATGTTTTTTCTATATCGTTATTAGGAGCCTCATAATTTTCTATATCTAAATCATTTATATGTGCTAATAATTTTTTTCTATCGATTTTTCCATTTGTATTTAAAGGAAATTTATCTAAAAATTCAAACTGATTTGGAATCATATAATGAGGCAACTTATTAACTAGTATATTTCTAAATGATTCTTGATCTATTATTGATGAATCTATAATTACAAATGCAACTAGAGTTGAATTGCCAGAAGATTCTTTATTTAATATAATTGTACAATTTTTTACACCGTGAATATTTTTTATTGTATTTTCAATTTCTCCTAAATCAATTCTATAACCTCTATATTTTATTTGATTATCATTTCTACCAACGAACATTATTGAACCATCTGGAAGCCATTTTGCAGAATCGCCAGTTCTATATATTCTATTTTCTAAATCAAAAGATGCTTTTGTTTTTTCTGGATTGTTTAAATATCCATTACCAACACATTCACCTTGTACATAGATTTCGCCAACTTTACCAATTGGAACTAATCTTTTTAATTTATCCAAAATAAATATTTTAGAGTTACCAATTGGACTTCCAATAGGTGTTATGCTATTAGGTGGCAAAGTATTTTTAAATTTATACATTGTACAACAAATAGTAGTTTCAGATGGTCCATAACCATTTACAATTTTCATATTAGGATTTAAGTTATAAAAATTAGATAGAGTAGAAGCTTTAATAGGTTCTACACCAACCAATATTTTATTTAATGCTAATTTTGGATATTTAGCTAATTCCTCATATATAGAATGCAACATGGCAGGTGGGAAGTATGCAAATGTAATATTATTAACCGAAATATATTTAGCAAGTTCCACTATACTACTATTATTTAAATCTTTATATAAGTGTAAATTGCCACCAAAAGTAAGCGCTGTAAAAATTTCTGCGATACTAACATCAAAACAAATATTAGTTACAGATAAAAATTGGTCATCAGCTGTAATTGAATCATCTAAATAATGATTAAAAGAGTATACAAAATTAATAATATTATTATGTGATTGCAT
This sequence comes from uncultured Clostridium sp., assembly GCA_900553015.1. Classification (GTDB taxonomy): domain Bacteria; phylum Bacillota; class Clostridia; order TANB77; family CAG-508; genus Merdicola. The sequence goes on along the minus strand of USBY01000006.1, from coordinate 35,986 downwards.
AGTTCCTTTTGGCTTTCCTGTAGAACCAGAAGTATAAATGATATAGGCATTGTCATCTGGTAATACTTTAGGAAATTTACCAATAGCTGGGTAATCCTTTAATTTATTAATATATAATCTTGGACAATTTATATTTAAGTTGTCAAAATATTGTTCAGTAATTAATATTTTGCTATTACTGTTTTCTAATATATATTCAATTCGTTCATTAGGATAATCAGGATAAATTGCTAAGAAAGCAGCTCCAGCTTTTAAAACTCCTAATAATGAACAAATAAGATTAATATCTTTATTTTTAAATAAAACTGCTACACAATCTCCTTTTTTTACACCATTTTCGATAAGGTTAGTAGCAATCTTAGTACTATTAACAATTAATTCTTTATAAGTTATATGCTCGCCATTATATGTAACTGCTGTATTATTAGGATACTGACTAGCAACATCTTCAATTAACTCATGAATTCCTATATTTCTAGGATGAGCAATATTAGAATTATTAAATTTATTTATTATAAGTTCTTCTTCTTTCTCGCATATAATACTTATATCTTTTAATAAGATAGAAGGATTATCTAATACACGTAGAGTCATATTCATAATTCTTGAATGAATTTTATCTATTTGTTCTTCCGAAAATTTAGAAACTTTATAATCATAATAAATATTAATTATTCCAGTATCATCTAAATCATAAAAATGTATTTGTAAGGTATCAGAACAATTATTATTAAAAGACCAGTTTGTATGAAATTTTATATTAGCTACAGTGTTATCTATTCTAGCATTTTGGTAAGATAGTGCTAAATCATATAAATTATATGAGATATTATATTTGTCTTTTAAATCTTCTAGTAATGTAGAATATGGATATTTTTGATGTCTAAAGAATTTCATTTGGTTAGTTAAAACTTCTCTTAAGAAGTCTGTAAAAGTCTCTTCATAATTCATTTTCATAAAAAAGGCTTGAGTGCTTACAAATATTCCACAAGTATTTTTTTCTTTAAAATTGGTTCTATTTAAGATAGGTGTTCCAATTGTAGAGAAATCATTATTATTAATACGTGCTAAATATAGTGAATATATAGCCATAAAAAATGTATAAAGAGAACAGTTATGTTCTTTACAAAAAGCATCTAATTTTGAATACAATTCTTTATCTAGAATATATATTTTCCTTTTTGCAGTTGTATCTATAATTTTTTCTTTTTGGTCGGAAATTAAAGATGGCTCTGGCTCAGAGTCAAAGAAAGTATTCCAAAATTCTTTATCTTTTTGGAATCTTGGAGTATGTAAATAGTCTTGTTCACTTTTTGCAAAGTCTAGATAGGAATTATTATCAGAATCATCAATAATTTCACCAGCTATTAATTTTGAATAAATATTCATTACTTGGTCTACGAATAAACTCATAGTCCAAGCGTCAGAAATGATATGGTGAAAAGTTACGATTAATCCCCCAGTATTATCTTCAAACTTGAAAAGAGTAAACCAAAATAGTTTAGAATCAAAAAAATCAAATTTTTTATTAACAGCCTGTAAGCTAAGGTCTTCTAATTCTTGTTTATCTTTAATAAAAACTCGTCTTACAGTAAAAGGTTCATATGGAGTTATGTACTGCTTTGGTTTGTTATTTTCCATATGAATACGAATTCTAATTGCGTCATTCTTTTTTACAAAAATATTTAAAGCTTTTTCCAAAAAATCTAAATTTACCGGTTCATCTATAATAATGTTACCACCAATTAGATTAACACTACTGCCAGATGCATATTCTTCGGTTAAATAAATAGATTTTTGTGGAATAGTTAAATCATAAAATTTAAAATTGTTCATAAAAATCACCTATATTAATCTTGAAAAAATTATATACTTAAAGAAATTAAAAATCAACAAAAATATTGAACAATTTAACCATTTGTTATAGAATAAAGGCATCCTAAGAGAATTTGGGGGAATGTCTATGAAAAAACAAAGAGAAAATGACATAGAAAGGAAACCAATAAAAAACTTCAGGGAGCTAGTAAAAAGATATGAAAAATTTGGAGACAAAGTAGCATTTAAATTTAAACAAGCTCGGTGAAGTACAAGAAGTAACATATAAGAAGTTTGCAGAAGATATAAAAGCAATGGCAGAAGCGCTTATATCTATAAATGCAAAAAGAATTGCTGTTATAGGGAATAACAGATATGAATGGTGCGTTACATATTTAGGAACTGAAACTGCCGGTAAGGTAATTGTACCTTTAGATAAAGCATTAACAGATATAGAGATAGAAAAACTGTTAAAAAGAAGTGAAGTAGATGTAGTTGTATACGAGAAAAAATATACTGATGCTATATCAAATGCAATAAATGATGGTTTACAAATAAAATATAAAATTTGTATGGATGAAACCACAGACGAGGATGAAATAAATTTCGAAAACTTTATTAATAAAGGTAAAAAAATAGCAAAATCAAATAAGAAAAAATACAATAAAGTAACAATTGATAATAAAGAGATGTATATAATGCTTTTTACATCAGGTACTACCAATGAACCTAAAGCAGTAATGTTATCGCAAAATAATATTTGTTCAAATATTAGTGCGATAGCTAAACATGTTAAATTATATAAAACAGATACATTACTTTCTTTTTTACCAATACATCACACTTTTGAATGTACAATAACATTTTTATATGGAACTTATAGTGGTGCTACAATTGCATTTTGTGAGGGACTAAGACATATAGCAGATAATTTAAAAGAGTTCCAAGTTAGCGTATTTGTTGCAGTTCCATTAGTATTAGAAACAATGTATAAAAAGATTCAAAAAGGAATCGAAAATAGTGGTAAGGAAAAGTTAATAAATAAACTTAAAAGTTTTTCAAGCTTTTTATTAAAGCATCATATAGATGCAAGAAAGTTTTTATTTAAAGCAGTTCTTAAACAGTTTGATGAATATTTAAGAGTTGTATTATACGGGGCAGCACCAATGAATAAAGAAACGATAGAAGGTTACAATGCTCTTGGAATTGATTTAGTACAAGGATATGGCTTAACAGAGACATCTCCTGTTATAACTGCAGAAAGTGATGAAAGAAAAAGACCTGGCTCTGTCGGTTTACCTTTATGCAATATAGAAGTAAAAATTGAAGGAAAGGATAAAGATGGAGTAGGGGAGATTGTTGCTAAAGGACCAAGTATTATGCTTGGATATTATGAAAATAAAGAAGCAACTAAAAAGGTATTAAGAAAAGGATGGTTCTATACAGGCGATTATGGATATATAGACAAAGATGGCTTTGTATATGTAACAGGAAGAAAAAGTGATATTATCGTACTAAGAAATGGTAAGAATATATATCCTCAAGAATTAGAATTTTTAATTAATAAAATTGATTATATAGATGAAAGTTTAGTATATGCAAGAGACAAAGATATAACAGATACATTACTTTGTGCAAAAATTGTGTATAATAAAGATCTAATAGAAAAAGAATTAGGAAACAAAACAGAGGATGAGTATAAACAAATTATTTGGAAACAAATAAAAGAGATAAATAAAAATTTACCAACATATAAACATATTAAAGAAATAGTAATTACAGATAAGCCATTAGATAAAACTACAACACATAAAGTAAAAAGATATCAAGAAATAAACAAGTTGGAAAAAATTAAATAATGTATTAAAAATTTCCTTTTGGAAAACATAAATATTAAGAAAAGTTTTCCAAAGGAGGTTTTTTATGCAAAAATATAGAAGAGTAAAAAGAAAGAAAAAGAATATAGGAAAAAATTTTTTCATAGCATTTATTATTATATTAACTATAGTTTTAATAGCATCACTTATACGACTATATATCAGAACAGATGTAAATAAAATTAATGAGGACTTAAAAGTAGATAGAACAAGTCAAACTGTACAAAATGTTACAAGTCAAGATACAACAATAGAAGATATAATAGAAGAGGTTAACCATAGCGTTGTTGGAATTTCTAAAATTAAAGAGATGGGAAGCTCTATATTTACAGAAGACGGAATAGAAAAACTAGGACTAGGAACAGGAGTTATTGCATCATCAAATGGATATATTATAACAAATAAGCATGTTTCTGGAGATAAATATAGTAGTTGTTATGTTACATTAGAAAATGGAAACACATATGATGCTAATGTTGTTTGGGCAGATGCAACTTTAGATTTAAGTATAGTAAAAATAAACTTAGAAGGATTAAAAGCAGTAAAATTAGGAGATTCAACTAGTGTAAAAGCAGGACAAACAGTATATGCAATTGGAAACCCTATTGGCTATGAATTCGAAAGAACTGTAACATCAGGTATAATAAGTGCAAAAGCAAGAACACTAAAATTTACCGAAAATAACGAAGAAGTCCTAATGACAGATTTAATTCAAACAGATGCTACAATAAACCCTGGAAATAGTGGAGGACCATTAATAAATACAGCGGGTGAAGTCATTGGAATAAATTCGTTAAAAATAGATACTGCAGAAGGAATTGGATTTGCAGTACCAATAAATGTAGTTAAACCAATAATAGAAAAATATAGTACTACAGGCAATTTTGAAGAACCTTCTATTGGAATTTCTGGATATGATAAAAATATTATTCCATATATAGATAAAACTTTTAAATTGGATAGCGGTGTATATATAGAGGAAGTAACTACAAATAGTCCAGCTGCAAGTTGCGGTTTAATAAAAGGTGATATAATATTAAAAATAGATGATAAACTAATATACACTATGAATGATATAAAAGAATATATCTATACTAAAAATCCAGGAGAAATTATAAAAATAGAGTATAGAAGAGGGAATAATACCAATACGGTAAATTTAACCTTAGGTAAAAGATAACAAGATATATTGTCGAAAGATGACGAATAATATCGATAATTTATTCTTGTAAAAATTCATTAAATATGTTTTAATATTAACGTAAAAACTCTGGAAAGGAGACTAATTAATTGTGAATAAAGAATTACAAACTTTAAAAAACTATATGGAAAATAATACAAAAGAAACAATTAATTTAATAAACGAAAAATTAGGAAAAGATGTAGAATCTTTAATAAATATTGAATTAATAGAAAATAACAAAGTTTTTAACGGGATAAAACTTGTTACCAATAAAGATACAATTTTTATTACTATTTGTAACAAAAAAGATGCTAATAATTTGGCATACAAATATTGGGCATATTTTTGCTTATTAAATAGAGAAGAAAAAAACATTAGTCTATTAGATGAAATAGATATGAAATCATATAATGAGGCAGAACATCACGATATAATGGAAATATCTAACGATGACAAAAAAATAGATATAAAAATGCATTATATAGTTACAGAAGAATTATTAAAAAAAGAACTAATAACTCAAGACGAATTATTAGTCCTTATAGTGTAAGCAAAATCGCTATATTTTATTAGCGGGTAAGATTAAAGTGGCTTGGACCGTGCCAATTGCTAAGCAATCTGCACATGTGGAGAAGCCACTTTTCTTATAAAAAATTTCTAATTTCAGCTTTAGATATAAGTTTAAAAATAAAGCTAAGTAAAATATATGCAATGCTGTAAATTAATATATTAATAATTAAAGGGAAAATAGCAATTGCATTTATTTTTAGAAAATTAGTAATAACAACACTTATAAGCAAAATAATAGTGGGTTTTAATATCCATAATTTAAATTTAAATTTTATTTTAGTTGTGCTAATTAAAACCCATATGCTTAAAATACAATTTAAAATCTCGCTTATAAAAATAACAATTAAATATCCAAAAGTTCCATACATAGGTAGTAAGAAAGAGATTAATAAAATACTACTTATTAAATCTATAATATTTATAATCATAACACTAACTTGTTTATCAAGACCTTTTAATATTCCATCAACAATACTATCTAAATACATAAAAATAATTACAGGAGCTAATATTTTTATATATTTTGAAATTTCAGCATTATTATAAATTAATAAACTTAATTCTTTAGAAAAACATAAAAATATTCCAATAATAAAAAAAGAAAAAATCATTGTATATTTCAATATTTTATATATAGAATCTTGTATAACATTATTTTCTCCTCTTACATTAAAAGAAGAAAATTCAGGAATTAGTAGGCCACTAAATGAACTTAAAAAAGTACTAGGAAATAGTAGTATAGGGAAGACCATTCCATTAATCATACCATATTTAGAAAGAGCTTCGCTACAATTTAAACCAGAGGCTTCTAGTTTTAATGGTATAACCACTTGTTTTAGTGTTGCAAGGCCAGATTTTATATATGTTGCAGACGAAATTGGAAGAGAAATCTTAAATATTCGCTTAGTTATGCCTTTGCTGGTTTGTGGTAAATATACATTACTTTTGCCACATAATTTTTTTCTATCTTTTATATATGTTATAAACATTAATATGCAAGTAATACCTTCTGCTATAGAACTGCCAAGAACTATTAAACTACATGCGGAATTAATTGAAGAGTCAAATATGGTGTTAAGCATATAACTTACTAATAAAATTTTAAAAAATTGTTCTAGTATTTGTATAACAGCACTTTTTACTACATGTCGAACTGCAGAAAAATACCCATTTAAACAAGAACAAATAGATGCAAAGGGGAAAGATACAGCCATTATACATATAGTTAAAGTAGAAATTTTTTCATGTAATATATATGTAGATATCATATTTGCAAATATACAAAATAGTAAAAAAGTTAAACTGCCAAAAAATAGACTATAAATAAGACATTTTTTTATTACATTTCTTATATTACTAAAAGAATTTTTTGCAAGTTCTTCAGATACAATTCTAACACAGGCAAGGTTAATACCAGAAAGGGCAAGTGTAATTCCAAAAGAGTATGTAGACATTAATAGCTGGTATAAACCAACTGCTTCATCACCGATTTTGTTAGAAATATATACACCAAAAGAAACACCTATTAATTGTAAAAAAATAGATATAACTGTTAAAACTAGCCCATTTATAATAAACAATTTTAATTTCCTCAAAAAAAATCACCTATTCATGTATATTCATGAATAGGTGAAAATTATACATCTTAAAAAGTACTAAATAATTAGTCTGAAATTTTTATAAATTGAGATGTTCCTTTATCTGGAGAATATTGGGTTGCAATATATCCATTAAGAAGTTGTGAACTAGTATCATCACTTAAAACAGGTCTATCTACATTGCAAATAAATTCTTCGCCTTTATTATTTTTTATATGTATAGTAAAGCTCATATTAAAAGTTAAATCCTCTAAAGTAATATTGGCTTTTTGTAGAATAGTTCCATTTAAAGAAAGAGTATCTGTATTTGCAATCTCATAATTTGTTACAATATCTTTATTTATGTAGCCTAAAGATATTGGGTTAGAACAATCTTGGTAAAAAGAAGGATTGTTATATGCACTTTCTTTATTATCTTTATTATTAGTTATAATATTAAAATTAATTCTTCCATTTTCAGGTTCTTGTAACCCTTTATAAGTAGCAAAATAATATGGGTTTTTATAGCAAAGTGTTCTTGTACCTTTGTCAGAATCACCTGTAACCTTTATGTTATCTATATACAATTCAGCGATTGTATTTTCATCAGTTAGTTCGTCAGAAGCATTTGTATTATTAATATATATAGCTATATCTGTATATTGTCCAACATTTATATTTTGAAAATTATCATCTGAACTATTATCTGTTACAAAAGCATTACTATAATATACAATCTTTTCTATAGAAAAAATTGGGTTAGTATAGTTAGTATAGGTTTCGTAAGAATACGTTGCAAATTTATTACTATAAATGATATCTCTAATTTTTAAAACATAGAAAGGAATTAAACTTATTAATATAATTATTAATACTAATAAAATAATTAAATCTTTCTTTTTTAACAATTTCTTCATTTGAATCTCCTTGCTTTGTGAATAATTATACTCATAAAAGGGACATGATATTGTTGTTATAGTCCCTTTTATGCTAAGTGAACTTATAGTTTATCATAAAAATATGTCATGTATGAGAAGACTTTTGTACACCAGTTAGGGTCTGTAGAATATCTTGTATTAATTCCAGTAAGTGTTGGACTAGAATAATATCTTCCTGTTGTAGTATCACCATCTGACATTGTCATTCCAGCAGGGTTTAAGTAAGCTTTAGCAAGTATTTTTGCTACAAACTCAATTCCTTCTGCATAAGTATCAAATGTATATGCAGAATTGTATGCATCATTATCATATGCACCATAACCAAATAAGTTTCTTTTGTCTAATGAAATTGCAGAAGTTCCCCAGCCACTTTCGTGAATAGCCATAGCTACTAATAAAAGTCCATTAACATTATATTTTTGTTCTGCATTATAAAATGCTTCGGCATTACTATATATTACTTTATTTACATCTCTTGGCTCATCAGCTAATATACGTTTGTAATCATCTAGAGATAAACCACTCTTAACATTTAATGCCATATTAAAGTTTAATTTAGATACAATTCTTTGTACTTTGTTTTGTGAAACGATACCAGGAGTTGTAGATTGTGATGTTAATGAAGATGCTGGAACATATCCTTCTTGTCCATCAAAAGAAATTTTGCACCAATCACCAACGACTTCTAATAAAACAACATCCATATATCTTGTTATTTTACAAATCTCAGAACCATTGTTAATTGCATCCATTAAAGATACTGTAGAAATAACATACATTGTATCTCCTAAATGTACATTATAATTTACTAAGAAATCAGAAGTACCAACCTCAACAATTTCCTCTACAGGAGCTTGTAAAATATCTATACTAGAAGTAGATTCATCAATTAAATCTGAACCTTCATATGTCCTAATAATATTAACACGTTCTAAACCTGGGACACCGGCTTGCTTGACTATTTTTTCGTCTTTTGGTAAAGATGAGTTTTGAATATATTTAGTAGAATAAGGAATTTCTTTATCCCTATAAGTTTTTTCCTTTGTCTTAGTAGAATTTGTATTATCTATCAGTATTTGACTAATATTAAATGGATTTGTGTTTTTTTCGTAAGTACTAAAATCGCCATATGGATTTTCTTTTTTATTTTTATTAGAAATATATGTAACAATAAAAATAATTAAAGCGATTATAATTATCAAATAAACCGTAGATAAGATAATAAATTGCCTAAATTTCTTTTTATCACTTTTTAAAGTATCAAACTTATACCTAAAAGAACCATTAAAGTTAGATTTTTTTTGCTTTGGTTCATGTTTTGGTTTTACTGCTTTTGCTCTTTTTTCTTTCTTGCTTTTTGGAGGTTTAGCAGGTTTTTCTTTTTTAGGCTTTGAAGTCGAATTATTTGTATTTTTGTTTACTTGCTTAGTCTCATTTACTTCTTTAGGTGTTTCTTTTTTTGCCTGCATACTATTGTTCCTAACTTTTTTTAATTCCTCAAAAGCATCAGATAAATTTCTTTGATTGTTATTATCTTTTGTATTATTATCTTGCATTTTTTTATCACCTTAAATTATTATAATATTTTTTTGTAGTATATCATATGAAATATAAAATTACAAATTAAATTATGGCAGAATAGGAAGATTATGTTTTTGTGATTTTTATTTTTTAAAAAACAGATAAAGTTGAATTAAGGAACAAATTTTATCACAAAAAAATTGAAAATGTATTGATTTTGTAAATAAAATAAAGTATAATGAATATACTAGTAGTAGATATTAATATCTACTATTAAAAAAATGTGAGTCGCAACCCTATTTGCGTCGAATAAATGTATAGGTGAAAAAATGTTAATCGCACCCCTACTTGCGGAATATAAATAAGTAGGTGAAAAAATGATAATTATTATGTGGGGTCTATAAATTTTAGTAGATCCCATATTTTGCTTTAAAGGAGAATTTTAATGGTAATAGAAGATGGAAAATTTTATTTTATTAAAGATGAATTTTTTGACATATTTAAAGAGTATGATTTGATGGACAACAAAGAGAATGGAAGTAAAAGACCATGCTATTTTTGCTTTAAAGATAAATGTGATAAACGAATAATCTGGTTTGTTCCTATTTCTACTAAATATGAAAAATATAAAACAATACTTGAACATAAAAAACAAAAACAACATAGAGTATATAATTTTGTTTTTGGAGAAGTAGTAGGAAAGAAAACTGTTTTCTTGATTCAGAATTTATTTCCCACCACTGAAAAATACATACTTGAAAAATATACGACAACAAACAAAGATGTTGAAATTTCAATGAAAGAGAAAAAGAAAGTAATAGCTTATTCAAGACAAGTAATTAACATGTTTGAAAGAGGAATAAAGATTCCTTTTTATGACATAATTGAAATGAAAAAGAAGTTGCTAGAAGAGTTAAATTAAAATATTTTTCCTTGCAGAAAAAAAGTGTATAAATTCACCATAATTTATTGACAAAACATGGTGAATTGTGCTATGATACAAACGGTATTTTAAACGCTAAAAGGTGGTAAAAATAATTAAAATATTTAGAAAAAAGTAATTTTAAAGAACAAGGTAGGTTGGCAAAAGATAAAAACAGGTAATTGCCAGCATGCCTTTTTGTTGCCTAAAAACGGTTATATTAGTTGGAAAGAGGAATTGATTTAAAAGGATATATTAATGGAAAAATTTATAAAGCAGGAATTTGGAAATTAATATAAAATTTTAGATGCAAGAGGGACTTTTCAATGTTCATATACAATTTTTTCAAACTGCTTATATTTTGTTTTAGAGGTGATTTAGTTGTTAAAAGAAATTAAGCATGAAAAAAGCTCAAGAAAAGACTTTGCAAAAGTTGGAGACTTTATAGAAATGCCTAACTTAATTAAGGTGCAAAGAGATTCTTACGAGTGGTTTGTCGAGGAAGGTTTAGGAGAAGTCTTAAAAGACATTTCACCAATCATCGACTATTCAGGAAATTTAGTTCTAGAGTTTTTTGATTACTACATGGAAGAAAAAACAAAATATTCTTTAGAAGAAGCTAAAGAAAGAGATGCTACATATTCTACACGTTTACATGTAAAAGTAAGATTAATCAATCGTGAAACAGGAGAAATTAAAGAACAAGAAATCTATTTAGGAGATTTCCCTTTAATGACAGATAGCGGAACATTTATTATAAACGGTGCAGAAAGAGTTGTAGTAAGCCAATTAGTTCGTTCACCAGGATGTTATTATGACTTTACCTATGACAAAACAGGTAAAAAATTATTTACATCAACAGTAATGCCAATAAGAGGGGCATGGATAGAATATGAAACAGACAGTAACGATGTTTTTTATGCTCGTGTAGACAGAACTAGAAAAATTCCAGTAACAACATTATTAAGAGCTTTAGGCTTAGCAACAGATGAACAAATACTTGATTTCTTTGGAAATGAAGAAAAATTAAGAGTAACATTAGAAAAAGACCCAATAAAAACTCAAGATGAAGCATTAATCGAAATCTACAAAAAATTAAGACCAGGAGAACTTCCAACAGTAGATGCTGCTAGAAACTTATTTAATGGATTATTCTTTGATGCAAGAAGATATGATTTAGCAAAAGTAGGAAGATATAAATACAATAAGAAATTAAGTTTAGCAACAAGAATTGAAGGAAAAATTGCACATACAGATATAGTTAATCCAGAAACAGGAGAAGTATTTGTAGAAGCAGGAGAAGTTATATCAAAAGATATAGCAGACGAAATCCAAAATTCTGGTATAAATGTTGTAGAAGTAAGAGTAGAAGATAAGCCAGTAAAAATAATAGGAAATGGAACAGTAAATATTCATAATTTTGTAACAAATGTAGATATTTCAGACTTACATTTTAAAGAAATGGTAAATTATGAAGTATTAAAAAGCATATTAGACAATACAGAAGAAAAAGATTTACATCATGCATTAGAACAAAGATATGAAGAACTAGTTCCAAAACATGTTACAACAGAAGACATATTAGCATCTATTAACTACCTATTAAACTTAGACCATAAATTAGGAGAAATAGATGATATAGACCATTTAGGAAATAGACGTATACGTTGTGTTGGTGAGTTATTACAAAATCAATTTAGAATTGGTTTAACAAGATTAGAAAGAGTTGTTCGTGAAAGAATGACAATACAAGACTTAGATGTAGTAACACCACAAACATTAATTAATACAAAACCAATAACATCAGCAATAAGAGAATTCTTTGGTAGTTCACAATTATCACAATTTATGGATCAAACAAACCCATTATCAGAACTAACACATAAAAGAAGAATTTCTGCATTAGGACCAGGAGGTCTTTCAAGAGAAAGAGCAGGTTTCGAAGTTCGTGATATTCACTATACACACTATGGTAGACTATGTCCAATAGAATCACCAGAAGGACCAAACATAGGTCTTATATCTGCACTTTCATCATTCGCACAAATAAATGAATATGGATTTATAGAAACACCATACAGAATAGTAGATCCAGAAACACATGCAGTTACAGATAAAGTTGAATACATGAGTGCAGATGTAGAAGATGGTAACTATATTGCAGAAGCTGAAGAACCATTAAATGAAGATGGAACATTTGTAAATAAGAGAGTTAAAGTTAGATATAGAAATGACATTATAGAAGTAGACAAAGAAATGGTAACAGGAATGGATGTTTCACCAAAACAATTAGTTTCAATTGGTGCAGCCATGATACCATTCTTAGAGCATGATGATGCAAAACGTGCGCTTATGGGTGCAAACATGCAACGTCAAGCAGTTCCATTAATTATGCCAGAAGCTCCAATCGTTGGTACAGGTATGGAATATAGAGCGGCAAAAGATTCTGGAATATTAATTTTAGCAGAAGATGATGGTGTAATCCAAAAAGTTACAGGTGAAGCAATCACTGTTAAATATAATAATGGAACAACAAAAACACATAAATTAAATAAATTTAAAAGAACAAATGGTGGTACATGTATCAACCAAAGACCAATAGTAGTTAAAGGCGAAAAAGTTAAAAAAGGTGATGCAATAGCAGACGGGCCAGCTACTAAAAATGGTGAAATGGCATTAGGAAGAAACGTATTAGTAGCATTCTCTACATGGGAAGGTTATAACTACGAAGATGCTATACTTTTAAATGAAAGATTAGTAAAAGAAGATGTATTTACATCAATTCATATAGAAGAATATGATTGCGAATGTCGTGATACAAAATTAGGACCAGAAGAAATAACAAGAGATATACCAAATGTTGGTGAAGATAGCTTAAAAGACTTAGACGAAAATGGTATTATCAGAATTGGTGCAGAAGTAAGACCTGGAGACATATTAGTTGGTAAAGTTACTCCAAAGGGAGAAACAGAACTAACAGCAGAAGAAAGATTACTTCGTGCAATTTTTGGTGAAAAAGCTCGTGAAGTAAGAGATACATCACTTAAAGTACCACATGGTGAAGCTGGAACAATTGTAGATGTAAAAATATTTACAAGAGATAATTCAGATGAATTAGGACCAGGTGTAAACCAAATAATAAGATGTTATATAGCAACAAAGAGAAAAATATCAGTTGGTGATAAAATGGCTGGACGTCATGGTAACAAAGGTACAATTTCTAGAATATTACCAGAAGAAGATATGCCATTTATGCCAGATGGTACACCAGTAGATATCCTATTAAACCCATTAGGTGTTCCTTCTCGTATGAACTTAGGTCAAGTTTTAGAGGTACACTTAGGATTAGCGGCAAAAGAATTAGGATGGAATGTTGCAACACCAGTTTTTGATGGTGCAACATCTGAAGAAATAGAAGAATTATTAGTTAAATCTGGAAATACACCAGATGGAAAAACAATTCTTTATGATGGAAGAACAGGTGATCCATTTGCTGAACCAATTACAGTAGGAGTTATGTACATGCTTAAGTTACATCACTTAGTAGATGACAAAATACATGCTCGTTCAACAGGACCATATTCTTTAGTTACACAACAACCATTAGGAGGTAAAGCTCAATTCGGTGGACAACGTTTCGGAGAAATGGAAGTTTGGGCACTAGAAGCATATGGTGCAGCTCATACATTACAAGAAATGTTAACAGTTAAATCTGATGATGTAGTAGGAAGAGTTAAAACTTATGAAGCAATTGTTAAAGGAGAAAACGTTCCAGAACCTGGAATTCCAGAAACATTCAAAGTATTAATAAAAGAACTACAATCATTAGGATTAGATATGAGATTATATACAAAAGATAATAAAGAAATTGAACTAAAAGAAGATATCGACGAAGGTATAGACTATAATGAAGCAAAGAAGAAAGAAGATTTAGTTCTAAATGAAAGCGAAATTGAAAGTTCATATATAGAAGCTGACGATGAAGAAATCGATTTAGACAAAGAAGAAGATAGTGATGAACTATTTGAAAATGATGAACTTTTAGATGATGAAGGCCTATATGGTAATGACTTAGCAAAAGATAATCTTGATGATGATGAAGATTTAGATTAAAAAAGATTGCTGCCTAAATTTTATATTTAGGCAGGGCAATTAAATAAATAGTTTTGCGAAACTAAAAAATAAAGTCAAGGGGGCAAGAAATGGACGAGTTAGAAGTCTTTGATAAAATAAAAATTGGTTTAGCTTCTGATGAAAAAATAAGAGAATGGTCAAAAGGTGAAGTTAAAAAACCAGAAACTATAAACTACAGAACATTAAAACCAGAAAAAGATGGTCTATTCTGTGAAAGAATATTTGGACCAACAAAAGACTGGGAATGTCATTGTGGTAAATATAAAAGAGTTAGATATAAAGGAATCGTTTGTGATAGATGTGGTGTAGAAGTTACAAAATCAAAAGTAAGACGTGAAAGAATGGGACATATCGAACTTGCAGCACCAATTGCACATATTTGGTTCTTTAAAGGAATACCTAGCAGAATAGCTTTAATGCTAGATATCTCTCCAAGAAATCTAGAAAGAGTTATATATTTTGCATCATATGTAGTAACAGATAAAGGAACATCAGGCTTAATGGAAGCACAAGTTTTAAATGAAAGAGAATATCATGAAGCAGAAGAAAAATATGGTAAGGGTTCATTTAAAGCAGAAATGGGTGCAGGAGCATTAAGAAAATTACTAGAAAAAATAGATTTAGAGAAATTATCTGCTAGCTTAAAGAAAGAAATTTCTAAAGCAAGTGAACAAAAGAAAGTTAAACTTGTAAAAAGATTAGATACAGTAGAAGCATTTAGACTATCTGGAAACAGACCAGAATGGATGGTTATGAATGTTATCCCTGTAATTCCACCAGATTTAAGACCAATGGTTCAATTAGATGGTGGTAGATTTGCAACATCTGATTTAAATGACTTATATAGAAGAGTTATAAACAGAAATAACAGATTAAAAAGATTATTAGAATTAGGTGCACCAGAAATAATTGTAAGAAACGAAAAAAGAATGTTACAAGAATCTGTAGATGCATTAATAGATAATGGAAGACGTGGTAGACCAGTAACAGGTGCTGGTAATAGACCATTAAAATCATTATCAGACTTATTAAAAGGAAAACAAGGTAGATTCCGTCAAAACTTACTAGGAAAAAGAGTTGACTACTCTGGACGTTCAGTTATCGTTGTAGGTCCAGAACTTAAGATATACCAATGTGGTCTTCCAAAAGAAATGGCTGTAGAATTATTCAAACCATTTGTTATGAAAGAATTAGTAGGAAGAGGAATTGCACATAATATTAAAAATGCAAAAAGAATGGTAGAAAAATTAAGTCCAGAAGTATGGGAAATATTAGAGGATGTTATAAAAGATCATCCAGTAATGTTAAACCGTGCTCCTACATTACACAGACTTGGTATTCAAGCATTTGAGCCAGTTTTAGTAGAAGGTAGAGCAATAAAATTACACCCATTAGTTTGTACACCATTTAATGCTGACTTCGACGGTGACCAAATGGCTATTCACTTACCTTTATCACCAGAAGCTCAAGCAGAAGCAAGATTCTTAATGTTATCTGTAAACAACTTATTAAAACCACAAGATGGTAAACCAGTTACAGTACCAACACTAGATATGGTTCTTGGAAGTTATTACCTAACAATGGCCTTAGATGGTGAAAAAGGTGAAGGTATGTACTTTAAAGATAAAGATGAAGCTATAATGGCTTACGAAAACCATGATGTTGGAATACATGCAAAAGTATATGTAAGATTTAGCAAAGAAGTAGACGGAGAAGTAAAAACAAAGAAAGTACAAACAACAGTAGGAAGAATTATTTATAATGAAGGAATTCCACAAGACTTAGGATATGTAGATAGAACAGATCCAGAACACGAATTTGACTTAGAAATAAACTTCCCAGTTATAAAGAAAAACTTAGGAGATATAGTAAACAGATGTATAAATGTACATGGTTTATCTAAATCTGCAGAAGTTTTAGATTACATTAAAGCAACAGGATTTAAATATTCTACACTTGCAGGTGTTACATTCTCTGCAGCAGATGTTAAGGTACCTGCTAAAAAGAAAGAAATATTAGCAAAAGCCGAAGAACAAGTAGAACAAATAAGAAAACAATTTAAACGTGGTTTAATAACAGACGAAGAAAGATATAATGCTGTTATTAATGTATGGGATAAAGCAACAAATGAAGTTACAGAAGCAATGAAAGAAAACTTCGATGACTTAAACCCAATATACATGATGGTTCAATCTGGAGCCCGTGGTAACATGAACCAATTAAGACAAATCGCAGGTATGAGAGGTCTTATGGCAAGTACTACAGGTAGAGCAGTTGAAATTCCTATTAAATCATCATTCGCAGAAGGACTAGATGCCTTAGAGTACTTCATTTCTGCACATGGTGCTAGAAAAGGACTTTCTGATACAGCTTTAAGAACAGCTGACTCTGGATACTTAACAAGAAGATTAGTTGATGTATCTCAAGATATTATCGTAAGAGAAGAAGACTGTGGAAGCCATGACGGAATTGTTTTATGTGACATAAAAGAAGGAAACCAAATAATCGAAACTTTAAGAGAAAGATTATTAGGAAGATTTGTTATAGAAGACTTAAAAGATCCTAAGACTGGAGAAGTTTTAGTAGATACTAATACAATGATAACAGATGCAATAGCAGACAAAATAGTAGCTGCTGGAATCGAAAAAGTTAAAGTACGTTCTGTTCTAGGATGTAGATCAAAACAAGGTGTATGTCGTAAATGCTATGGTATGGGATTAGCAAGAAAAGACTTAGTAAATATAGGAGAAGCAGTAGGTGTTATTGCAGCACAATCAATTGGTGAGCCTGGTACACAGCTTACTATGAGAACTATCCACTCTGGTGGTGTTGCAGGTGTTGCAGATATCACACAAGGTCTTCCTAGAGTTGAAGAGTTATTCGAAGCTAGAAAACCAAAGGGACTTGCAATTATGGCAGAAATCTCTGGTAAAGTTAAAATAGTAGAAGACAAGAAAAAGAAAGAAGTTGTTATTACTTCTAAAGATGATTCTAAGACTTATACAATACCATTTGGTGCAAAACTAAAAGTTATGGATGGAGACGAAATAGAAGCCGGAGATCCAATAACTACAGGTTCATTAAATCCAAATGATATACTAAAAGTAAAAGGAGCAGAGGGAGTATATACTTACCTTGTACAAGAAGTACAAAAAGTTTATAGAAACCAAGGTGTTGATATAAACGACAAACATATCGAAGTTATCGGAAGACAAATGATTAAGAAAGTTAGAATCGAAGATAATGGAGATACAGATTTATTCCCAGGTTCTTTAGTAAATGTATATGACTTAGAAGAAGTAAACGAAAAAGCAATAGCAGAAGGAAAGAGACCTGCAACAGCAAAACGTGTATTACTTGGAATAACAAAAGCATCATTAGCTACAGAAAGCTTCTTATCTGCTGCATCATTCCAAGAAACAACAAGAGTATTAACAGAAGCAGCAATAAAAGGTAAAACAGACGAGCTTTTAGGCTTAAAAGAAAATGTTATGATAGGTAAATTAATACCAGCTGGTACAGGAATGGATAGATACAAAAATCTAAAAATTCATGTAGAAGGTCAAGATGAAGAAGAACAAAAAGAAGAGCAAAATGCTTAATAATAGATAGAGAGAACTTATATGGTTCTCTCTATTTTGTTACATAAATGTAAATAAGACCAAAAATATTAAGCCGTAAGCAGCAAGAAACTAGTAGAATATAAGCGTAAAATGTAATTGACTTTATACCATAAAACGAGTTATAATATATGCTAGAAAAAATAGAAGGAATTGATGTTGTATGAAGTTATTAAATAAAAAAATCATGTTACTAATGATGGGAATAATTGTAATGTTACTTGCATTGCTAACAGGAAAAGTGCAAGCTGCATCACAAGAATTTGGATTACAAGAATATAGAAAACCAGTAGGAAGTACACAATATGGTTATAAAGTAAGTGATAAATATGTGTGGAAAATCGTAACATATTCTGGTAGTGCAATAAATTATGATAGAACACTTTATTGTTTAAAAGCAGAACAAGGTTTCTATACTTCAGAACCAGGAGTTTTTAAAGAAACATATGATTTATCATATGATTTTATGAATAAAAATAGTATGAGTCCATTACCAGTGCCATCACAATATTATAATCAAATAGTTTGGATTTTAAATCATTCTTATATACCAAGTGCATCAACAGCAAGTACAGACAAAACAACATTATTAAAAAATGCTGGTATAAGTGGAAATAGTGAATTAACAGATGATGATATAGATGTTGTACAACAATTAGCAATATGGTATTTTACAAATTATGATAATTCAACATATCATAAAGACTTTGGAAATCAAGCTTCTTTCCAAACAGTATTGCAATCTACTAAAAATAGTGGAGGAACAAGTGCATACCAAGCAATAGAAGACATTAACGAAACAAGATATGATCAGATGGAAAAGTTATTTGTATATCTTGTAGAAAATGCAAAAAAAGCAACAGAAAGTTCTAATAGTACTTCATCACCAATATCTATGGGAAATACTACACCAACAGTAGAAGTAAGTGGAAGTAATTATATAGTAGGACCATTTAAAATAGATAAAAATAATGATACTCCATATACAATAAGTTTTAGTATAACAGACCAAAGTGGTAAAAGTTTAGATGGAAAATATACATTATTAGATTCAAACAAAAGCCAAACAAGTCAAACTCTAGCACAATTAGTTGGAAGTAATTTTTATTTAAGAATACCAATTAGTACAGTAAATTCAGAAAATATTACAAGTTTAAGATTTTCAATGAATGGAAATTATACAATAACAACAGCAACATATTGGACTAAATCTGGAGATAACACAGTACAACCAATAGTAGAATTAGGAAGAACACCAAAAACTTTTAGTGGTAATAAAGAAGTAACATTTCCAAAAGAAGGTTCATATAATTTAAAACTTGTAAAAGTAGAACAAGGTAATACAACAAATAAATTACAAGGTGCAACATTTAAAATTACAAGTCCAAATGGAACAGTAACAGAAACAACAAGCGCAAATGGTGAAATTAATGTAGGACCAATCACTATAAATACACCTGGAACAGATACAATAACAATAGAAGAAACAAAAGCACCAGATGGATATGAGAAAATAATAACATCACCAATAAATGTACAAGTAACAAAAACATTATCAAGTAATACATATACGATGTCTAATGCTGTAATAACTAATACGCAGACAGGATCAAGTATAAGCGTAAGCGGAAGTACGATAACAGTAACAGTAGAAAATAAATTAATACCAAAAGATAGCGAATATAACTTAAAACTTGTAAAGGTAGAACAAGGCAATACAAGTAAAAAATTACAAGGTGCAGAATTCAAGATAAATTCACCAAATGGTGAAGTAACACAAACAACAAATGCAAGTGGAGAAATAAATATAGGACCAATTGCAGTAACAACTACAGGAACAGACACAATAACAATAGAAGAAACCAAAGCACCAGATGGATACGAAAAAATAATAACAGCACCAATAACAGTGCAAGTAACAAAAGTATTCGAGAATAATACATATAAAATGTCAACTGCACAAATAACAAATGCACAAACAGGAGCAAGTTTAACATTATCAGGAAGCACAATAACAGTAACAGTAGAAAATAAATTAATTCCTAAAACAAGTGAATATAACCTAAAACTTATAAAGGTAGAAGAAGGAACAAGTAATAAACTTGAAGGTGCAGAATTTAAAATAAATTCACCAAATGGTGAAGTAACACAAACAACAAATGCAAGTGGAGAAATAAATATAGGACCAATTGCAGTAACAGCTACAGGAACAGATACAATAACAATAGAAGAAACCAAAGCTCCAGCAGGATATGAAAAAATAATAACAGCACCAATAACAGTGCAAGTAACAAAAGTATTTGAAGATAATACATATAAAATGTCAGATGCAAAAATAACAAATTCGCAAACAGGAGCAAGCATAAACTTAAGTGGAAATACAATAACAGTAACAGTAGAAAACAGAGCAAAATACTTTGATTTAGCATTAAGAAAATATATAACACAAGTAAATGGCGAAAATGTTGAAAATACTAGAGTCCCAGTTATAGATACAAGTTCACTTACAACTGGAACAACAGCAAGTTATAACCACAGAAAAGATCCAGTAGCAGTAACAACAGGTGACAAAGTAATATACAATCTTACAATATATAATGAAGGACAAAAGCCAGGTAGAGCAACAAAAATACAAGACCAATTACCAACAGGACTAGTATTTAATAGAGTAGTATCTGGAAACTTTGAATTAGATTCTTATAGTGAAACAGATAATTTATTAAAATTAAAGAGAACATCAAATACAGACAATCTTGACGCATATAATGGAACTACATTAGATTCAGAAACAATACAAATAGAATGTACAGTAACAGCAGTTCCAACATATAAAGAGCAAATCTTAACAAATGTTGCATGGATTTCTGAAGAATATGATGCAGAATCAAATGTAACAATAACAAATGAGGAAAACGCAGATAGGGATTCTGTTCCAGGAACACATCCAGATGTAAATAAAGATAATATGGAAGACTATACTGGAAATAATAATCAAGAAGATTTAGCAGATGAAGATTATTACTTCAAAGGTCAAGAAGATGATGATGATTTCGAAAAATTAAAAGTAGTATATTTCGACTTAGCATTAAGAAAATTTATAACAGGTAAAAATGATACAACATTAACAGGTAGAGAACCACAAGTAGATGTAACAAACTTAGCAGATGGAACATCTACAACAGCTACATATAATCATCCAAAAAATCCTATAGATATGCAAAGAGGAGATATCGTAATATATACAATAAGAGTATATAACGAAGGTTCAATGGATGGATATGCAAATGAAATAACAGATTATTTACCAGAAGAACTAGAATTCTTACCAGATCATGAAATAAACCAAGAATATGAATGGCAAGTATCTAGTGATGGAAGACATGTTACAACAAATTACCTATCAAAAGCTAAAGAAACATCTTCAAGACAAAACTTATTAAAAGCTTTTGATGGAACAACATTAGATTATAAAGATGTAAAAATAGCATGTAAAATAAAAGATAATGCAGAAGTTGGTAAGAAGCTAACAAACTTAGCAGAAATAACAGAGTCAAAAGATTCAGATGGAAATGATGTAGTAGACAGAGATTCTGAAACAGATAATGTAGAAATACCAACAGACGAAGATTTACCAAATTATAAAGATGACGAAATAGACAAAGACTATGTACCTGGTCAAGAAGATGACGATGACTTCGAAAAGGTAAAAGTAGTATATTTTGATCTAGCATTAAGAAAATTTATTACAGCAGTAGATGATACAGAGATAACAAACAGAATACCACAATTAAGTATCGGAGAAGATGGAAATATTCATTATGATCATACTAAAGATCCAGTAGAAGTAGAAAATGGAAATATAGTAACATATACATTAAGAATATTTAATGAAGGTATGATGGCTGGTTACGCAAGTAAAGTAAAAGATGATGTACCAGATGGATTAGAATTCTTACCAGACAATGAGATAAATAAGGAATATAGATGGGTGTTATCAGAAGATGGAACAACAATCGAAACAGATTATCTATCTAAAGAACAAGAACAAACAGAAGGTGCAAACTTAATAAAAGCATTTAATCCAGAATTAGGAATAACAGATACAAACCCAGACTATAGAGATTTAAAAATAGCATTTAAGGTAACAGAACCAAATACATCAGATAGAATATTAGTAAATACAGCAGAAATAGCAGACGACAGAGATGAAAATAATGATCCAGTAGATGATATAGACTCTACTCCAGATAACAACAATGAGTGGAATGAAGAAGATGACTTGGATAAAGAATTTATAAAAGTTAAATACTTTGATTTAGCTTTAAAGAAATGGGTAAGTAGAGCAATTGTTACAAATCAAGATGGTTCACAAAACATAATAGAAACAGGACATACAGGAGATGAAGATCCAGAACCACCAGCAAAAGTAGATTTAGGAAGACAAGATATTAATAAAGTAACAGTAAAATTCGAATTCCAAATTAAAATAACAAACGAAGGTGAAATTGCTGGATACGCAACAGAAGTAACAGACTATATCCCAGAAGGATTAAGATTTATTCAAGAAGATAATCCATTATGGTACCCAAGAGAACCATTAAATGGTAGAGAAAGAGTTGGAACACAACAATTAGCAGATACATTATTACAACCAGGAGAAAGTGCAACAATATCAATA
Organism: uncultured Clostridium sp.; assembly: GCA_900553015.1. GTDB lineage: Bacteria > Bacillota > Clostridia > TANB77 > CAG-508 > Merdicola. The sequence goes on along the minus strand of USBY01000006.1, from coordinate 13,151 downwards.
CTATTAACATGGATAAATGATCAAAATAATATGGGATTAAAAACAAACATAGCAGAAATAAGCCAAGACTATAATGATAGTCATACACCAGATATAGACTCAACACCAGATAACTTTACAGATGGTGAAGATGATATAGATGATGCACCAGTAATGTTAACAGTAGCACTAGGTGATACACAAATATATATAGGTTTAGGATTTGTAGTAGTAGCAATGTTAACAGGTGGAATTTGGGCAATTAAAAGATATGTTTTATAATCAATAGTGATTAAGGGACGTTCCTAAAATCCCGGATAAACCGGGATTTTAGGAGTCTTTTTTTTCGGAAAACAGAGGAAAAAAAAAGAACGTCCCAAATTCCCTTTTTTTAGCAAATTATTCCAAAATTATTGTAAACTTAACAAAAATGTAATATAATTGTAATGTGGATTTTTAAAAGAGGCTGGATATAGCAAAAACTGTATCCGTAAGCAGGTTAAAGCCACAAAAAAATAACCATAAAAAACTGCTATTTTTTGCTATTGACTATTATTTAGAATATAGTAAAATACACTTAGCAGTATTTATGAGAAAAAGGATGGTAACGAAACTATGAAACTTATTAAGAAAATAGCTGTAAGCATCATAGTAATGCTTTTAGCATTAGCTATGGGAACATCAGTATTTGCAGCTACAACTCCAGTTACATTTGGACTAAGTGAATATAGAAGAGAAACAAACGGAAAACAATATGGATATAGAATAAACAATGGAAATAAAAGAGTTTGGAAAGTAATTGTATACGAAAATGATGGAACTACAATGAATTTCGATAATACAATATACTGTTTAAAAGCTGAAAAAGGTTTCTATACAGCAACACCAAATTCATTTAAACAAACATATGATAAGATGGTAGACTTTGCAGATAAATCAAATTTAGTACCTACAATCTTCGAAAACGATGATTACTATTATGCTGCTACATGGATCCTAGACCATGCATATATACCATATTATGCAAAATCAGGAGATTCAGTAGAGGTTCAAAACCAAAAAACACAGCAAGCTGCACAAGATAGAGAAGATTTACTAAATGCATCTGGAATGAGTGAGTCATTAAAGAAAGAATTGACAGATGATGATATAGATGTAGTACAACAAATGGCATTATGGTATTTTACAAACACTAAATCAGATGAAAATGCTGATATTTACCATGTAGATTTTGCAGGAGAACCATCATTCCAAGAAATAGCTATAGCAGAAAAGGGTGTAGGTTCATATACAACAATGGCAGATGTTAACCAAACAAGAGCTGATGCCATGGAAAAACTATATCAATATATGGTAAAGACAGCTAAGAGTACAGAAAATATTGAATATTACAAAACACATAACGGAAAAGTAGAAGAACCAATAACATTAGATTCAACACTTAATCCAACAGTAGAATTAGATGGAAGCAATTATATTGTAGGACCATATAAAATAAATAAAAATAATGATTTACCATTCGAATTAAATGCTAAATTCACAGACCAAGATGGAACAGACTTAAATGGTAAATACACATTATTAAATTCAAGTAAACAAGCAGTATCAAATGGAACAACAATAAAAGACTTAGTAGGACAAAGTTTTTATATTTCAATTCCATCATCAAATATAGATGATATAACAAAAATTAAATTTAGTTATACAGGTTCATATAGAACTTCATCAAAAGGATTTTGGACAACAACACAAAATCCAGATACTGTACAACCATTAGTTGCAGTAGAAAAGAAAGAAACACCATTAAGTGGAGAAAAAGAAGTTGGAGTCGCAAAAAGAGAATTTGATTTAGCATTAAGAAAATTTATTTCTGAGGTTAATGGTAAGGAAATAAACAGAGAGCCAACAGTAGATGTATCTAATTTAAATAAAACAGTTGATGGAGTTAAAGTTACAACAGCTACATATAACCACAACAAAAAACCAGTAGCAGTAAAACCAGGAGATATAGTAACATATACAATAAGAGTATATAACGAAGGTGAATTAGATGGTTATGTGGGTGAAATTACGGATTATCTACCAGCAGAACTAGAATTTATAAATGATGTAGAGAACTATCCAGAAGAAACAGACTTTAATGCTGGTTATGGTTGGAGAATAGATCCAAGCAATAATAGAGTAATAAAAACTAACAAGCTTGCTTATTCATCAGAAGCAGCAGATAGAGATCAAAATGCAAATAATTTAATAAGTGCATATAATGGAACTACATTAGATTATAAAGATGTTAAAGTAAAATGTAGAGTAAAGAATTCTACAGAAGCATTAAAGAAAATTACGAACTTAGCTCAAATTACACAAGAAACAGACAGTAAAGGTGGAGCAGTAACAGATAGGGATTCTGTACCAAATGGAAACTTTACATTACCAGCAGATACAGATTTACCAACATATAAAGATGACGAAATAAATTCTGGAAAAGAATATATTCCAGGACAAGAAGACGATGATGATTTTGAGAAAGTTATTATCCAAGAATTTGATTTAGCATTAAGAAAATTTATATCAGGAAAAAATGGAACAACATTAATAGGTAGAGAACCATCTGTAGATGTAACAAACTTAGCAAATGGAACATCTACAACAGCAACATATAATCATCCAAAGAAAGCTGTAGATATGGCAAGAGGAGATATTGTAGAATATACAATAAGAGTATATAATGAAGGTTCAATAGATGGATATGCAAATCAAATAGTAGATAAATTACCAGAAGAATTAGAGTTCTTACCAGAAAACGAAACAAATATACAATATGGATGGCAAGTTTCAGAAGATGGAAAAACAGTAACAACAGATTATTTATCAGAAGAAAGAGGAGGCATCCCAGTTTCTACAGCAACAACTTCAAATCAAAATCTAATAAAAGCTTTTGATGGAACAACCTTATCATATAAAGATGTAAAAATAGCATGTAGAGTAAAAGATACTGCAGAATTTGGTAAGAAATTAACAAACTTAGCAGAAATAACAGAAGCTAAAGATTCTGAAGGAAATGATGTAATAGACAGAGATTCAGAAACAAACAATATGCAAGTTCCAAGTGATGAAGAATTACCAAATTATAAAGATGACGAAATAAACAACGAATATGTACCAGGACAAGAAGACGATGATGACTTCGAGAAAGTTAGAGTAGTATATTTTGACTTGGCATTAAGAAAATTCATTACTGCAGTAGATGACCAAGAAGTAACTACAAGAATTCCACAATTAAGCATTGGTGAAGATGGAAATATTAAATATGACCATACAAAAGATCCAGTAGAGGTAGAAAACGGAGATGTAGTTACATATACAATAAGAATATATAATGAAGGATTAATAGATGGATATGCAACAGAAGTAAAGGACGATATTCCAGATGGTCTAAAATTCTTACCAGATAACCCTATAAATAGGGAATATAGATGGCAAGAATCAGAAGATGGACAAAGTGTAACAACAGATTATTTATCAAAAGCACAAGAAGAAAATGACGGAGATAATCTAATAAAAGCATATGATCCAGAAAAAGGCCTAACAGAAAATAATCCTGATTACAGAGATGTAAAAATTGCATTCCAAGTAACAGAACCTAATACATCAGATAGAATATTAGTAAATACAGCAGAAATCGCTGATGATAGTGATAGTTCTGGAGATCCAATTGATGATATAGATTCTACTCCAGATAACAATAATGAGTGGAACGAAGAAGATGACTTAGATAAAGAATTTGTAAAAGTTAAATACTTCGATTTAGCTCTTAAAAAATGGGTAAGTAAAGCTATTATAATAGATGAAGATGGAACACAGACTGTACAAGAAACAGGACATACAGGTGACGAAGATCCAGAACCACCAGCAAAAGTTGATTTAGGAAGAAGAGATATAAACAAAGTAACAGTAAAATTCGAATTCCAAATCAAAATAACAAATGAAGGTGAAATTGCTGGATACGCAAAAGAAATTACAGATTATATCCCAGAAGGATTAAGATTCGTACAAGAAGATAATCCAGATTGGTACACAAGAGAACCATTAAATGGAAGGGAAAGAGTTGCAACAAAATTACTAGAAAATACATTATTACAACCAGGAGAGAGTGCAACAGTATCAATCATCTTAACATGGATAAATGACCAAGATAATATGGGATTAAAAACAAATATAGCAGAAATAAGTCAAGATTATAATGATAGCAATACACCAGATATAGACTCTGTGCCAGATAACTTTAAAGAAGACGAAGACGATATAGATGATGCACCAGTAATGCTTACAGTAGCTTTAGGTGATGCAAAATTATATATCGGAATAGCAGCACTAGTAGTTATAGCACTAGGTGGAGGAGTATTCATAATTAAGAAATATGTAATTTAGGGATTGGGGCGTTCCTTTTTCCCTATAGTAGTAAAAAGCTGATGTCTATAATGACATTAGCTTTTTGTGTTATATCAAATAAAAAGGGGGATATATATGACTAAGCGAATTGATTTACATATACATACGAGCATATCAGATGGTGAGTTAACACCAATGGAAGTAATCGATGAAGCAGTAAAAAATGGTGTATCTGTTATTTCGATTGCAGATCATGATACTATAGATGCATATACTGACGAATTATTTGAATATGCGAAAACCAAAAATATAAAACTAATACCAGCGGTAGAAATATCAACTAAAACTAAGAAAAGTGGTATTCATGTACTAGGATATAATTTTGATTTAGAGGATGCAAAATTTAAGGAAAAGCTTAAACAAATAAGAAATGCTAGACATGACTATTTGCATAAGGTTGCAAAGAAACTAGTAGAGTTAGGATACTGTGTAAACCTTACGGAATTAGACAAAATTGGTGCTGTTACAAAGGCACATATAGCGATAGATTTAACAAATAATCCAGCTAATAAGGATAAATTGTTAGAAGAATTTGGTCATATTCCAGCTAAGGGTGAATTTATAGAAACAATAATGAATGAAAACTGTCCTGCATATGTGGAGAAGGTTACAGTAACTCCAAGAGAGGCTGGAGAAATAATAAGAGCAGCAAAAGGTAAGGTAGTTCTTGCCCATCCTGTTGCATATGAACATGAAGATAACTTAACAGAAGAGGATATATTAAACATAATTAAAGAACTAAAGCCGGATGGACTAGAAGCATATTATTTGTATGTAGATAAGGATAACAAAAAGTTTGATGAAACCAAAAAGTGGCGTGAATTTGCAAAAGATAACAACTTATTTGTAACAATAGGTTCAGATTTTCACAATACAAAAAAGAGACTAAAGCCACAAATAGGTTTCGCAAATACAGATTTTACTTTACCAGAAGAGATTATAGAAGAAATTGTTAGTAATTTAGAAAATTAAAAGTAAAATGTATATTGTAATCAAAAAATAATATAAAATGACTAAAAATAGTATCCGTAAACTGATAGAGCATTGCTTCAAATATTTGAAGCAATGCTCTATTTACTTATATTTATATAATAAGTAAAATTAATATAATAAGGTATTATAGGAGAAGTAGGTGTATACGGATGAGAAAACAGAATAAGAACACTAAATATAAAGAACCGGAAAACGTTGGCGCTGTACACACACACACACACACACACACACACACACACACCGGTATTTTAAAGAAAAATAAAAAAATTATATTGCCAATATCAATTGTACTATTGATACTTATAATAGTAATTAGCCAAATTATAGTAACTAATACTAGTAGTATTAATGGTAAAAATTCGCAAAAACTTGGCTTTGAGACTATAGGCCAATTCCAATTAAATAGATGGAATGAAATAAAAAAAGAAGTCTTTGGAGAAAATGCTGTTTCAACAAATATTTTAGATACTAAAATTGCTGGAATGCCTATAAATTCTGGTAATCAATATTTTAACTGGACAGATACTTCTAGTCTTAATATAACTCCATGGAATGGAACTACAACTGATAATTCTGGAAAAGCAATAACATGGACTGATTTTACAAATGGAACAAATTCACCAACTGCATTAAAAATCGAAGAAAATACATACACAGATTCCTATATAGATGGACAAAATTCAGAAAATGTTACAGTAGAAAATACTATCGATTATTATGTTATAGATGTTTCAACTGCAGAAGAATTAAGATGGGTTTTAGATACTATTGCAAAAGACAAGAATTCAAATAATTCATATAAAATAAACCTTTTAAATGATATAGATTTGAATGGAAACAATAATATTGTTTGGTCATCAATAGAATTAGATACAAAAGGAATATTATATATTGAAGGAAATGGACATACAATATATAATTTTAGAAATAGTTATTCAAATAATTTGGGACAGACTGGATTTTTCTCACAAGTAAAAAGTTCATTAATAGTAAAAAATTTAAGCTTTAAGTCGGTATTTATTGTTTCAAATGGAAATAATATAGGAACTTTAGTAGGAGTAGTAAATGATTCAACATCTAATACAGGACTATTTTTAGAAAATGTTAATGTAAGTGATGGATTTATTATGAGTAGTGTCTCAAATGTTGGAGGACTTATACGGAAGAACAAATGGAACAACTAAAAAGAGTGTTTTTATAAAAAATTGTTTTAGTAAAAATATGTTAATTTTAGGAACAGCACACATTGGTGGGTTCGCTGCCTGTACTTTTTCAAGAGGAACAGATTTTAAAGTTAAGTACGATGCAGAATTTCCTAAAAATCCTGAGGCATATTTTAATAAGAGTGTATATCCAATAATGATAGAAAATTGTTATTCTATAGATAGTGAAGTCTTTTCCACATGGGATGATTCAGGTGCATTTATTTCATGTGGAAGTAAGTTGATAGCAAGAAATTGTTTTACTAATAATACAATTTATGCTAGTACACTAACAGGTGTATTTATAGGAAGAGATGTTTCTAGAGATTCAGGAGACTTAGGCTTATATGATGACAAGGGAAATAAATCTATTAGTGCATATTTTGAAAATTGTTATACATCTGGAATAATAGAAGGAAGTGAAGCAATAGGTGGATTTATAGGATATATGAATTCAACCGAATCCACAAATGCAGCAGTTTTTAAAAATTGTTATTCAACATCTATGGTCGGTATGGAATATTCAGGAGAGTATGTAGGAGGATTTGTTGGACATGATGCAACAAAAGCTACAGAAAAAGTTTCGTTAGAAATAGATAATGAAATAATAGAATTTTCAGGTTCAACATTTATAAATTGTTATGCCGCTGGTGAAGTTGGAGGAATAAATACTGATACGGAAAATTCAGCTACAAATACAACAACTATTGGAGGATTTATAGGAAGCTATACACAAATAAAAAGTAATTTTATAAATTGTTTTTATGATAAACAAACAACAGGTATGAGAGAAAGAGGGATAGGCTTTGTAGAAAGTAATTCAAATTATAGTGGACAAATAGAAGGTATTACAGGGGTGTATACTAAAGGTTCTTCTTTAGAAAACGGAACACCAGGTTTGACAGGTAAAGATGGAAATATTATTAATATGGGTGATGACAGTGTATGGGTTAAAAACGAAGGTTTATATCCACAATTAAAGGTTTTTACAGAAGCAACAAACTGGGATACAAATCAAGATATGATAAAAGGTTACTCACAAGCGTCTGCATCGACTATATTTCTAGAACATTGGGATTATATAATGACTGCAGACGATCAAACTTATAATATTCAATCAGAAGATCCATATTCACCAACTGCAAATGCAGAGGAAAATAATTATATATATGACACGATAAGAGATATTACAAGACAATTTGAATTTACTAGTAAGGACAATTCAGATTCTATATATAATAATATCGTTTGGAAAATAGACGAAGAAACTAATAATAGTAGAGGACTCATAGCGGACTTTAATATAGATTACGGTATTTTGACAACCAATGTAGTAGGAGAAAGCGAATATAATGCCCCAGTATTAACGATTATAAATCCTGCTAAAAGTACAGATAATATTTCTGCAGCATTGTATCAACAAATACAAGAATCAGGTGATACAAAGGATATATATAAATGTTATGAATTTGCACCAGGAAAAAGTTGGGTAAAAATAGAAATAACAAATGATGATGGAGTAACCATAGGAAATAGAAAGTTAAGATTATTACCAATGTCATTTATTGATGCAGGTAACTATACTGAAATATCTATAGATAAAGATGGAAATAATAAGATAACTTATAAAAATAGTAATGGAGAGGAATTTAAATATAAAGGAGAAACTTATAATCATTGGTTAGATACATTATACACGACTACAAGTATAACAAATCTTGGAACATCAAGTAGATATGAATCACAAGAAGTAAGTACTAATCCAAACACAAAATTTGCAATGTGGGGAAGGTACCCAGAAGATGAAAAAACTATGGATAGTACAACAAAATTTGATGCCTTATATGATCAAAAAATGATTGGAGGAGCATCAGAAGGATTAACAAAAGTCGAAGTCTATAAATTAGATGTTGAATATGAGCAAACAACATTAGAAGACGGGCAGATAACACAGCTACCTAAACTTAATTATGATAATTCAACAAGAATAACAGAAGAAAGTTTGGATAACGAAAAATGGTCGGGAATGGTTAATTTTGGACTAGAAGATGTAGGATGGTATGAATTAAAATATTATTGGAGATTAAATGACGGTAGATATTTGTATGATAGTAAGATAGTAGTAATACAAGGAGAAAATCATACAGCATCAATAGAAAATGTAATTCAAACTAAAGATGATGAAACAGAGCCTCAGATAGTTCCTGATATTAAAGAAGATAAAAATGCTCCGGATGATTTAGATTTTTCTGGAACAGATTTTAAAGAAATAGACGATAATGATGATATAATCACAAGAAGCAAAGAAATAAAAAACTTTAATAGTGATGAAGTTATATTAGGTTGGAAAAACGATTCAGATTATAAGTTAGTTAATCTAGAAATTGAAGTTTCTTTAGACGGGGTAAACTGGATACCATTAGTATTAGAGTTACAAAATCCAGATGATCCTTATAATTTTATAAATGCTAAGTATACCTATTATTATCAAGATTATGAAATGAGGCAGAATCCGGAGACAAAAGAATTTTATTTAATGCAAATAGGTGAACCAAAAGAGATAATAACAACATTACAGTCAATTCCTAATGAAGAAAACTTAGATTATGCAAATTATTTATATTTATCATTTGCGATAAAAGAAGATGATAATAGTATTAAAAATATAGAATGTGATACACGTGTAACAGCAGAATTTATACCAATAGACACACATGTTATTGCAAACAAATATGTTGATAAAGAAAGTGTATTTACTGGTGATGATGTAACATATACTGTTATTTTAGAACCGGATTATTATAATGATGCTTTTGATATTAATGTATCTGATATTATACCAAATGAAACAGCGCTTATAGAAGATTCTGTAGAATTAGGAGAATATGTAGAAGATACGGATACATATATTGCTGATAAGGGACAATATTCTAAATTTTCATATAATAATGGAACGAAAGAACTTTTATGTCATTATGATAAAATGACATATGGAAAAAAATATTATATAAAATTTAAAGCTAATGTAACAGCAGTTGTAGATAAAGAAAAGCAAGACTTTATAAAAGTAGATAATACTGTTAATTTTACTTATAAAAAGTCTGAATCTGGCTCTGTAGTAAATGGAGAGCAAACAAAACCAGCAACATTTATAATAATTCAAGATGAAAGAGTATATCTAGTTATAGATAAAGAAGTTACAACTCCAAATGCGCCAGTTGAAAACTTTAAGATTAATACAGAATTAAGTAAAGATGGAGTAGATATAGAAGAGTATAAATGGTATATAGACTATGAACCTACTTCTGAAACATCATCAAGTATAGAAATAAACCAAGATCAGATTGCAATGTTAGTTGGAACAACCAATGGAAATGATAATTTAGATAATGCAAATTATAAAATATCAGAAGATTTAGATAGTATGCCGCCAAATTATTATTATTCTTCTATAACAAATGATGGTGAAGGTATGCTAGAAGCAGGAACCGTACAGAAGATTACTGTTAGCAATTATTATAGAAGACCAACAGAAGCGATAAATGTATTTTTCGAAAAGAAGGACATAGATAGTAATGACTATGTTAGAAATGCTAAAATGGGATTACAAAAAGAAAATGATGAAGGAATTTACGAGGATTATTATACTTGGAATACAACATCAAGTCATAAAGCAATATTGTTGCAAGAAGGAAAATATAGATTATTAGAACTTGAAGCACCAGCAGAGCCTGAATATCAATTAAATGAAAATATGATATATTTTGAAATCAGTAAAAATGATAGCGGAAATTTGATTGTTTATAAAGATGGAGAAGAAGTAGCAGATAAAAAAATAGTCTTTTATAATGAAAGAGTAAAATATGACTGTACAATAAAATATTACTATAATGGCATAGAAGATACAGAAAAAGAAGAACATATAAAACTACCTAAAGATTATATCTTTTCTGAATATACAGAAAAAATTGAACCAGGATATAGGCTAATGACAGCAGAAGAAGGAGCAGCAGAAGGATTAGAAGGCTTAAAAGATGGTGTTATTGGTTTACCATTAACGGTAACATCTAATGAAGAACAAAATGTAGTTAGTGTATATTATGTATTAAAGGATACAAAAGTAACAGTAAAATACTTAGAAAAAGGAACAAATAAAGTAATAAATGAAAAAGAAAATTATGAAATAAATGGAAAGGTATTTGATGAATACCAGACAGAACAAAAAGAATTTACTGGATATAATTTTGTGGAAAGTACAAATAACACAAAAGGAACAATGACAGAAGACACAATAGAAGTAATATATTATTATCAATTAAAAGATCCAACTTCTGAACAAAATATATCAAAAACAGCGACAGATATAGTAGAAAATTTAAGTGATCAGATAACATATAATATTGCTTACAATGCCAAAATAAAAGATTATATGGGAAATGTAGAAGTAAGACTAGTAGATACTTTGCCATATGAAATAGATGAATCTAAATCAGATTTTGCAGGAGGAGTATATGACGAAAACACACATACCTTAACATGGACAGAGAATATAGAAGGAATAAATACTTATGATAATCCAGAAAGTGGAGAAATTAATATAACAAAGTCTATAAAAGTTGTATATAAAGGAATCAACCAAGAAACAACAAATATAGAAAATAAAGTTACAGGAAAAGTTATTACAAAAACACCAGAAAAGGAATTTGAAGAAGTAGAAGCCAAAAGTAATACGCAAACAAACTTTTTAGTAAGTGTTCCTGTAAGTAAGGTATGGGAAGATGACTCAGACAAACTTGGACAACGTCCAACAAAAGTAGTCTTCAAATTACATGGAAGTGATGGAAGCGAATATACAAAAGAATTAGCAAAACCAGGAACATCAGGAACAACTACAACACAGGACCAATCAAATCCAAATAAATGGAATGATGTATTTGAAAGCTTACCAAAATTTGATAGTAACAGCCAGGAGATAGTATATACATTAACAGAAGAAGAGAAGACAGAAGGAGACTTAAAATACTATGATAGCGTAGTTACAGATAAGACAGTAACAAACACAAATAAATATGGAAAAGTAATAGTACATTACTACATAATGAATACAGATGGAAGCACTACAACAACAAGAGTACCAAATGCTCAAGGTCAAGAAGTTCAAGATATAGTAATAGAAGGAAAAGAAGGAGATTCATATAGTACAGAAGAAGCAAAGAACATAAATGAAAAATATGAACTTGTAGCAGAAAAATTACCAGCAAATGCTACAGGAAACATAGAAAAATATAATGAGGGAAAACCACAAGAAGTAATCTATTATTACAGATTAAAGCCAGCAAAAGTATTAATAAATTACTTAGAAAAAGATTCAAATAAAGTCTTATTAGATCAAGAGACAATAACAGGATATGTAGATGATAGTTACAATACAAATACAAATTACAGAAAAGAAATGATACAAAAGGATGGAAGCATATATAAATTAGTAGAAGATAGCAAAAATACAGAAGGAACAATGACAGTAAATCAAATAGAAGTAACATATTACTACATACTAAAAGTACCAACTATAACAAATAATATTACAAAGACTGGAACCGAAAGAATAACATCTGCAAACCAAGAAATAAGTTACACTGTAGCATATACAGCAAATGTAACAGACTATATAGGAAATGCAGAGGTAACAATTGTAGATACACTTCCATATGAAATTGATGAAGAAAAATCTGACTTAGCAGGAGGAACATACAACAGCACAGATAGAACAATAACATGGAAAGAAAATGTATCAGATATAGATACTTACAATGAAAAGGGAACAGTCAATATAACAAAAACATTCAAAGTAGTATATGTTGGACTAGATATGAACCAAGAAAAGATAACAAACAATGTAAGGGGAAGTATCAAGTTATTAGCTCCAGAGAAAACAAGTGAAGAAACAACAAGTAGTTTTGAAACACCAATATATAAAGCAATAATAAGCAGTGAAAAATTGGTAGACAAAACAGAAGCAATAGAAGGAGAAAAAGTAACATATACAATAAGAATAAAGAATGATGGAAATCTAGCAAAAACAGTAACAGTAAGAGATACATTACCAGCAGGAATAACATTTGATAATGATACATTAATACAGGTAGGAACAGTATATACAGAGCAAAACTTAAAAAATGGAATACCAGTAGAAGTACCAGCTTATGGAAGTATAGATGTAGTATTTGCTGGAATAGTAGATGAGTTAGCAAATAACGAATATAGTAAAACATTAACAAACCAAGCAACAATAGATAATGAACCAACAAATGAAGTAACAACAAATGTAACAAAAGCAAATATAACAGCACATAAAGATTCAGACCCAACAAGTGGAAGCAAAGTCCGCGAGGGAGATGAAATAATATATAGAATAAAAGTAAGAAATGATGGAACAAGAGCAGGAGATGTAATAGTAAAAGATACAATTCCAGCAGGAACAACATTTGTAGAAGGTTCAATAAAGATAGACAATGTTGCAGATAGCAC